>VBFO01000093.1 GCA_005881025.1 Chloroflexota bacterium | reverse complement strand
GGCCAAGCCGGCGACCAGGGCCCCCACTCCTGACGCTGCGTGGGGCTTCGAGTTCAAGTGGGACGGCATCCGAGCGCTGGCGTATGTCGACGGCGGCCGCGTCCGGCTCATCAGCAGGACGGGTGAGGACATCACCGGGCGATATCCAGAGATCCATGCCATGGGCCGCGCCCTCGGGTCGCGCGAGGTGATCCTGGACGGCGAGGTCGTGGCCCTGGATGAGAACGGACGGCCGAGCTTCGAGCAGATCCAGCAGCGCATGGGACTCACGTCCGAGAACGACGTGAGGCGGAAGATGAAGACCGTGCCTGTGAGCTACATGGTCTTCGACGTGCTCTGGCAGGACGGCCATTCGCTGATGACGTCGGCGTACGTCGACAGGCGCGCACAGCTGGCCAGGCTCAAGCTGTCAGGGCCTTCGTGGCAGACGTCGCCCTTCGAGAAGGGCGGCGGCCACGAGATGCTCGAAGCCAGCCTCAAGGGTGGGCTCGAGGGCGTGATGGCCAAGCGGCTCGACGCCCAGTACGAGCCGGGCAGGCGATCGGGTGCCTGGCTCAAGGTTAAGAACCGCAATCGCCAGGAGCTCGTGATCGGCGGCTGGCTCGAAGGCGAAGGCAAACGCCGCGGGTATCCCGGTGCGCTTCTGGTCGGCTACTACGACGGGGGCAAGTTTGTGTATGCCGGCAAGGTCGGAACGGGTTTCACCGACAAGACACTCGACAAGCTCAACGAGATGCTGACGCCCCTGGCGATCGACAAGAGCCCGTTTGGCGCGGGGGCACCACCGCCCCGCAAGGCACACTTCGTCAAGCCGAAGGTAGTAGCTGAGTTCGAGTTCGTCGAATGGACGCGAGGCGGGCAGCTGCGCGCGCCGGCCTTCAAGGCCTTTCGCATCGATAAGCCGGCAGGTGAGGTGGTGCGCGAAGGTGGCTAAGGAAACTTCGGTCGAGGTTCAGATCGAGGCGCGGACGCTCAAGCTGACAAACCTCGAGAAGGTCCTCTACCCGGAGGCCGGCTTCACCAAGGCCCAGGTGATCGACTACTACACGCGGATCGCGCCGATCATCCTGCCCCACACCCGCGATCACCCTCTGACCTTGAAGCGCTACCCAAACGGTGTCGATGCCGAGTTCTTCTATGAGAAGAACTGCCCCAAGCACAGGCCGCCGTGGGTGGAGACGGCGACCGTTTGGAGCGGCGGCAACAACCGCGACATGTACTACTGCCTGTGCCAGGACGTCCCGACGCTGGTGTGGCTCGCCCAGATCGCCACGCTGGAGTTCCACACCTCGCTTTCCAAAGCCAAGAAGCTGCCGCAGCCGTGCACGCTCGTCTTCGACCTCGACCCAGGCCCGCCGGCCACCATCGTGGAGTGCTGCCGCATCGGCCTGATGCTCCGCGACGTGTTCAAAGAGCACGGCCTGGAATGCTGCGCCAAGACTTCGGGATCCAAGGGCCTCCAGCTCTACGTCCCCTTGAACACGGCGGTCACCTACGAGGAGACCAAGGTGGTGTCCAAGGGCCTCGCGCAGATGTTCGAGGAGAAGCACCCCGACCTGGTCGTGCACAAGCAGCTGAAAGAGCTGCGGAAAGGGCGGGTGCTGATCGACTGGAGTCAGAACGACCAGTACAAGACCACTGTCAACGTCTACTCATTGAGGGCGCGGGCGAGGCCGACCGTCTCCACCCCGGTGTCATGGGAAGAGGTCGAGCGGTGCTTAAAGTCTGGTGACCCCTCGCTGCTCGTCTTCGACTCGGACCAGGTGCTGGCGCGGGTCGCGAAGCTCGGCGACCTCTTCGACCCGATCATCAAGAAAAAGCAAAAGCTTCCTCGTTCGCTGCTCGAGGCCACCGGGGGTGGACCCGCGCTCGAAAAGATGGCCAACCGGCGGCACGGCACCAGCCGGGGACGCTACCCGCCGCAGAAGGGGCGGACCGGCAAGATGGAACGCGGAGAGGAGTAGCCGTACCGCTGGCGGGCCGACCGCGCGTGATCATCGCGGGCGCCGGCTTCGGCGGGATCACGTGCGCGCGCGCACTGAAGCGCGTCGATGTGGACGTCCTGCTCCTCGACCGCAACAACTACCACCTGTTCACGCCGCTCCTTTACCAGGTGGCCACAGCGCTGCTGGATCCGGGCGAGATCGCTCGACCGGTGCGGGAGCTGATCCGGCCACTGCGCAACGTCGAGTTCCGCCAGACCGAGATCCATGGTGCAGACCTGCAGCGGCGGCTTCTCCTCACCGACCACGGACCGATCTCCTACGACTACCTCGTGCTCGCGACCGGCGCGCAGACCGACTATTTCGGAAACGCTTCGCTCGAGCGCTACTCCTTCGGGTTGAAGGACCTCGACGAGGGCCTTGCACTGCGCAACCGGGTTCTGTCGCGCTTCGAAGCCTCGCGCTGGTCGAAGACCGCCGAGGACCGCAAGGGCCTCCTCACGTTCGCGATCGTGGGCGGCGGTCCGACAGGCGTGGAGCTCGCGGGCGCGTACTCCGAGCTGATCCGGCTGGTTCTGCGCAAGGACTTTCGAGACCTCGACATGAGCGAGGTCCGTGTCATCCTGCTGGAGGCCGCGGACACGATCCTCGGTACTTTCGAGCCCGAGCTGCGCGCCGCCGCCAGGCGCTCCCTGGAGCAGAAAGGAGTCGAGGTGATGTTGGGCGCGCGGGTTGCCGAGGTGACCAGGGACACGCTGAAGCTCGCGAGCGGCCAGGAGATCACCGCCGGCACAGTCATCTGGACCGCAGGCGTGCGTGCGTCGGCAGTCGGTGCGGCGCTAGGGGTCGAGCTCGGACGGCAGGCTCGTGTCAAGGTCTCACCGACCCTTCAGGTGCCCGGCCATCCCGCGGCGTTCGTGATCGGCGACCTGGCGTTCGCGACCGCCGGCGACGTCCCCTTGCCGCTGCTGATCCCGGTCGCCATGCAGGAGGCGAGGCGGGTCGCCGCCACCATCGCGGACATGGTGCACAACGGGGGCGCCACTGCTTTTCGATATCGCGATCCCGGGATCATGGCGACAATCGGACGCAACTCTGCGGTGGCGGAGCTCGGGCCTGTGCACCTGTCGGGATTCCTCGGCTGGTTGATGTGGCTTTTCGTGCACCTCGTCAATGTGGTGAGCTTTCGCAGCCGGATCGTCGTGCTGGTCAACTGGGCCTGGGAGTACGTGCTGTTCGACAGACCGGTTCGCCTGATCGTTCGTGCCGGCGACGACCGCAGAGGCTGAGCCCGTGAGCGGCCGATACTTGTTGTCCGCGATGACTGCTCGCTACCGGCTGGGCGCCTCGATCGTGGCCGCGGTGCTGCTCGCGGGCTGCGGCGGACTGCAGCCGGAGGATCCCGGCGCGGTGCTGCGAGAGGGCGCGGCCGCAACGGCCAGGCTGAAGACCGTCACCGTCACCCTCAAGGTCACCAAAGGCACCATCACCTTCCAGGGATTCGCGCTCGTGTCGGCCAGCGCGGCCCTGCGGCTGCCCGGTGAGAGCGACACCGTTTATCTCGTCAGGCAGCAGGACTTTCAGATCGGCCTCGAGGTGGTGATCCTGGGCGGTCACGTCTTCCTGAGGCCGCCGCTCGCTCGATTCCAGGAGCTGCCGCCTGCGCAGGCGAGGGAGATCCCCGACCTCGCGAAGCTGTTCGATCCCGCAGTCGGCCTGCCCGCGGTGATCCCCACCGGGCGCAGCCCCAAATATCAGTCTGCGGAGACGGTGGCCGGAGTCGACTCGCACAAGGTGTCAGCCACGTATGGCGCCGATCAGGTTCACGGCATGCTGGCGCAGCTGGGCTCGTCGGGCGATGTCGCGGCGGTGATCTGGGTCGGCGGATCGGATCACTACATACGCAAGGCGGTGCTGACAGGGAAGTTCGGAGACAACGGAACCGACAGCACCGTCGAGGTCGACCTGTCGGGATTCAACGGGCCGGTCAACATCGCTTCGCCGGCGCGAACGTCATAGGTGGCCCTGGCTGAGGGCCTGCCTTGAGCTCCGGCCCCGGCGCTGTGCAGGCAGGCGTTTCGAAGCCGCTCCTGCTCGGACTGGCCGGAGCCGGCCTTTTTGTGGCGGCGATGGACGCCTACGTCGTCGTGACCCTGCTGCCGGTGATGATCGCCGACGTCGGGCTCACCATCGACCGCCTGGAGCAGGCGACCCCACTGGTCACAGGGTTCCTCACGGGATACATCGTCGCGATGCCGCTGCTCGGCGCTTACTCCGACGCTCGAGGCCGGGCTCCGGTCTACGCGGCGTGCATGGGGGTCTTCGCGATTGGCTCCATCCTCACCGCCACCGCCGGCCTTCTCCCCTACGCCGAGATGCCTTGGCTGGTCGCCGGCCGGGTGCTCCAGGGCCTGGGCGGCGGAGGCCTGGTTCCGCTGACGCTGGCCCTGGCCGCGGACCTCTACCGCGGCCCGGACCGCGTCATCGCCCTTGGCTCGGTCGCCGCCCTTCAGGAGGCGGGCAGCGTCTTCGGCCCCCTGTACGGCGCCGCGCTGGCCGCCGCCGCGTCGGCGATCGGAGGCTGGCGTTTCGTGTTCTGGATCAACGTCCCGCTAGCGTTGATCTGCGGCGCCGGTCTGCTCCTGGGCCGGCGGACCATTCGCACCCAGAACGCGGAGGCGGGCTCGGAGATCGACTGGCTCTCGGCCGGCCTGCTCGGAATCGGGCTGGGACTCCTGGTGCTCGCCCTCTACCCAGACGATCCCGCCAACCGCGCAACCGGAGCGCTGTTCATTCCAGCCGGGTTGCTCAGCCTCGCACTGCTCGGCCTCTATGCCTGGCGTCAGATGCGACGGCTCGAGCCCCTGATACCGCGCCCTCTGCTTCGGAGCGCACCGTTCATCGGCTCGATCGTCGCCAACCTGCTGATCGGCGGTGCGCTGATGGTGGCCCTGGTCGACGTTCCCATCCTCGGCCGTCTGGTCTTCAACCTCGACCAGCTCGATTCAGGCTTGCTCCTGAGCCGGTTTCTCGCCGGTGTGCCCGTCGGTGCTCTTCTAGGTGGCGTGCTCTCGGCCCGCATCGGCCTGCGACCCATCGCGCTGGCCGGAGTATTGCTGGCCGCGGCCGCCTTCTGGCTGATGTCAGGCTGGCAGGCCGACGAGCTCGCGGTCAACTTCGGGCCCCTGCGGCAGGCCGACGTTGCGCTCGCCATGTGCGGCTTCGGCCTGGGACTCGTGATCGCTCCACTGACAGGCGCCGTGCTCAACATGACGCGGACGGAGACACATGGCCTCGCGTCGAGCCTGATCGTCCTCGCCAGAACTCTCGGAATGCTGATCGGCCTCTCAGCGCTGACGGCCTTCGGCCTGCACCGCTTTCATCAGGTCCTCGGCACCCCGCAGCTGAGCGACCCCACGATCAAGGAGCGGGTGGATCACCTCGCTCGCCTCGTGTCAGCCGCGTTCCTTCAGGAGTACCGGGAGATCTTCGGCATCGCGGCGGCGCTGTGCTTGCTTGCAGGCGTCGTGATCGCGGTCACGCTTCGCGACTCCTACCGCTTCTCGGCCACCGCCAGCAGGTAGGAGTGGTGGTAGCGAAACGCATCATCGGGATCGCCAAGGCTGTCCATCGCCCCGTGGACCTCTTCCTCGAGCTCTGCTCGATACCGCGGACCGAGTGACTTGATCAGCGTGTAGGGGAGCGGACCGGCCCCCGCCATCAGGTCCGTCCATTCGCGCGCATCGCGAGCGCGACCGCCGCTGACCATCTCGGTCATGGTGGTGACTCGGAATCCGGCTTCGCCCAGCAGTCCGGGCAGGACCGACGGCTCACCAAACTGACTGCGTTCCGAGCTGAACCTGGGCAGGCTTAGATAGTGGCGGCGCGCCAGTGGCACGAGCCCTTGAAAGAAGAGGTTTTGGGCCGGCGTGCTGAGGCTTCGCCTCAAGCATGAGACCGCCAGGCGTCCATGCGGCTTGAGCACGCGATGGGCCTCTTCGAGCGCCGCCGCGGGATCGGCCAGATAGGCAAGCGCCTCTCCCATGGTGACCAGGTCGAACGTCGATGGCCTGAAGACCAGGCGCTCTGCGGCCATCCCGACGAACTGCGTGTTCGGGTCTCGCCGCGAGCGGGCGACCGACAGCATGCGTTCCGACAGGTCGATCCCGATCACGGTGCCCGGCTTGACCTTGGCCGCCACCAGGTGGGCGACCATCCCGGTGCCGCAGGCGACGTCAAGCGCATGGTGACCGCGCTTCGGGCTCGCGATCTCCGCGAGCCGGGCAGCCACCCGTCCGTGCAGTCCGCCCGCCCAGGAGTCGTAATCCGTGGCCACCTGGTCAAAAAAGTCGACCAGGTGGTCGACCATCTCGTCGGTCGAATCCGGGTCCATCAGGGCCGTGGCCCCACCTCCCGGAGGACGCCAAAGATCACTCGAGGTCGAGTTTTTCTTCCTTCCTCCTCCTGCCGGGGCACCCTGATAGGATGCTAGCTCGCCGCCTGTTCCAGACCCCCTTCTTAACCGCATTTGTCGCAAGTACGCCGTCGCACAGCGTTGATCTGAGTCATGGAAAAACCGACCGAACCACTGGAGGAGACCCATATGGCCCAAGCAGAAAAAACCGCCAGCCATGCGGCAGCCGGAACTGCGCAGAACGGCGGCACCAACGTCGTGACGCTGGGACCGCGCGACACCCTTAACGGGCGCCTCGACATTCAGGGCGACCTGCGCGTTCATGGCAACGTCGAGGGCGACTTGAAGGCCAGCGGCGACGTCGCGGTCGAGTCGACCGCCGCCGTCCAGGCTGCGATCGAAGGCGCCAACGTTACGGTGCGTGGCCAGGTCACCGGCAACGTGACAGCCAGGCGCCGGTTGACGCTGGGCGGCTCAGGCCGGCTCAACGGCGACGTCAAGGTTGGGCGCCTCACCGTCGAGGACGGCGCGACCCTGAACGGCAACGTCGCGATGACCGGGGAGAAGTAAGCCCAAGCCACCTCCCGGATCCGGAAGGCACAGCTGGCTCATCTGGCCCTGCCTTCGGCGCGCTCGATGGCTGGAATCACCACCGACTCGACATAGCGGTGAACGGTGTCCATCGCCGAGTGGACGATCCGCCACTCGAGCGCCTCGACCTGAGCCTCGGCCAAATTCAAGGCGGCCAGCCGAGCCCTCCAGAAGAACGGATCCACGTTCAGGCCGGGCAGAAGGCGCGGGCTTGATGGACTGGGCGGCAACAGCACGCCGGCTGAGGGCAATGGGACGGCGGTGTCGACCGGGCTCGAGGTCGCGGGCAAGACAAGTGGCGCCACCACGTCGCTCACGCCGGCGCTCGCAAAGACGTGCCACGCCACGGCCACGAGGGAGCTCACGACCACGACCTCGCTCAGCACCATCCACGTGATCGGCTGCCGAAAGAGGCGACGCATGACCCGAGCCTAAGCAAGCGCGGGATCGAGCGAAACCCTGCCTGTTAAGGCCGGCGCGCCGATCCCTGCTTCAAACCGCGGAGCGCTTCCAGCCCGCGCTCGATAGTGTCGAGCTTCTTGGGAAAGCTGAACCTGAGGTGGCCGCGGCCCAGGGCGGGGTCGTGATAGAAGCTCGATCCGGGCACTGTCGCCACGGCCAGGTTGCGGATGAGGTGGTCGGCCATCGCCAGGTCGTCGTCGAAGCCGAAGCCCGCGATGCCCGCCATCACGTAATAGGCGCCGCCTGGCGCTGCAGCGGCGAAGCCGCACTCGTTGAGCCCGCTGACCATCGCATCGCGGCGCTCCAGATAGTCGCCGCGCAGCTCCACATAGAAGGACGCGGGAAACTCCAGGGCGGCCGCAACGGCGACCTGCAGTGGGTGCGGCGAGCCAACCGTCAGGAAATCGTGAACCTTCCGGATTCCGTTGCTGAGCACCGGCGGCGCGATGATCCAGCCCACGCGCCACCCGGTGACTGAGAACGTCTTGCTGGCGCCACTGATCGTGATCGTGCGCCCGGCCATGTCCGGCAGCGTGGCCATGCTGATGTGCTCGCCTTCGTAAACGATGTGCTCGTAGATCTCGTCTGTGATCGCGATCGCATCGTGCTCGAGACAGAGCGAGGCGATCAGCTCGAGCTCGGCACGCGTGTAGACCTTGCCCGTCGGGTTGTGCGGCGTGTTGATGACGATCGCCCGGGTCTTGGCATTGAATGCACGGCGAAGCTCATCCGGGTCGATGGACCACTCCGGAGGATGGAGCGACACATACCGAGGAACGGCACCGCTGAGGATGCAGTCTGGGCCGTAATTCTCGTAGAAGGGCTCGAACACGATCACCTCGTCGCCGGGGTCGACTGCTGCAAGCATCGTCGCGATCATCGCCTCGGTGGCCCCGCAGGATGCGGTCACCTCACGGTCGGGATCGACCTCGCGGCCCCACGCCAACGACTGCTTGTGGGCGACACCGCGCCGCAGAGGAGCCGCCCCCCAGGTGGTCGCGTACTGGTTGTGCCCATCGCGCATCGCCTTGGCGGCCGCCTCGATCAGCCGCGGGTCGGTCTCGAAGTCGGGCATGCCCTGCGCGAAGTTGATGGCCCGCTCCGGCCCGTTCAGCTCGAGGTTGAGCCGCGTCATCTCCCGGATGACCGACTCCGCAAAGCTCTCTGCCTTCAGGGAGAGGCGAACCCCGCGGTCAGTGTCCAGGATCGGCGCGCTCCAGGTGGATGTCGGTGCTCGAGCAGGAGAAACAGCGTTCCGGCCGCTCCAGGCCCCTTTCCCAACGGCCGCACACGTTGCAGGTCCAGCGGGTCTTGGCGAAGAAATCGAGCACGTCCGAGCGGCTCAGCAAACCGACCATCTTGCCCCCCTTGATGACCGGCACGCGCCTGATTCGCTCGCCTGCCAGCAGCCGCGCGGCTTCATCGATGCCGGTGTCCTCGGTGACCGAGATGACGTGCGGGCTCATGATGTCCTTTGCCACCGCTCCCTTCTTGGAGAAGACGTCAACCTCCGACACGATCCCGACCACGAGACCGTCGCCGGCAACCACCGGCGCCCCCGTGATGCGACGGGAGGACAGTGTCTGGGCGATCTCCTCGACCGGGGTGTCCTCCCGAAACGTGATCACGTTTCGGGTCATCACCTCTTTGACCGGGATCATTGGGTGGCGAGCAGTTTAGCCACCGTCTCCAAGTTCGCGTTGCCGCCGCTGAGGACCAGCCCTGTCTTACCGGCCGGCAGCTTGCCGGCGATGAACGCCGCCAGCGGAAGCACGCCCGTCGGCTCGAGCGCCAGCCGCAGCCTCGTCCATGCGGTACGGACCGCAGACGCGATCTCCTCCTCGGTGACGGTGACGATCTCGCTCACCAGCCGGTTCGTGAACATGACCTCGAAGTTACGCTTGCCGATCGCGGTGGTGCGAACGCCGTCCGCCAGGGTCGTGGGAGCCGCCGAAAGGGTCTGAATGCTGCCCTCCTTCCAGCTCCGGTAGGCATCGTCAGCCTGGGCCGGCTCGACTCCGATCACTTTGATCGACGGGTTGTGGCGAGCGGCTGCGATTGCCGTTCCGGACAGAAGACCTCCACCACCCACCGGCGTTGCGACCACCTCGAGATCCGGTGCGTCTGCCAGCAGCTCGATGACCGCCGACCCCTGGCCATGGATCACGTCCCAGTCGTCGAATGGGTGCACCAACGCGAGCTCCCGCTCCGACATCACCTCGCGCAGGCGCTGCTCGCGGTTGGCGAACGTGATGCCCTTCTGGATCACCTCCGCGCCAAGGGCGCGGGTGGCCGCCACCTTCGCGGGGTTGGCGTCTTCTGGGATGAGGATCAGAGCGTGAATGCCGACGGTGCGAGCCGCGAGCGCTACCGCCTGGGCGTGATTGCCCGAGCTCACCGCCACGACACCCTCGGGGCGGCCTCGCTGCATCAGCGACAGCACCGCGTTGAAAGCCCCGCGTGGCTTGAAGGAGCCGGTGACCTGGAAACACTCGGCCTTCAACCGCAGCCGGGCATCGAGATCCGTGGTCAGCGTGGGCGTGCGTCGGACGTAAGGACGGATGCGGCCGGCGGCGGCGTCAACCTCCGCCGCGTGCTCCGCGACGAAGCCGGTCACACCCGTGCAGTTTCTGTTTCGCGGATCGCCTGCGGCTTGGGCGCCCGGCGGCGAAGGTTCGTGAGCACGATGCCGAAGAGGATGACGACCATTCCGGCGACGATCGGAAGGCTGAGGCTCTCGTGCAGCAGCACCACGCCCCAGAACACAGCGGTCACGGGGACGACGAATGTGACGCCCGTCGCGCGCACCGGGCCGAGCGTGTTCATCGTGTAGTAGTAGAGCAGGTACGCGATCCCGCTCCCACCCACTCCGAGAGCCACCACCGCCGCCATCGAGAGGAAGGCGAGGTGCACGTGAGGCAGCGCCGGAGCAGCAAGAGGGATTGCGAGGATCGCGGTCACGGCCAGCTGGCCAAGGCTCTGCTCGTACACGTTCATGCCTCGCATCTTGGTGCGGGCGTAAAGGGCGCTGACCGCGTAGGAGACGGACGCGACCACGACCGCCAGCGCACCCAGGACGTTGCCTGAGATGCCTTGGGCCGTCAGGTCCGGGATGACGAGGATGACCACGCCCGACAGGCCGACCAGGACGCCGGCGTAGTTGACAGCGCTGGGCCTTTCCGTCGGGATCACCCAGTAGATCAGGATCGCCGCCCACAAGGTGGTGGTCGAGTTGAGGATGCTCGCGAGCCCGCTGCTGATGCGCGTCTCGCCCCACGCGATCGCGACCCAGGGCAGCAGAGCATTGGTCACGGCCATGATTGCGAACGGCACCAGCCGGCTTTGCAGCTGCCCTGCGAAAAGCTTCCTGCCAGTGACCACCATGATCACTGCAAGCGCGATCGCGCCCGACGCTGACCTCACGAAGACCAGCACGGTTGGGCTCATGTCCTGCACGCCCAGCTTGATGAACAGGAACGACGCACCCCAGATCAGCCCTAGCGAGGCGAATGCGAGGTAAGGAAGAAGCTGCGGTCGTCCTTTAGACACGAGTCGGCCAGTCATCCGACGAGAGCACGAGCGTGACGGGACCGTCGTTTTCGATGCTGACCTTCATCACTGCTCCAAAGCTTCCAGTGCTTGTCTCTATTCCGCGCTGACGAAAGCTCCGCACGAACACCTCGTAGAGCGCTTCGGCGCGTTTCGGGTCGCCGGCGCCGAGCAGGCTCGGGCGCCGGCCGCGGCTCATGTCCGCGAACAAGGTGAACTGGGAGACGATCAAGGCGGATCCGTGCACGTCGGCCAGGCTCAAGTTCATGCGGCCCGCGTCATCCGCGAACACGCGTAGGTCGATGAGCTTGTCCGCCATCCGCCGCATGACTGCTTCATCGTCATCAGGGCCTGCACCCACCAACAACACGAGTCCACGCCCGATGGTTGCAGACCTCTGCTCGCCACCCTCCTCCCATCTGACGGAGCCGGCGGCGGCCCGCTGCGCCACTACTCTCATTGGCGGGGTTTCCCCGGGAGGGGGTCCCGCGGGGGAGCGATCAGTAAGTACCAACCTGGTCGCGCTTGCGCGCGGCCGAAGCCCTCACCCGCGCCTCAGTCGATTTTCGGGCCGAAATGCGGCTCGGCACGAATAAGCGAGTCGATGTAGCGAAAACGCTCGTAGCGGTGCTGCAGCAAATCTGCGACCGGCTGCGCCAGCAGCGGCTGCAGGTGCCGGTACAGGGCCTCGTCGAGCACAGCCGAAGCGGCGTCGTAGTCGGCATGGGCACCGCCTGCGGGCTCAGGCACTATTTCCTCCACGACACCCATCGCGAGCAGATCGCGAGCCGTCAGCTGCAACTGCTCGGCCGCTTCCACCTTGCGTGAGTTGTCGCGCCATACGATCGAGGCGGCCGCTTCCGGAGAGGCAACCGAGTAGATCGAGTTCTCGAGCATGATCACGCGGTCGGCGACGCCCATTCCGAGCGCGCCTCCACTGCCGCCTTCACCGATCACCGCCGCGACGATCGGAACCGGTATCTCGAACCACTCGCGGATCGCGCTTGCGATCGCGGCTGCGATTCCACGGTCCTCGGCAGCGGCTCCTGGATAGGCTCCCGGCGTGTCGATCAGCGAAACGATCGGAAACCCGAACTTCGCAGCATGATGGGCGAGCCGGATGGCCTTGCGGTAGCCCTCTGGGTGCATCATCCCCCAGTTTCGAGAGACCCGCTCCTTGAGGCTGCGGCCCTTCTGATGGCCGAAGAACATGGTTGTCCGTCCGTGCCAGGTGCCGACGCCCGCGATCAACGCGGGATCATCGCCTGACAGCCGGTCACCATGCAGCTCGACGAAGTCCGGGACGAGGCGCCGCAGGTAGTCGTGCGAGTACGGCCGCAGCGAGTGGCGCGCGAGCTCGACGACCTGCCAGACGGACAGCGTCGTCCCATTCGGAGTGTGGTGGTTGCCCCTCACGCGTGCATCTCCAGGAGATGCGCGAGCAGGCGCCGCAGCTCCGTGCGCGGCACGACCATGTCGACCTGACCGCGTGCGAGCTGAAATTCGGCGCTCTGAAAACCTGCCGGCAGGTCGGCATAAGTCGCTTGCTTGATGACGCGCGGCCCGGTAAAGCCGATCGCGGCCCCCGGCTCGGCGATGTTGACGTCGGCGAGCAGGGCCAGCGACGCAGCGGTGCCGCCGAACGTCGGATCGGTCAGGACCGAAAGGTAGGGCACGCGGGCGGCGTTCAGGCGGCCCACAGCCGCGTTCACCTTCGCCATCTGCATCAGAGCCAGCACGCCCTCTTGCATGCGCGCGCCTCCTGACGCCGATATCAGCACATACGGTGTTCGTGTGGCCGCGGCCTGCTCCATCCCACGCGCAAGGCGCTCCCCGGCGACGATCGAGAGTGTCCCGCCCACGAAGCGGAAGTCAAACGTCGCCAGCCAGATGTGCCGTCCGGCAAGGCTGCATGCGCCTGTGCGGACGGCCTCGTTCAGGCCTTCCTTACGCAGCTGCTCGATCGTTTCCTGGTAGGGCTTCGGAACCTTCCAGTTCAGAAGGTCGTGCGAGCGCACGTCTGCCCATCGCTCGTGCCAGGTGCCGTGATCGGCGATGAGCGCGATCCAGGCATCGGCCCCCATGCGGAAGTGATGACCGCACGTGCACACATACGCATGCTTGCGAAGATGCTCGACCTCGAGGGCGATGCCACAGCCAGGGCAGTTGCTGGGCAGGGTCACGGGCGGCAGCTTGCCACCCGATACCGCGATCTCAGCGGTGCGCCGCTTCACTGCTTCCATGACTACAGGGAGAGTCCTCCGTCCACAGCCAGGACCTGCCCGGTGATGAAGCCTGCGCGCTCCGAACACAGAAACGCAACTGCGGCGGCAACCTCTTCGGCCGTCCCCTCGCGCTTGATGGGCGTGAGCTTGACCAGCTCTCCCACCATGTCGTCCGTCAGCGATCCCGAGGTGAGCTCGGTCCTCACATACCCCGGCGCAACTGCGTTGCAGGTGATGTTGCGCGAGCCGTACTCGCGCGCCACGGATTTCGTGAAGCCGATCAGCCCCGCCTTTGCAGCGGCGTAGTTCGACTGCCCGGCGTTCCCGGTGAGACCGACGATCGACGAGATGTTGACGATGCGACCCCAGCGCGCGCGCATCATGCCCGACATGATCGCGGCCCGCGTGGTCGCGAACACTGACATGAGGTCGGTGCGGATCAGGTCCTCCCAATCCGGAGGGGACATCTGGATCAGCAGCTTGTCGCGAACAAGGCCGGCGTTGTTGACCAGTACGTCCACACGGCCGATGGCTTTGACCATGGCCTCGACCTGCGCAGGGTCGCCGACATCGGCCTTGTGCGCGACCGCGCCCGGCAGCGCGCGGGCGGTCTCCTCGGCAGCGGCAGCGTCCGAACGGTAGTTGACGACCACCTTCGCCCCCTTCGCCGCGAGCGCTTCGCTGATCGCGCGCCCGATGCCTTTGCCGCCTCCGGTGACGAGCGCGGTCTTCCCTTCCAGATCGCGAGCTTCGGTCATGCCGTGGCGGTGTCCGCGAAGTCGACGAACAGCTCGTCGGCATTCCACGTCACCACGTCGGGGATGTGCTTCGCGGCCAGGCTCGCCAGGACCCGTCCCGGTCCCAGCTCGACCACGGTGCGGACCTTCATCGTCTTCATCGAGACCATGGTCCGGGCCCAGTCGACCTGCCGCAGCATCTGCTGGCGCAGCTCATCTTGCAACGCGCCGACGGTCCGCATCGCCTCGCCCGAGGCGTTGGCAAGGATTGGGAAGGTCGGTGGCTTGAACTGCAGGCGATCTACGGCCTTCCGGAAGGCGGCCGCGGCGTGCTCCATCAGCGGGGTGTGAGCCGGCAGGGGAATGGTGAGGATGAGCGCGCGTCGGGCCCCGGCGGCCAGCGCCAGCCGCTCCGCCTCCTGTACAGCCGGCATCTGTCCCGACAGCACGAACTGCACGTCGGCGTTGCGGTTTGCGATCCAGAGCATGCCGCGGGCCGATGCCTCCTGCCGGATGGCTTCGACCTGCGCCTCGTCGAGCCCGACGATCGCGATCATGCCGCCGGCGTGCTCTCGAGCGACCTGGGCCATGATCCTGCCTCGCTCCTTGACCAGCAGCAGGGCAGTCTCCCACGAGATGGCCCCCGCTGCCGCGAGGGCGGCGATCTCGCCGAGGCTGTGACCGGCCGTGACCTGAACGTTCTCGAACCCGTAGCTCTCGCGCCACACCTCGTATGCCGCCCAGCACACGGTCATGACGCACGGCTGGATGATCTCGGTGCGGTTCAGCTCCTCGATCGGGCCTTCGAAGCACAGCTTCCGAATCGGAAGGTCCAGCACCTCCTCGGCGCGCTCGAATGCTCGCCTGGCGGCGGGGTACCTGTCGTACAGGCTCTTGCCCATGCCTGGCTTCTGCACACCCTGGCCGGGAAACAGCAGCGCGATCGGACCGGAGAGGCTGATCAATCTCTCTTACCTAAATCCACTTGAGGAGCGTCGCGCCCCACGTGAGCCCAGAGCCGAAGCCCGCCAGCAGCACGTTGTCGCCCTTCTTGACTCGACCTTTGCGGACCGCTTCCTCCAGGGCCAGTGGAATCGAGGCGCTCGACGTGTTGCCGTACTCGTCGATGTTGACTGCGACCTTGTCGAGGGGCAGGCCGATGCGGCGCGCGGCCGCGTCGATGATCCGGAAGTTGGCCTGGTGAGGAACCCAGAGGTCGATCTCGTCCATGGCGATTTCGGCCGCGTCCGCAACCTCATGCGCCTGCCGGATGAAGATGTCGACGGCGAACTTGAAGACGTCAGGCCCTTGCATGTCGATGATCGGGTTCGGCTCCTTGGCGGCGTAAGCGCCGACCTGCTTGTTCCCGCACGTGACCTGCTCATAGCCGCGGCCGTCGCTTCCCAGACACCACGAGAGGAATCCGGCCCCATCTGGAGCGGGCTTCAGGACAGCGGCGCCGGCCCCATCGCCGAAGATGACGGCGGTTCCGCGGTTCGAGTAATCGAGCATCCGCGACAGCACCTCGGCGCCGATGACGAGCACGTTGTCCGCGCGTTCGGTGGCGATGTACGAGTCCGCCGTCGACAGCGCGTAAATGAAGCTCGTGCAGGCGGCGAGCATGTCCCAGGCCACCGCACCGGGGGCGTTGAGCTCGTCCTGGATCCGGCACGCGATGGACGGAAACGGCCCGTCGGGCGAGGAAGTTCCGACCAGGATCATGTCAAGGTCGGCGGCGGTGATGCCGGCTGCGTCCAGCGCGGAGCTCGCGGCCTTGGTCGCCAGCTCGAGCGTGGTGGTGCCGGGTTCGGCGAAGTGCCGCTTGCGGATGCCGGTCCTTTCGGTGATCCACTTGTCGGACGTTTCCATGACCCTCTCGAGGTCGAAGTTGGTGACAACCTTCTCGGGCGCGTAGACGCCCATGCCCGCGATCGCGCTGTGACGGCCCTTGGTCTTGAACGACCGCAAAGGCAACGCGTCAGAGCGGGCTCTGTAGGCGGTGGTGATGGCCATCGAGATCAGGCCTCCAGCCGCTCGGCGGATTTCTCCTCGAGGTACTTCCAAAGGTCGCCGATGACCTTCATCTTCTCGAGCTCCTCTTCGGGCAGCTCGACGTCGTACTTGTCCTCGACCGCGGCGATCAGCTCGACGAGGTCGAGCGAGTCGGCGGCCAAATCACGCGCGAAGCTCTTGTCCATCTGAACCTGATCCGGCTCCACGCCGAGGATCTCGGCCGCCAGGTTCTGCAGCTCCTTGAACTCGAGTTGGGTTGCCATGTCTATCTCAAACTCTCCTAATTGGCCGAAGGGCCTTTTTTGATGACGAGGGTCGCGTTGTGGCCGCCGAACCCGAAGGAGTTGGACAGGGCCACCTTCACATCTGCCTTGCGCGCCTTGTTGGGCACGTAGTCGAGGTCGCACTCGGGGTCTTGATTGTCGAGATTGATGGTCGGCGGCAGCAGGCCCCGGTTGAGGGCGAGGATGCAGGCGGCCGCCTCGATCGCGCCCGCAGCGCCGAGAAGGTGACCGTGCACCGACTTGGTCGAGCTGACCGCCAGCTTGTAGGCGTGGTCGCCGAAGACCGCCTTGATCGCCTTCGTCTCGGCCACGTCGCCGAGCTTGGTCGAGGTCCCGTGCGCGTTGACATAGCCGACCTCGGTCGGGTCGACATTGCTCATCTTCAGCGCCTTGCGCATGGCGCGGATCGCGCCCTTGCCCTCCGGCTGCGGGGCGGTGAAGTGGTACATGTCGGCGCTGGCGCCATAGCCGGCGATCTCAGCCAGCACCTTCGCGCCGCGCTTCTTCGCGTGCTCCATCTCTTCCAGCACGAGCATCACCGAGCCCTCACCCATGACGAAGCCGTCACGTCCGATGTCGAACGGCCGGCATGCTTTCTCGGGCTCGTCGTTGCGCTCGCTGGTCGCCTTGATCTGGCAGAACGCACCCATCGTCAGGGGGGTGATCGTGGCTTCCGAGCCGCCGGCGAGCATCGCCACCGCGTCGCCGCGCTTGATGATCTCGGAGGCTTCGCCGATGCCGTGCGATCCCGACGCGCAGGCGCTGACGATCGCGTAGTTCGGTCCACCCGACTGGGTGTGGATGGCGACGATGCCCGCCGCCATGTCCGCGATCATCATCGGCACCGTGAACGGGCTGATGCGCTTCGGCCCGCGCTCCATCAGCGCGGTGTGGCTTTTCTCGATCTCCTCCATGCCGCCGATGCCCGAGCTGACGATGACACCGACGTCATCGGGGTCCATCTCGCCAGGAACGAGCCCTGACTGGGCCAGCGCCTGCTTGGAGGCGGCCAGGGCGAACTGGCAGTAGCGCCCGACGTGCCGGGCGGTCTTGCGGTCCATGTAGTCCTCGGCGTTGAAGCCCTTGACCTCGGCGGCGATCTTGGTGTCGAAGCCGTTGGTGTCGAAACGGCTGATCAGGCCGACCCCCGACACGCCCTCGACCATGTTCGACCACACGGTTTCCTGGTCGTTGCCGATCGGCGTGATGAAGCCCATGCCGGTGACAGCCACGCGGCGACCGTTTGAGTTGGCGTTCATATGCTCTGAGCGTACGGACTCCGCGGCCCAGAGACATCGTCAGCAGGTGCGAAAAGGGGCCCTGAAGTTTGGACTCAATGTCCAAACCTGCACTTAAAGGCGCACCTAGAGGAGCCGGCGCATGTCGCACGCGAGTTGCAGTCGCAGCCGGGTGGCCGGCCGGTCAAGGTCCGGCCCGAGCAGCTCCCGGAGCCGGTCCAGCCTGTACAGCACGGTGTGGCGGTGAAGGTTCAGGCTCGCAGCGGCGTCTTTGACGGAGGCGGTCTGCAGGTACGCCTCGAGCGTCTCGGTGAGCTGCTCGCGGTTGCGCGTCTTTGGATCGAGCAGGGGTCCCAGGCTATCGCGGACGAAGCGGTCCGCCAGGAGCGGGTTCTGGGCCAGGACCAGGTAGGGGATCACCTCGTCGTGCTGATGCACCACCGAGTCGGGCCGCAGCTTGCGCCCAGCCTCGAGCGCCTGCTGCGCCTCCAGGTATGACCTGGAGACTCCGCGCAGGCCGGCGTGGTATCCGCCGATCCCGGCGCGGACCCGAGCCCGCACAGCACCCGAACGATTGACCGCCTCTGCGTTCAGGCTCAGCACGAACTCGCGGGCGCTTTCGGCGCCGGCCGCGGAGTCGGCGGGCCAGAGGATCACAAGAGTGGTGGGGTCGGTGGTGTGCGAGATCGCGCCCCGCGGTAGCTCGAGCGAGCTGACGACCTCGGCCAGCGAATCGCCTCCCCGCGCGCCCTCCCGGCTGCCAATGATGAGCATGCAGACCACCGCGATATAGCCCGAGGCGGTGATGGGCATGTTCAGCGTCAGCGCCTGCTTCTGGAGCTCGAGCTCGGAATCGAAGCTGTCGCTGATCAGCGCGTGCACCAAACGCGCCCTTGCGCGCGTGCCGCGGTGCATGTGCTGCTCACGGGCGTGCAGGTAGGTCTTGGTCACTTCGGCCGCGACCTGGTCCAGGGCGGCGAAGACGTAGTTGGCGGTCACCATCAGGGCTTCCGGGGTCACCTCAGGGTGGCCGCGCCATGCCCGCAGGATCGCGTCCCAGGCCACACGCGCCGCGATCCGGTACGCGGCGAGGATCGGTTCCACCGACTGGCTGCTGCGGGCCTGGAGGATGCCCAGCTGGGCGACCCTCCGCAGCTCCTCGGGCGCTGCCGGCCGCGCCTCGCGAGCGGTGGCCAGGAACAGGTCCAGCCCGGCTTCGCATGCCCTCGCGATCGCCGAACGCTGAGGAGGAACGCCTGTCGAGTCGTCCCACCGAACCACGCTGACGACGGCCCTCGCCATGTGTCTCGCGAGCCCGCCCCGGCGGCGCTCCAGCTCGGCCACCAGCGAATCCGGGAGGCGGGCGGTCGCAGTTTTCACGGGTGGGGACTTCTTGGACGCCGTGGCCATACGCGCCATCGCTTTGACTATACGGGCCGGGCGGCTTTAGGACCCCAGGTCGAAGCTTTCAGCTGTGCTTGTTGACGAACTCGAGCATCCGCCGCCAGGCGTCGTCGCAGGCTTCCTTCCACTGCCCGAACGACCGATCGAAGAAGCTGTGGGGAGCGTCCTTGTAGATGTGCTGCTCGAAAGGCACCCCCGCCTCAGTCAGTCGCTGCTTGAACTCCGCCGCCTGTTCGGGAGTCGTGGCCTGGTCGGCACCGGCCACCAGCACGAGGAGCGGCGCCTTCATCTTGGGGATGAACGGCTCACTCCTCACGGGCCGGCCGTAGAAGCCGATGCAGCCGCCGATGTCCTTCTGCTGCGCCGACTGGTTCCAGGAGTTGGAGCCACCGAAGCAGAAGCCGACGGTGAAGACGGTCTTCACCGCGCCACCGTCTTTCGACTTGAGGTGATCGATGGCGGCGGCGGTGTCATCCCTGATCCCTTCGGCGGTCGTCTGCTGAACGTGCGGCATGTACTCGAACGAATCACTGCGATCGCCGATGCCCGCGGTGCGCCCGAAGTAGTCGATCGCCACCGAGTCGATGCCCGCTTCGGCGAAGCGCCGTGCCAGGTCTTTGTAGAACTCATGCAGGCCGCGCACGTCTGGCAGCACAACCATCCCGGCGCCGGTCGGCTTCTCCGCGCGTGCAAAGTACGCTGCCAGCTTGTTGCCGTCCGCGGCGGTGAGGGTGAGCTCGCCGTGGTCGGCGGCGGCTCCACTGATCGGCGGCAGCGGCGGACGAGCTTCGTCTGTGTAGCACATGCCTTTAGTGTGCCTTCAATCGGAAGGCGGCTCGTGGCCCTGCTCACGCAACTGGTCGCGGATCGCCTGTGCAGCTCGATCCATCATCCCCTCGTCGGGGTTGGGATCCTGGTTTCCAAAGTCGAGATCGTGCAAGCCTCGAATCGGCACCACGTGGATATGGAGGTGCGGCACCTCGAGTCCGGCGATCAAGACCCCGATCCGCGCCGCGTCGAAGGCCGCCATCTGCGCCTTGCCGATCACCTGGGCGGTGAGACTCAGAGACCCAAGCAGTTCTGGATCCGCGTCCAGCCAGTGGTCGACCTCGAGCCGCGGCACCACCAACGTGTGGCCAGGTCGCAGCGGTCGATTCGAAAGAAATGCGACGCAGCGGTCGTCCTTCCACACAAAGCGGGCGGGCAACTCGCCCGCGATGATGCGGCTGAAGATGGAAGGCATCTGGACTAGCGTAAATCGATAGTCTGTGGCGGTGACCGTTGCCGCCGAGCTCGTCAACGCGACGAAGAAGTACGGTCAGGTGGAAGCCCTGAGGGGCGTCTCACTCACCATCCAGCTCGGCGAGGTGGTCGCAATGCTCGGTCCGAACGGAGCGGGTAAAACGACCTCGATCAGCCTTCTGCTCGGGCTGCGCAAGCCGACATCGGGGAGTGCCCGGCTCTTCGGCCTGGAGCCCACCGACATCGCGGCGCGCAGCAGAGTCGGCGTGATGCTGCAGGAATCGGGGATCCCGCAGATGCTCAAGGTGCGC
>VBFO01000092.1 GCA_005881025.1 Chloroflexota bacterium | reverse complement strand
CGTAAAGCTGCCGGGGGATGATCGCCCTCAGCTTCTCCACGAGCTTGCGGCCCTGGATCTGGGCCTTGCTGCGGTGGGAGATCAGCGAGAGCGCGTCCACCGGTTCGCCCGCGACCAGGACGTCCAGCTTGACCAGGTCGCCCTCGCGGAACCCGATCATCTCGTAGTCCATCGACGCGTAGCCCTTGGAGCGTGACTTCAGCTGGTCGTAGAAGTCGTGGATGATCTCGCCGAGCGGGATCTCGTACTCGAGCACGATCCGCTCTCCGGGCCGGTGCTCCAGGTGCTTGAAGGCCCCGCGCCGGTCCTGACACAGCTCCATCATCGCCCCGACATAGGACGACGGAACGATGATCGACAGCTTCACGTATGGCTCGGAGATCGATTCGATGGTGGTGGGATCTGGCAGCAGCGAGGGGTTGTCGACCTCGATTACCTCGCCGCGGCGCAGCCCAACGCGGTACTCAACGGTGGGCGCGGTGGTGATGAGCTCGAGCTCGAACTCGCGCTCCAGCCGCTCCTGGACGATCTCCAGGTGCAGCAGACCGAGGAAGCCGCACCGGAACCCGAAGCCCAGGGCAGCCGAGTTCTCGGGCTCGAACGAGAGAGCGCCGTCGTTGAGCTGCAGCTTCTCGAGCGCCTCCTTCAGGTCTCCAAACTGGTCGGAGTCGGTGGGGAACAGTCCCGCGAACACCATCGGCTTCACGCGGCGATAGCCCGGCAGTGGAGTGGACGCCCCGCCCTCGACGGTGGTGACGGTGTCGCCGGCTCGCGCGTCGGTCACGTTCTTGACGGCGGCGATCACATAGCCCACCTCACCGGCGATGAGCCTCTCCGCGAGCCGTGGGCGTGGCGCGAACCAACCGACCTCGTCGACCTCGTGAACCTTGCCGGTGTTCATCATCCGGATCTTCGTGCGCGGCACGATCTCGCCGTCCACGACGCGGACATACGTGATCACCCCGCGATAAGTGTCGTAGTGGGAGTCGAAGATCAGCGCGCGCAGCGGCGCGCCACGATCGCCGCGGGGTGCGGGGACCTTCGCGATCACCGCCTCGAGGATCTCCTGCGTGCCGACGCCGAGCTTCGCCGAGGCAAAGATCACGTCCTCGCGAGGCAGGCCGGTGACATCGGCGATCTCCTCGGCGACAAGGTCCGGCTGCGCAGCATCGAGGTCGATCTTGTTCACGACCGGAACGATGGTGAGCCCGGCCTCGACGGCCTGGTAGAGGTTCGCGAGCGTCTGCGCCTCGATACCTTGTGCGGCGTCGACGACGAGGATCGCCCCCTCGCACGCTGCCAGCGATCGCGAGACCTCGTACGCGAAATCGACGTGGCCTGGCGTGTCGATCAGGTTCAGCTCATAAGTCTGGCCGTCGCGCGCGGGGTAGGTCATTCGGACCGCCTGCAGCTTGATCGTGATGCCGCGCTCCCGCTCCAGGTCCATGGTGTCGAGGACCTGGTCCTGCATCTCGCGCTGGCTGATCGAGCCAGTGAACTCGAGCAGCCGATCGGCAAGCGTGGACTTGCCGTGATCGATGTGGGCGATGATGCAGAAGTTCCGCACCCGCTGCGCTTCGGTGGGCACGGTGGCAATCGTAGGTGGCACGCTTGTCACCGTGATTGCGGCGGTCTTCGGCGGCGCGCTGGTTCTGATCGCGATTGGTCTGCAAGTCAAGGCGGACGCGGTGATCAGCCGTGTCACGTCGCGATCCCTCGGAGGCCTGGCCCCTGGCTACGCCGCCACTCGGCGAGGCTTCCCCGTCTACACGGCTCTGCTGGCAACCATCGGGACGGCTCTGTTCGGACTTGGGCTCGACGCCTGGACGTCTTTCGGCGTGTGGTTGTTCCTTGCCGCGGTCGTCATCTTCGCCCTGCTGTCCGTGGTGGCGATCATCGGCGAGGTCAGGACGTATCGCGCTCTGAAGCGCTGAAAGGCGGGCCAAACACGCCGATGCCGGCACTGGCGGGTGTCGCTGGGCCGTTCAAATACGCCGCTGCCGGCACTGGCGGGTTGCCTCGGGGAACCTAAAACCCCACAGCGATCGCGGTCGCGATGATGGCCGCGGTATCCGCGCGCAGGTTGCGAGGCCCCAGCCCTGCCTGCGTCGGCACCATCGCCAGCTCCCTCTCCGTCCATCCCCCCTCAGGCCCGATGAGCAAGGTCACCTCCCGCTCACGAGGGATGGTCGCCAGATCCACTGAACCCCCGCGCACGAGCATCACCGGATTCGGTCGCTCCACCAGCACCTCCTCGAGCGGGGAAGGCCCCGCGACGATCGGCACCCTCAGCCGCCCCGCCAGCATCGCCGCCTCCCGGCAGATCGCCTGCCACCGCTCATACCGCGCCCCGCGCGCGACGCTGCGGTCGGCCTGCACGACGTGAAACGCCCCCGCCCCCACCTCCGTGCATCTCGACAGCACGAGCTCGAGGCTCGACGAGGGCAGGTGCGAGATTCCGACGATCACATGTCGCAAAGGCTCCGGCCGGTGTTCGCGCGCCGAGATCACAACGCCCTCGACCCGGTCATCGGTGACGACGTCAAGCTGCACGGTCAGCAGCTCTTCCGCGTCGGGGTCGACGACCTCGATCCTCTCACCCACACGTGCCCGCAGAGACCGGGCCAGGTGGCGAGCGTCGGCGCCCCGCACAGAGGCGCGCTCGCCCTCCCTCACGACGAAGAAGTACGGCAACTACATCATCGACGCTGTTTCGTAGACCGCGATGCTTCCCTCGCTCTTCAAAATTGGACAGCCCTTTGCCATCCTGGTGGCCGCGGCCAGGTCCTTGGCCTCGAGGATGGTGTAGCCAGTCGCCCGCTGGCCAACCGGTCCTTTCGATGAAGTCCCATCGGGCCTGATCTTGTTCACAGCACCGGAGAACGGAAGCCCGCCATCAGCCACTGCAGGACCGAGCTTCTTGTACCAGCTGTCCCACTGCTTGAGTACGCGAGCCTGAGCTGCGGCCGACTCAGGCATGCCTCCTCCGTAAAACACGAGCACGTACTTCATGCCTTCCTCCTCATCGCGGTCGATTCCATTCGCAATTCTGAGATCAATGACAGCGCACGCGCGAGTCGCTCTCTATTGGCCGGATGATTGAGCCACCGGCTCTGACCCGACGGATGTGGTAACGGAACCATCACCGGTCGGGTTCCAAATCGATGGCCCACCCGGGCTTCGAGAGTTCCAGGCCCGAGAAATCGAATGATCGCCAGCTGACCCACCAGGATCACCAGGCGAGGCTTGAGCATCTCGAGCTCTGCGTCGAGCCAGTGCGCACAGTTCGCGATGCCCGCTCGCGGCGGCGGCCTGTCGCCGGAGCCGCTCGCATTGCGACCTGGAAAGCAGCGCATGAGAGCCGCGATGTAAGTGGCGCGGCGAAACTCCTCGGACGATGCGAAGCCCGCGCGAATCATCCAGCGGTCGAGCTCCTTGCCCGCGCGGCCGGAGAAAGGCCGGCGCGATTCTCGCTCGACAGGTCCGGGCGCCTGGCCGACGAGCAGGATCTTCGCTCCCCACTTGCCGGAGAAGGTTGGGGTCGCCTCCGGGATGATTCCCTGGTCGGCGCACACCGTGCAGCTGCGGCAAGCCGCCACATGCGCGTCGAAGTCTTTATGAGTAGGCCGTTCCACGTTCCCCGTAACATGCCATCGGAATGCCGGATCTGAACCACCAACAGGTGCTCGAGGCTCTGTCGACGATCCGAGACCCTGACCTGGGCCGCGACGTCGTGAGCCTGGGCATGATCAAGGAGCTCGCGATCGACGGCGCCGGCAAGGTGAGCTTCACCTTCGAGCTGACGACCCCCGCCTGTCCAGTACGCGACCGCTTCAAGTCGCAGGCCCAGGACGCGGTCGGTGCGATCCCAGGTGTGACCGGAGTCGACATCCGGATGACCGCCAACGTGCGGCCCGCCTTCATGCGACCCAAGCCCTCGGAGATCCTTCCAGGTGTCAAGCAGACCATTGCCATCGCGTCCGGCAAAGGCGGCGTGGGCAAGTCGACAGTGGCCGTCAACATCGCCGCGGCCCTACGCAAGGCCGGCGCCGATGTAGGCCTTCTGGACGCTGACATCTACGGACCGTCCGTGCCCGCGATGACCAACTCACGAAGCGTGCCGGAGCAATCAAACGGCCATCTGCTGCCGATCGACGCACATGGTTTGAAGGTGATGTCGTTCGGCCAGATCTATCCAGGCGACCAGCCCACGATCTACCGCGGCCCGATGGTCGGTAAGGCGATCGAGGCGATGATGGTCCAGGTCGATTGGGGCCGGCTCGATTACCTCGTGATCGACCTGCCGCCGGGCACGGGCGATGCCTCTCTGACACTGGCGCAGACCGTCCCGCTGACCGGCGTGGCGATCGTCTGCACCCCACAGGACGTCGCGACCGACATCGCCGTCAAGGCACTGCAGATGTTCCGCAAGCTGAATGTCACGCCGCTGGGCCTGATCGAAAACATGAGCTGGTACGTGTGCCCGAGCTGCGGGCACCGTCACGAGATCTTCAGCCACGGAGGGGCAGAAGCCGCAGCGCAGCGGCTAGAGGTTCCATTCCTCGGCGCGATTCCGCTCGAGGAGGGCATCCGTGAAGACTCGGATGCCGGCACGCCGGTGGTCATCTCGAGGCCTGAGTCGGCGGGGGCGAAGGCCTTTGTCGAGATCGCGTCCCAGGTCGCGGCGCGGACCTCGATCCAGTCGTTCCGCCAGCTGCCCGTCATCAACGTCCACTGAAGAACCCCGAGGCGTTTCCGGTCAGCGTCGACGTCGATCGCGCGCGCCAGGTGATGGAAATCGTCTGGGAGGGTGGGCATCGCAGCTCATATGCGGGTGAACAGCTGCGCTGGGCGTGCCCCTGCGCCGGGTGCCGTGGCGAGGCGGGAGCACCTGGCCGGCTGGACCGGGTGCATATGCTGCCGGACGACGAGCTGCGCATCCAGGACGTAACACTCAAGGGCCAGTACGCGTTGCAGATCGCGTTCGAAAGCGGGCACGCGGACGGGATTTACACCTTCAGCTACCTAAGGGCGCTTTGCAACTGCGAGGAGGATCGAGCACTCAGAGCCCGCGGCTGATGGCATAATCCGGTCCGCTCGGTCGTCGCTGCTTACGTAAATGCAAAAGAGCAATCGCTTCAAGCGTGGCTGGATGGCGCTCGCCGCCGCGGTCGCCATCGGGCTGACCGGCACTGGCGGATTTCTCGCATACGCCAACACTCTCCCTACCTCCACCACGCTCAATGTCACCGACGGCCAGAAAGAGGTGCCGGCGGACACGCACCTGTTGTTTTCGTTCAGCCGGCCGGTGACGTTCGCCATGCTGACCTCGGCTCTGTCAATCAGCCCAGCCACTGATGGGACGCTGATGTCGGTGTCCGGTGAGTCGAAGTACCAGTGGATCCCGCGCCTGGGGCTTAGCGACCTAACCACCTACACAGTGACCCTCAAGCCCTTCCAGGACACGACCAAGCACCAGGTGAAAGGCGCCCACTGGACCTTCACCACCACCATCGTCCCGCGCATCGCGGCGGTCACTCTGCCTGACGGCACCCCGGTCACCAACGGACTGGAGATAATGCCGGGCTCGAAGCTGACCTTCAACTTCAACGACTCGATGGTTCCGTCGACAGTCAGGATCGTGCTGGCTGACAAGCCGCAAACTCTGAGCTGGTCGAAAGATCTCCGCAGCGCGTCGATGGCTACATCGGGCATTCCATCTGGCCCGCTGGTGCTGCACCTCGACGCCGGGGCGAAGGACAGCACCGGCCACACCGTCAAAGCGGTTTGGACCCTCGACACTGGCCTCTACTTCCGCGATCGGGAGCACACCATCGCCCTCAAGTACCCGGCACTCATCCAGGTCCCCAACGACGCCTCTGCGCTGGACCAGGACGGGCTGCAGGCGGCCGGCGTGGTGTTCGAGTATGTGGCGGAAGGCGGCATCACGCGCCTGACCGCGATCTACGACCACGCGCCGGACATGATCGGACCGATGCGGTCGAGCCGCCTGGTCTCGCTCAAGATCGCGAGGCACTACAAGGGATTGCTGTTTCAATCGGGCGAGTCACCGGTGACCCGCTCGGCGGCAGGCTCGGACCCGGTGCCTCAGTTCTTCGACACCATCGGCTACATGTTCCGCAGCGCCAGCCGCTACGCGCCGGACAACCTGATGATCACCGGTGACGGTGTGAATCGCGCTGAGCAGCGATTTCCCAGTCTTGGCGCCTTCGTGATCCCAAAGGCGAGGCCGGTTCTCACCGGCGGCGTCACGGGCATGACCTTCAACGTGACCGAGCACTACTCCACTTACACGTACGACCCGATGATGGGCACGTACCAGAAGACTGAGCAAGGTCATCGCTACAACGATGCCCACACGCGCCAGGTGCTGCGGATGGAGATGGTGATCGTCATGCACACGCACGAATCGCTGCTCGCGGTCAGCGACGGACATGGCTCCTACATCCACGACTTCGACCTCGACACGCAGGGTCGAGCCGACATCTACTACAAGGGCCAGCGCTATGCAGCCACGTGGAGCTCGACCGACGGCCACGGACCACTCACGTTCGCGCTGGGAAGCCAGCCTGTCACCCTGCCGCCGGGCCTGGTCTGGGTCGACGTCACTTCCTAGCTGGGTTAGATCGGGACCTGCCTGATCGTCCAGAAGTCCGCCGACAGGAAGGAGTTCGTCAGGTAGGCGTACGGCATCGTGAAGTAGCCGTCCATTCCCCACCTCGATCCCCATGAGTTGCGCACGATGAAGCGGCCCGCCTTCTGGTCGTAGCCGCACGCGACCACCGCATGCCCGCCCAGGACCCTCTCTCCCAGTCGCGGCATCGGAACCACACCGGTCGCCCTGACGCTCGGTGACTCAAAGCTCTCGTAGACAGAGAAACCGAACACGAAGGGGTAACCGCTCGCCAGGCAGGTCAGAAGGGGGAGCGCGCCGACATGGTCAAGCCGCAAGTATTGGCTGACGCGGTCCTTCAGGGCCGCGCGATAGCAGCGCTCGGGAGGCTTGTCAGCGAATTTCACGATGTCGTAAGGCCACAGCTCCTCAGGGCAGAAGCCGCGCTTGGCCACCGACTTGATGCCATCGCGGATCTGCGCCCCAGAGTCGCTGTCGATCGTCCCTTCCAGCGCGCGCTCGTTGTAGTAGATGAAGAGTCGCGACGGCATGATGGCATGGGGCGAGCCTTCCTTGCGCTCGAGAAACTGAAGCGCGCCGGCGATGGCATTGGCCGTGCACGAGCCCAGCTCGCCCTGGTTGTAGCAGGCTGGAAATCCGGCCCGCAGGTCCGTCTTCGCCGGCAGCGCCTCGGCCAGGCGTGGCGGCGGCTCGTAGCGGAAGTCGCGCTGGTCGGGAATGTCTCGGACCCAGCCGAAGCGCTTGATGCGCATCGAGGCGTGAGTCTAACCGCGACCGCTAGCGGCGGGCGGCGTCCTTCAAAGAGGTCACGTACGCTGACGCGGCCACAGCGGCCGTGGTCCCATCTCCGACCGCGGTTGCAATCTGCTTGGTCAGCTGCGCCCGCACGTCACCCACCGCCCAGATGCCTGGGACCGAGGTCTGCATGTTGCGATCGGTGTTGAGGTACCCGGCTTCATCGTGGTCGACATGCATCTTCAGCAGCTTGGAGTTGGGCACGAACCCGATGAAGATGAACACACCGCCCACGGGAAGCTCCACCGGCCGGCCGTGGCGCTCGTAGTTGAGCGCGCGAACCTTGCCGTCCCCGGCGATCGACTTGACAGCCGCGTCGGTGATGAACTCGATCTTGGGATTGTCGTGGGCGCGGTCAAGCAGAATCGGCTGCGCCCGGAACTGGTCGCGCCGGTGGACTATGTAGACCTTCGACGCGTAGCGGGTCAGGAAGTCGCCCTCTTCGACGGCCGCGTCACCGCCTCCGATCACTGCGAGCTCCTGGCCTTTGAAGAACGCGCCGTCGCACACCGCGCAGTAGCTGACCCCGCGACCCCAGAACTCCTTCTCGCCAGGAACCTCCAGATACCGCGGAAGGCCACCAGCAGCCATGATCAGCGCTCTCGAGGTGAGCTCCTCTCCCGACTCCAGACGCACGACCTTGGTCGTGCCGTCGGCGCCGAGGTCGACCTCTTTGACGGGCTCGAAGTCACGCACCTCCAGGCCGAACTTGCGGGAGTGGTCGCCCATCTTTACGGCCAGGTCGGCGCCCAGGATCGACTCGAACCCGGGGTAATCCTCGACCAGCTCGGTATTGAGCAGCTGGCCGCCCAGCGGCCCGCGGTCGAGCAGGACCGCCTTGAGGTCCATTCGGGCCGTGTAAAGGCCGGCGGCGAGGCCCGCAGGGCCCCCGCCGACGATGATCACGTCGTATTCGCTCGTCACTGCACCCACTTGAATTGGAGCGCGGGCCGCCTCTATTCCTGAGCGCTAGCCCAGGCGGTACTGGGCGCCGAAACCTCCGCGCGGCGAGTGGCAGGTGATGTTGTCGAAAGGGCAGCCGATCGAGCACGCGCCGCACTCGATGCAGTTACCGAAGCTCACCAGGTTCTTCTTCTGCTCCTCGTTCCACTCGTACACGCCGGCCGGACAGAAGTGGTTGCAGTACTTGCCTTCGCATTTCGTCGCGCAGACCGTCTGGTCGACGATCTCGATGTGCGCGCGGCCGGTGTCCTCGACGTACTTGACAGTGAAGAGCTTGTCGCTGAGCTTCTCCATCTAGCCTGCCCCGAATCGCTCCCACACCCGGCACATGAGCCGGACGGTGTTGAGGTAGTCGGAGACACGGATGTTCTCGTTGGGAGCGTGGATGCGGTTGTCCGGTCGCCCGACGCCCACCGGCATCACTGTCGGGACACCGAGGTCAGAAACGACGGGATGCATGGGGCCGGTCGCGTGCATGAAGGGCCACAGGACCGGCTCTCCGTGCAGCTCCTTGACTCCAGCGATCGTTGCTTTCGCGATCGCCGACTCCGGGTCCGAACGCGCCGGCTTCTCTCCGTCGGCCGAGACGATCTCGACCTTGTCGAAGCCGTGGAGGTCAAGGTGGCGGCGAAGCTTGGCCAGGATGTCAGTGGGGTCCTGGTTTGGGATCAGCCGGAAGTCGAGCTTGGCTGTTGCCTCAGCGGGCAGGACTGTCTTCGATCCCGGTCCCTGGTAGCCCGTCGTCACCCCGGCGAAGTTGCATGTCGGCGTGAACAACAGCTGCTCGATCACCCGGTCTGGCGGTGGATCGCGCATCAGCTTTTCGAAGCCGACAAGCTTCCTGCGCTCCTCCACCTCTGGATCGATCTTCGCGAGCATGCGGCGATCGGCATCTGTGGCTTTGACCATGTCGTCGTAGAAGCCCTCGATCCTGATGTTCATGTCCTCGTCGCGGAGGCTCGCCAGCGCGGCGATGAGGTAGGCGGCCGCTGATGGGTACAGCGACGCGAAGCCGGAATGCTGGTCGAACGCGAGCAGGCGCACTCGGAGCTGCACGTAGAGCAGGCCGCGCGCTCCGAAGAACATCGTCGGCCGACCAGCGCTGTCGAAGCCGCCTGACTCCCAAAGGCATCCATCCGCGCGCAGCTTCCCGGCGTGCGCATGAGCGATCTTGTCGAACGACTTGGACCCGATCTCCTCCTCTCCTTCAACGAAGAAGCGGAGCGTGACCGGAATCTCCCCCAACGACTTCAGCGTCTCGAGCGCGTGGATGCGCGCCATAACATCGGCCTTGTCGTCCGCCACGCCTCGTGCGTAGAGCTTGCCGTCCTTCTGCACGGGCTCGAACGGCTGGGAGTCCCACAGGTCCAGCGGGTCAACCGGCTGTACGTCGTAGTGCTCGTACAGGAGCAGCTTTCGCTTGCCGGCGCCCGGCACCTCCGCGTACAGCGCCGGCATGCCGCCGGCTTCCATCGTCTCCACGCGGTCGGTGAACCTGGCCAGGCGGCCCGCGACCCAGTCCCGGGCCGGCTTCACCGCGTCGAGACCGTGGTTCGAGATGCTGGGGAAGGTGCAGAGCTCCATCAGGTCGTCGACGAAGCGGCTCGAATTCTTTTCGACATAGCTGTCGACGGCGCTGGTGGAGATCACAGAGCCATTCTTACACTGGGCGTGTGGACGCTGCCGAATTCCATTTCTCGCCACGCCCGAACCGAGCTGATGAGATCAAGTGGAGGCCCTGGTCGCAGGCCTCCTTCGACGAGGCGAAAGCGCTGGACCGTCCCATCCTGCTCTCCATCTCCGCGGTCTGGTGCCACTGGTGCCACGTCATGGACGAGACCACATACTCGAACCAGGGCGTCATCGACATGGTCAACAGCGAGTACTTACCGATCCGTGTCGACAATGACGTACGGCCTGACATCAACCAGCGCTACAACATGGGAGGCTGGCCGACCACCGCCTTTCTCACCCCGACCGGTGACATCCTCACCGGCGCCACCTATCTGCCTCCGGAGCAGATGGCCGGCGCCCTCGGGCGGGTGGCCTCCTACTACCGGACCCATGGCCCCGAGATCGCGACCCAGGTCCTCGAGAGCCGCAAGCGGGCCGGCTCGATCGCCGCGCGTAGCGCGGGCGAGCTCGACGCCTCCCTGGTCGATTCCATCCTCCAGGCGGTTAGCAGCTCTTACGACGCGGAGTTCGGCGGCTTTGGTGTGGCGCCGAAATTTCCGCAGACCGAGGCCATCCTGCTGCTGCTCGAGCAGGCACAGCTGCGCAGCGACAAAGAGCTGCGCCAGATGGCCTTACACACGCTGGAGCGCATGGCCGGCGGTGGAATGTACGACCACGTCGAAGGTGGGTTCTTCAGGTACTCGACGACCCAGGACTGGAGTGTGCCGCACTTCGAGAAGATGCTCGAGGACCACGCCGGCCTCATCGCCGCGCTGGCCGCGGCCGGAATGACAACCGCGCTTGACACCACCACCGCCTACCTCGGCGGCACGCTTCGCGACCCTTCCACGGGTCTGTTCGCCGGCAGCCAGGACGCCGATGAGCACTACTACGCGCAGGATGCGGCCGCGCGCGCCGAGCTCACACCGCCGTACGTCGACCGCCGTGTTTACGCGGCGTGGAACGCGGCCCTCGCCGTCGCCTACCTTGACGCGGCCCGCCGGTGCGAGCGCCCGGAGCTGAAAGCCCAGGCGCAGCAGCTGCTCGAGTCCCTTTTCGCCGCCAGATACCGGAAGGCCGAGGGCATCGCTCATGCAGAGGACATCAGCGGCCAGCTCGGCGACCAGGTGTGGGGACTGTTGGCGGCGCTGCGCGCGCACCAGGCTGGGCTTCATCCCAGCCGGTGGTTCGAGGTGGCCCTCGACCTCGCGCAGCACCTCGAGGACCGCTACGCGGATTCTGCCAACGGCGGCTACTACGACCGCGCCGGAGGCGACGAGCTCGGCCGGTTGAGCGACCCGATCAAGCCGCTGGTCGAGAACTCGGTGGCCGCGATCGCGTTGTTCGAGCTCGACACATTGCGCGGTGAGCCGGATGCACCGTTTGCCGGCCGGGCCCGCGCGGCGCTGGCCTCGGTGGCCGGCCTTCCGCGGCAGTACGGGTTGATGGCGGCGGTATTCGCTCGCGCTCTCGACCGGGCCGGCCGGCAGCTCAAGGTGACCACGGGCAGCGAATCGCTCGCGCGCACAGCGCTGCTGACGCATCCGTACGTGGTGATCGAGCCCGGCGATGACGATCGGGCGGTCGTCTGCATCGGGACCATATGCTTGGCGCCGGTGTCAACCAACAGCGCGCTGATCGAGGCCATCAAGGAAGCGGCCGCGACGAGTGTCTGAGACCCGGCGCCGTTTTGCGGGGCGCGTGCAGCGAGCCCTCGACGACCCAAACCTGCAGCAGGCTCTCACCCAGGCGATGACGGGCCTGCGGGGACGCCGCGGCATGGCGTTCGAGGACTTCGACTTTGCAGCCGGGCGGGAGGACTTGAAGCAGCGCCGGCGCGCGAACCTCGACCGTCTGCCCGAGCTGGCGCAGCAGTTCACCGAACGCCTGGAGGCTGTCGGCGGAGAGGTGCACTACGCGAAAGACGCGGCCGACGCACGAGACATCATCGGACAGCTGTGCTGGAACGCCGTCACCACCTACGGCCCCGCCGGGGGACGCGTGCGTCCGATCGTGACCAAGGTGAAGTCGATGGCGGCCGAGGAGATCGAGCTCAATCCTTACCTCGAGTCTCTGGGCATGGAGGTCGTCGAGACCGACCTAGGTGAGCGGATGGTCCAGCTCACCAACACGCGCCCATCGCATCTGATCGCGCCGGCGATTCACCTGACCAAGGAGGACGCCGCCAACGTCTTCGGCACTGAGAACACGGTCGCGGCCATCCAGCATCACGCCCGCAAGTCCCTTCGCCAGAAGTTCATCGATGCCACCGTCGGCATCAGTGGCGCCAACATGGCGATCGCGGAGACCGGCACCATCGTCCTTGTCACCAACGAGGGCAATGCGGATCTGACGACGACTCTGCCCCCAGTCCACATCGCGCTCTTCGGGATGGACAAGCTGGTGGCGTCGCTCGACGACGCGGTCGCGATGCTGCGGATGCTGCCGCGCAGTGGCACGGGTCAGCGCATGACCAGCTACGTCAACTGGATCACTGGGCCGTCGCGATCGGCGGACATCGAGCAGTCGCTCACCATCGGCGTTCATGGACCGAGCGAGGTGCACTGCGTGATCCTCGACAACGGGCGCACGCGCATGCTCGACGACCCCAACTTTCGCGATGCGCTCACCTGCATCCGGTGTGGGGCGTGCTCCAATGCCTGCCCGCCCTTCATGGCGGTCGGCGGCCACCAGTTTGGACACATCTACAACGGGCCGATCGGGCTCGTGCTGACCCCGTTCCATCACGGCCTCCATGAGGCCGACCTGCCCAACACGCTCTGCACGCAGTGCAACGCATGCCAGGAGATCTGCCCGGTCGACATACCCCTGCCCAGGCAGATCCTCGAGCACCGGCGCCGGGGTCGCAAGTCGCTGCGCAAGCGCTCGCTGCTGGGGGTGTGGGAGCGCCCGGCCCTGGCCGACGCGGTCTTGAGGGCTGGCGCGCCCTTCAGCAGACTCCTGCCTGGCGCTCCAAAGCTCGCCCCCAGGCCATACCGGGACCGGGCCCCCCTGGCCGGTGGCAAAGGCAAGCCGTTGACGATCTTCGCCTCCTGCATGGTCGACCGCATGCTTCCGGAGGCCGCGTTGGCCCTTGAGCGGCTGGCGCGGGCCGCCGGCTTCGACGTTGGGTTTCCCAAGGGTCAATGGTGTTGTGGGTTGATAGCCGCCAACGCCGGTGACTTCGAAGGCGGCTACAAATTGAATACAAGCCTCGTCGAGTGCCTTCGAGATTCCAAGGGTCCGGTGGTGACGCCGTCCGCCTCGTGCTTCGGAGCCTTCACCATCGATGCCCTGGAGTGGGGACCCCAAGACGGTGCGAGCGACCTCAGGTCGCGGTTCCGGGATTCGACCCGATTCGCACTCGAGCTGATCGCGGCCCAACCTGACCTCGTGCGGCCCGCCACCGATCGACAGCGCATCGCCTACCACGACTCATGCCAGTCGCTGCGGCAGCTGGGGCTGAAGTCAGAGCCGCGGCGCCTGCTGGAGCTGGCGGGCTACGAGGTGATTGAGATCCCCGACATCGCCAACTGCTGTGGGTTCGGCGGCACGTTCAGCGTGGAGTGGCCTGCGGTGGCCGGCCGTCTGGCGGACTGGAAGCTGGACGCGATCGCCAAGACGGGCTGCTCGGTGGTGGCTTCCGACAACCCCGGCTGCCTGGTGCACATAGGAGCTGCAGCACGGCGCCGGCGCCGGCCGCTCCGGATCGCCCACGTGCTCGAGCTGGTCGCGGACAGGCTGGAACCAACCGCGGGGGCCGCGCGTTAAGCTCTCATGGGCTTGCTGGCCGAAATCAACTCGCCCACCGACCTGAAGCGGCTGGACCAGCAGCAGCTCACGCAGCTTGCCTCCGAGGTACGTGCGTTCCTCGTCGAGCAGATCGCAAAGACAGGCGGGCACCTCTCGCCCAACCTCGGCGTGGTCGAGCTCACTTTTGCCCTGCATCGGGTGTTCGACAGCCCGAAGGACGCCATCGTCTGGGACACCGGCCACCAGGCGTATGTGCACAAGATGGTCACCGGACGCACCTCGGCTTTTGCGTCCCTGCGCCAGCGGGACGGCCTGTCCGGTTATCCGTCGCGACGCGAGTCCGAGCACGATGTGGTGGAAAACAGCCACGCATCGACCTCGCTCAGCTACGCGCTCGGCATCGCAGAGGCAAGGCTGCGCAAGCGCACGCCAGGTCATGTGGTGGCCGTGATCGGCGATGGTGCGCTGACCGGCGGCATGGCCTACGAGGCGCTCAACCAGGTCGCCCACCTGCAGCCACCGAACCTGATCATCGTCATCAACGACAACGGGAGGTCGTACGCACCGACCGTCGGCGGCCTTGCGCGCCACCTGTCGCAGCTCCGCGTCGACCCTCGTTACGAAAGCATCAAGGACGACATCTCGCGGCTGCTGCGTGATCTGCCGCTGGTGGGCTCGACCGCCGACCAGGCGGCCTATCGCGTCAAGGAAGGACTCAAGCAGCTGCTGCAGCCCTCAACGGTCTTCGAGTCGCTGGGCATCAAGTACGCCGGACTGGTCGATGGGCACGACGAGCAAGCGCTCGAGGAGGTGCTGCGCAGAGCGACCCGCCTGCGGGAGCCCGTGGTGGTCCATGTCGTGACGGAGAAGGGTCACGGCTATGGTCCTGCGGTCGAGGATGAGATCGACAAGCTGCATGGCGTCAGCGCCTTCGATCCACTGACGGGCCATCCCCTGCGCACCGAGCTGACTTACACCGACGTTTTCGGCGAGGCGCTGCTGGCGACGGCGGCGCGACACCCCGACGTCTGCGCCATCACCGCGGCGATGGCCTCGTCTACCGGTCTTCTCAACTTCGCGAAGGAATTCCCTGAGCGATTTTTCGATGTTGGCATCTGCGAGCAGCACGGCGTTACTTTCGCCGCGGGCCTCGCGATGGCCGGATCGCGCCCGGTCGTGTGCATCTACTCGACCTTCCTCGCGCGCGCTTTCGACCAGACGATCATGGACGTCGCCCTGCACAAGCTGCCTGTCGTTTTCATCATCGACCGTGCCGGAGTCACGGGTCCGGACGGCTCTTCCCATCACGGCGTCTTCGACCTCTCCTACCTGCGCCTCATCCCCAATCTGAAAGTGGCCGCGCCGGCTGATGCGACCGAGCTGTGCGCCCTGCTCGAGACAGCGCTCTCGACCGACGGACCCATCGCGATTCGTTTTCCACGTGGCCCGGTGCCATCGACTCCCGATCTCCCTGTGGAGCCGCTGCCGGTTGGGCGGTGGGAGGAGATCCGTAAGGGCGATGACGCCGTGATCTTCGCCGTGGGGCGGATGGTCGGCGTCGCGAAGGAGGCCGCGGAGCGGCTGGACACGATGGGCCTGTCATGTGCCGTGGTCAACGCGCGATGGATCAAGCCGATGGACCCACGCATCACGGACTGGGCGCGGAGCCACGAGGTCGTGGTGACTGTCGAGGACAACGTCGGCGCTGGTGGATTCGGCGGGGCGGTGCTGGAAGCGCTCGCGCCGCACGGCCTGGCCGGTCGCGTCCGCACCATCGCTCTTCCCGATCAGTTCCTTCCGCACGGCAAGGCAGCTGACATCTTGAAAGAGCATGGCCTCGACGCGGCGGGCGTCGCGAGGGGTGTCTATACCGCGGTCAGGGGCGGAGTCCCCGCCGAGAACCCCTAGCTACAGTCTTTTGCGGCCGGCGTATCCCTCGCCGACCCGGTGCCAGTGGGCGACCTTTTCCTCACCGAGCTTCCAGCACAGCTCGATCGCCTCGCCATCGCGATAGGAGGGGAAGTCGATCAGGCCTTCCAGCGCGCCCTTGAGCTGGATGCCAAGGCCGTTCAGGGTGACTATCGCCTTCAGGCGCTCATGCTCAGCGCCGCTCGCAGCGTCGCGCGCCTGCTGATAGCGCTCTCGCTGCTCGGCCGTCGCACCATCACGCTTGGATTCGTACTCGGCGATGCGGGCCTGGTCCTCGAGCTCTGGGAGCAGCGCCGACAGCTGCGCAATCTGCGCGACGATCCTTTTCACGCGTGGAAGCTCCGCGTTTGCTTCCTCGACCGTGTAGGTGCGGAGCCGCTGCACCGCTCAACGATATAGCAGCAGACTTGCCGGATGGACGCTGCCACAGCGCGCCGGCGATTGGGAGACGCGCTGGTGGCACGTCTTGCCACGGCGGGGATCAAGCCGCACATCGTCCCCATCTGTTTCGCCCTCGACGGCGAGACGATGTACCTCGCGGTCGACCACAAGCCGAAACGGACAACCGACCTGCAGAGGCTGCGAAACATCGCGGCCAATCCGTCGGTGGCCGTGCTCGTCGATCACTACGAGGATGACTGGACCAGGCTCTGGTGGGTTCGCGTCGATGGAACGGCCCGAATCCTCGACGCCGGCGACGAGTCTGAGCGCGCGCTCACATTTCTGGCGGCCCGCTATCCGCAGTACCAGGAGCAGCGCCCAGACGGACCTGTCGTCGCGATCCGGATCGACAGGCTGACCGGCTGGTCCGCTTCTTAATCGCTGAGCCGGATCAGCTCCGGCTGCGCCTGGACCACCGGGTATGGAAGTGGACGCACCTCGCGCTCGGCGGTGCCCAACGGATACGGCCCGACCCATTCACCGCCGGCGAGCATGCTCCAGCTCATCTCGTAACGCACGGTGGCGCGGATCTGATAGCCGCCTCGACTTTGCGTCGAGTAGACATGAGTGACCTGAGATGGCGCTGGAAACGGTCTACCGAATCCCATCAGCCCATCGATGCGTGCGTCGGTTCCATCGCCGAAGTCCCACTGCACTCCGATCGGCACCGCGGTGATCAGGTACTGCGCGCCGAGGTAGCTCTCCTGGATCGACTCCCGTCGCGGCTGCGGCCATAGCCAGAGCCACGCTTCGAAACCGGCCAGGCCGACAGCAGGGGGATCAACGTTCACCCTGCTGGCCGGCGGGCCCCAGTCGGGGATCGGCGGCGGGGTCGCCGCAGCAGCGCACAGAACCTGGTCAGCGGTCCCATTCTTCACGCGGTCGAAAGCTTGCACGTGCACGCAGGCCTGCTCGCCCGGCGGCAGGCGCTGCACGATCGTGCGGGGCGCGGCTGTGTTCGCCGACTGCAGGATCCCGCTTCTGCCGTTGATGGTCAGCCATGACGCGTAGTGGTCCACGCCCGCGGTGTACTGATCGCGCCCGGTGCCATCACCCTGATCGGCAACTGGGTCCCAGGTGAAGGAGACAGAGGTCGGGGTCGCAGCGACGACACGAGGCACCGGCGGGAACGGCGGCATCGCGTCGACGTAGATGTCCACCACCGGCCATCCGTATTGATCGGCCATGTAGGGAGGTGGCGACATATCGCCGTACCGCCCGAGGCCGCACTGCCCGCCGAAAGTCCAGTTGTAGTACGCGATGTACTGCTTGACGTGACCGTGTACATGCCAGCCGTAGTCGGCGAAGTTCCAGTGGTAGTGGGACGGATACTGCTCATGGAGCAGCTTGACCCAACCCGACGTGTCGCCCGCAGCGCCTCGGAAGTCGCCGTAGAAAAATCCGTACCAATCGTCGTAGCCGGGGTTGGGATGGAAGCCGTAGAAGGTGTCGCGCTCGGGGTTGGTTGCGACCGACGGGTCGTTGGTGTAGATCGTGGCGGTCCACATGTCGGAGTACCGCGTGCACCAGCCTGGCGGATCGCCATACGCAGCGCTCCCCCACGCTGACGCCGCCACCGCAGGTGACGGGCACATCGCTGCCGTGGTCGCCAGCGCGACGCACAAGACAAGGCCCTGCCTCATGCGCAGGACGCTAGCGACGCCCTTCATCCACGGGAACGCTGCCTGTTAATGCATGGCTGCCTGGACTTGACTAGACGTGACGTCTTGTCTAGTATCGCCTCATGCCGGTCGAGGCACCCAGGCGCGAGCGCATCCTCGCCGGCGCCCGCAACCTCCTCCGTACGAGCGACAGGGCCACGGTGGCCGAGATCGCGACCGCCGCGGGAACGTCCAAGGCGGGTTTCTACCGGGAGTTCGAGTCGCGGGCCGCCCTGCTCGAGGCTCTTCGCCTGGATCCGGAGCTCGGCGCCAAGGAGCGGATCCTGGCCGCCGGGCTCGAGATGATCGGCGACCGCGGGCTCGCCCAGCTGTCGATGGACGAGCTCGCCACCCGCGCGGGCGTGTCGCGGGCGACCCTCTACCGCCTGTTCCCCGGCAAGCCCGCGCTGTTCGAAGGCGTGCTCCTCGCTTTCTCCCCGATCGAGGCTGTCAGCGGGGCCATGAGGGCGATGTCGGACCAGCCGCCAGAGGTCGTGATGCCCGAGCTGGCCCGGATCGCCCATCGCGCCATCGCCGGACCCGGTGCACCGCGGCTCGGGCTGCTCAAGGCGATCTTCTTCGAGGTCAGCTCGCTCACGCCCGACGCCGAGGCAGCCGCGCAAGAGGTGGCGGCGACTGTGCTCGGGTCAGTGGGCGCCTACGTCGTCGGCCAGATGGCGGCCGGCAAGTTGCGCCCGATGCCGCCTGTGCTCGCGCTGCAGTCGTTCATCGGGCCCATCTTTTTCCATTTGCTCACGCGTCCGATCGCCGAGCGGATGTTGGGGCTCGACATCGATGGCGAGACCGCCGTCACAGCCCTCGCGGAGAGCTGGTTGCGCGCTATGAAGCCGGACACACCGGATGGAGGTGGCCATGAGTGAGTCCTTCGCCGTCGATGTGCAGGGCGTCGAGAAGCGGTTTGGCGGCATCAAGGCGCTGGACGGCGTGACGCTGCAGGTGCGCAAAGGGGAGATCTACGGGCTGCTGGGACCGAACGGGGCCGGCAAGACCACTTTGATTCGCGCCATCGTCGGGCTGGTCGCGCCCGACGCCGGGACCGTCACGGTTCTAGGCCGCAAGCTGCCCAACCTGGACGTCCTTCGGGACGTCGGTTACATGACCCAGCAGGCGGCGCTGTATCCCGGCCTCTCGGTGGAGGAGAACCTGCGCTTCTTCGCCGCCATCTACGGGGTCGAGGACGGAGTGCAGGCTGCGCTCGAGCTCGTCGACCTCGACAAGAGGAAGGACTCCGTGGTCGCGACCATCAGCGGCGGCATGCGTCAGCGCTGCTCACTCGCGGTTGCCCTGGTGCATCGCCCACACCTGCTGCTCCTCGACGAACCCACTGTCGGCGTCGATCCGCAGCTGCGGGTCCAGTTCTGGGACTACTTCCGGCGGATGGCAGACTCCGGCACCACGATCATCGTCTCGAGCCACGTGATGGATGAGGCTGAGCGCTGCCAGCGTCTCGGCCTGATTCAGTACGGACGCCTGCTGGCCGAAGGATCGCCGGCGGACATTCGGGCTCAGGCGGGCACGCAGAACCTCGAAGCGGCCTTCCTCGCACTGGCCGGAGAGAAAGAGGCATGAGCGGCCATCGCGTCGCGGCCATCACCAGGCGCCTGCTGCAGGGATTCCGGCGCGACCGCAGAACCGTTGCCCTCCTCTTCGTGGCGCCGATCGTGATCCTCGGCCTGCTGGGCTATCTGATGCGTGGCTCTTCGGTGCCGGCGGTCGGCGTGATCAACCAGGACCAGGGACCGCTCGGGGCGGTGGTCGCCGACTCGCTCCAGCACTCCAGCCTGGTCAGCGCCAGCGCGATCTCTGTGACTGATGGCGATTCGAAGCTGAAGGACGGATCGCTGGTCGCGTACGTGGTCTTTCCCCCGGGCTTCAGCCAGAGTGCGCAGTCGCGTGTGATCGCACCCGAGGTGCATGTCGAAGGCACCCAGCCTTCGGCGGTGGCTCCCGTCCTGGCGGCGCTTCAGCAGGCTCTGGCGTCGGCAGCGTCACGTGCACCCGGCGCGATCCGGTTCGCGCCGAAGGTCACCTACCTGTATGCGGGCGCGGGACTCGACTCGCTCGACTACTTCGGCGCCGCGGCCATCGGACTGATCGTCTTCTTCCTGGTCTTTGTGATCACGATCGTGTCTTTCTTGAATGAACGCTCGCAGGGAACGCTCGAGCGCCTGATGGCCAGCCCGCTGCGGCGGGGCGAGATAGTGCTCGGCTACATGATCGGTTTCACGGTGCTGGCGTTGATCCAGGCGGTGGAGGTGCTCGTGTTCTGCCTGGGGGTGCTGAAGGTGCACAACGACGGCAACGTCTTTCTCATCTTCCTGATCGAGGCGCTGATGGCGATCGTCGCCGTGAACCTCGGCATCTTCCTCAGCATGTTCGCGCGCACAGAGTTCCAGGCGGTTCAGTTCATCCCCCTGGTCAT
>VBFO01000144.1:358-15925 GCA_005881025.1 Chloroflexota bacterium | reverse complement strand
AGAAGGCCACCGTGATTACTGTCCGGACAGTACACACATACGACGAAGGTATCGCGTGGGATCGCTACGTCCTCAATCACGCCATGGCCTCGGGCTATCAGCTGATGGGCTGGCGCCGCGTCATGGAACAGGCCTTCGGCCACCGGACCTTCTACCTGATGGCGCGGGATGAGCACGAGCAGGTCTGCGGGGTGTTGCCACTGGTCCTCGTCGCCAGCCGGCTCTTTGGTCGCTTCCTGGTTTCGATGCCCTTTGTAAACTACGGCGGCATTTTGACGGACAGCTTCGACGCTCAGCGGGCGCTGCTCGACGCCGCGGCCAATCTCGCAACAAAGGTCGAGGCGGTCCATATCGAGCTCCGTCACCAACGACTGCTCTACCTCGACTGGACGTCGAAACAGCACAAGGTCTCGATGCGACTCGATCTCCCGCGCGAGCCCGAGACGCTCTGGAAGCGATTCCCGTCGAAGCTGCGCAGCCAGATCCGGCGAGCCTTGAAGGAGCAGCTCACTGTCCGCATCGAAGGTGTCGAGATTCTCGACGATTTCTATCGGGTTTTCGCGCGGAACATGCGTGATCTCGGGACGCCGGTCTACGCTCGGCGTTTCTTCGAGACCATTCTGGACGCGTTTCCCAAGGACGCGCGGATCTGTGCCGTCTACCGCGAGGGGCAGCCGGTTGCGGCCGGGTTTCTGTACGGCTTTCAGACGACGCTGGAGATTCCCTGGGCCTCGTCCGACCGGCGCTACAACCACCTCTCGCCCAACATGCTCCTGTACAGCTCGGCGCTCGAATACGCGTGCCGTGAAGGATACGAGGTCTTCGACTTCGGGCGGTCAACCTCTGGCAGCGGGACCTATCGATTTAAAGAGCAGTGGGGTGCCCATCCCGTGCCACTCTATTGGTACCACTGGTCTCTTGACGGTCGTCCCGTCGCCGACGTCAGCCCGGAGAACTCGAAATACGGCCTCGCCATCAAGATGTGGAAGAAGCTGCCGTTGTCTCTCACGCGGCTCATCGGCCCGTCCATCGTCAGGAACATCCCTTGAGCCGATTCCGTCTGGTGGCGCCGGCCGGCGCGCCGTTGCCGGCCCGCACCGTGCTGCCGTCGCTCGTCCCGAGCGGCGGAGATCGTCATGCGCTCGCAGCGCTTCTCCGCGAGCGCCTGGGCGTGCAGAACCCGTTCTTCGTCTCATCAGGCCGGGCCGCCCTGGCGATCCTCCTCAAGGCGATGCGACAAGGCTCGGACCGCCGAGAGGTGATCGTCCCGGCGTACACGTGCTTCTCCGTTCCGTCCGCCGTGGCACGCGCCGGGCTCACGATCAGGCTCTGTGATGTCGACCCCAAGACGCTCGACCTCGACCTGAACGCGCTCGTGCGGCTCGATCTCCGGAGGGCGCTCTGCATCGTTCCCTCCGGGCTGTACGGCTTGCCGGGCGACCTGGTCGCGCTGGAGCAGATCGCCCGCACGTCCGGAGCCTTCCTCGTCGACGACGCCGCGCAGTGCCTCGGGGCGACCAAGGAGGGCAGGGCCTGCGGGAGCTTCGGCGATGCGGGCTTCTACAGCCTGGGCCGAGGCAAAGGGATCACGACGATGGGCGGCGGAATCCTCGTGACCCCCAGGCAGGACCTCGCTCGGAGGATCGCCGGAATCGTACGCGACCTGCGCCGGCCCTCGGCGTGGGCTGTCGGTGCGGCCGTCGCGAGCTCAGCGGCATACTCGACCATGCTCAGGCCGTCGCGATACTGGCTCATAGACCGCGTCCCCTTCCTCGAGCTCGGCGCCTCGCGCTTCGAGCCGGATTTTCGGATCGCGCGCCTCTCCGCGTACCAGACGCGGTTGGCCACGCGGATCTTCCCCCGCCTCGACTCGTACAACGAGATTCGGCGAAATCACGCCGACCAGTTGCGCTCGGGAATCGAGGGCGTCGAAGGGATCGAGATTCCGCGACCGGTCGAGGGGGCTAGCCCCGTCTACCTGCGCTTCCCCGTCCTGGCGCGGGACGGGGCGGACCGTGCGCGCCTGCTCGCGCGGCTGCGACGGGCGGGCATCGGCGCGAGCACGTCGTATCCGACTGCAATCGGAGACATCCCGGGCATCGGATCGTACCTCGCGCGACATCAGGAGGTCTGTCCCGGCGCCCGCGAGATCGCTGCGCGCATTTTCACGCTTCCGACTCACCCCGGTGTGACGGCGCGTGACATCGAGGTGATCGTCGAGGCCGTCCGAGGAGATCAGGGACATGCGCCCGAAGCGTCTCGCTAAAGCCCTGCTCGGCCAGGCCCTGGTGCGCGGCGGGTTCTGGCAACGCAGGCTGCGCACGTGGGCTGAACGTAATGCGGTGGTCATCCTCACGTATCACCGCGTGACTGACAAGTGGGACGAGACTCTGGACTATTCGCAGCCGGGCATGGTCGTGACCGCCTCGACCTTCGAACGCCAGGTTGCCATCCTGAAGGAGCACTTCGAGGTCGTCACGCTGGGTGCCCTGCTCGCGGACGGAACCAGTGCCGGGCAGCGCACTCGTCCACGTTGCGTCATCACGTTCGATGACGGCTGGCGCGACAACTACGATCAGGCCTTTCCGATCCTTCGCCGGCACAATCTTCCCGCGACCGTCTTCCTCGCGACGGATTTCATCGGCTCCGACCGCGCCTTCTGGCACACCGAGCTCATCTATCTCTTCACCCGCACCGAGTTGTCGCGCTCGCTGGAAGAGACGATCACGTTTCGGACCTACCCGGGCCCTGTGCGTCAGGAGCTGAGGCGACTCGGGAAGCGTGAACGCCTCGGAGCCCGCGACCTCGATCCCCTGATCGAAACCGTGAAGGCGCTGTGTGACGAAGAGGTCATCGAAGAGCTGGTCCACACGCTCAGCGAGGCCGTGAGACTCCGTAGACCCCTTTTCCCGGACCGCAAGTTCTTTCTCGACTGGGACCAGGTCCGGGCGATGGCCACCGCCGGGTTCGAGATCGGGTCGCACGGCTGCTCGCATCGAATCCTGACACGTCTTCCTGCCGACACGGCGAACGAGGAGCTTGTTCGGTCCAAGGTCGAGATCGAGCGGCGCGTCGGCGGAAAGGTCGAGCACTTCGCGTTTCCGAACGAAGCCGCGAGCGAAGCCCTGGTGACCGCGGCGGCAAGCGCGGAATACCGGACCGCCTGCTTCGCCGAGCCCGTGGCGCGAGGTGGAGCGCTGGGGATCCGGCCTCTGCGCCGGCTCGGGATGCACGAGCAAGTCTGTAGTGACGGTCGGTCGTTCGATGAAAGCCTGCTCCGCTACTGGCTGTTCCGCGCGCCGGAGGGGGTGCCTGCGTGAGCGCGCTCCTGACTCCTGGAGATCTCCGGAGCGCCCTGGCCGTGACGCGCAGCCTGGGGCGGCGAGGCATCAAGGTGACGGTGGCCGACGAGGGCGGCAAGAGCCTCGCGGGAACCTCGCGCTATTGCCAGGCGTCCGTTCGAGTGCCCTCGGCCGCACGGTCCGGCGAGGCGTTCGTGAGCGCCATCCGGCAGGAAGTCGCTCGCGGGAAGCACCGCGTCGTCATCCCGGCCGACGACATTTCCCTTTCTCTCATCGCGCAGGCGCGATCAGAGTTCGAGGGTCTTACCGCGCTGCCGTTCCCGGACTTCGAGACCGTTCAGGCCGCTCACGACAAAGGCGCCTTGACGGCGCTCGCCGCAGAAGCGGCGATTCCCGTTCCGAGGACCGTCATCCTGCGTGGTCCGGCCGACCTCGAAGGCGCGATCAACCAGGTCGGGTTTCCCGCGGTCGTCAAGGCGCGTGTCTCGAGGTTCTTGCACGGGGGCCAATGGAGGACGGGAGGCGCGGTCCACTATGTCCGCACCGCCGCGGAGCTCGACGACGCGTTTCGGGCTGTCCACGCCGTCGTTCCCTGTCCCCTGGTCCAGGAACACATTCCCGGCGATGGAAGGGGAGTCTTCGTTCTGATGAACCGGGGACGACTCCGCGCGGCCTTCGCCCACCGACGACTCCGTGAGAAGCCGCCCTCGGGCGGAGTGTCGGTACTCTCCGAAAGCATCGGGCTGGATCCGAAGTTGCTCGAGCACGCCGAGCGGATCCTCGAAGCTCTGAAGTGGCACGGCGTGGCGATGGTGGAATTCAAGCATGACTCACGGGATGGAGTGACCAAGCTGCTGGAGATCAACGGGCGGTTCTGGGGCTCGCTGCAGCTCGCGGTCGATTCCGGCGTGGACTTTCCGTACCTGCTCTACCGGCTGGCCGTCGACGGCGACATCGACCCGGTGTTCACCTACCGGGTCGGAGTTCGCCTCCGCTGGTGGCTCGGTGACCTCGACTGGTTGCTCATCCGACTTCGGGAGAGAGGCAGCCTGGCGCGGCGCCTGAAAGCGCTCCCGGAGTTCCTGAGACCGGCGGGCAGGGGGGCCAGGGCCGAGGTTTTTCGGCCGGACGACCCGGCGCCGGCGATCAGGGAGCTCTCGCTGTATTCGCGGGCGCTCCTCCGCGACGCGGTCGCGAGACTCGGCCGCCCGGCGAGCCGAGCATGAAGATCCTCTTCTGGGTCGCGGCGTCGCTCGTGGTCTACACCTACTTCGGCTACCCGCTCGTGCTCTGGGCGTTCGCGAGGGTCAGGTCCCGCCGCGTCCTGAGGAAGGAGATCTTTCCGTCCGTCTCGATCATCATCGCGGCGCGAAACGAAGCGGACAAGATCCGACAGAAGATCGACCACACCCTCGCCCTGGACTATCCGTCGGTGCAGCGCGAGATCCTCGTGGCCTCCGACGCCTCGGAGGACGCCACGGACGAGATCGTGAAGGAGTACGCCGCGCGTGGGGTCCAACTCGTTCGAGCGCCCCAGCGCAAGGGAAAGGAGCACGTCCAGGGACTCGCCGTGTCCTTGGCCAAGGGCGACATCCTCGTATTCACGGACGCCGCCACGCTCCTCGAGCCGGACGCCCTGCGGCGGCTTGTCGCGAACTTCGCCGATCCCACCGTCGGGGCGGTCAGCACCGAGGATCTCATCGTGGACGCGCACGGCAACCCAACGGCCGAGGGACTCTACGTGAAGTACGAGATGTGGGTCCGCCGCCTCGAGGGACGGTTTCACTCGCTGGTCGGGCTGAGCGGATCCTGCTTTGCGATCCGCAAGGAGCTCTGCTCGGACTGGTCAGCCAGCCTGGCGAGCGATTTCATGGGAGCCCTCCGTGCCGCACGGCGAGGCTACCGCTCGATCGCCGATCCGTCGGCCCTAGGGCGGTTCGTCGCGCTCGCGTCGCCCCAGGACGAAATGCGCCGAAAGATCCGGACGTTCCTCCGGGGCATCACGGTGCTGATGGCCAACCTAGATCTCGTGAACCCGGTCCGTCACGGACGGTTCGCGTTTCAGCTGGCGAGCCACAAGCTTCTGCGCTTCCTGGCTCCGTTTCTCTTGCTGGCAACCCTGATCAGCAGCGGCCTCTTGAACCGCGAGCCCCTTTATGGCCTGAGCTTCTGGGCGCAGACTGGCCTTTATCTTCTCGCGGTCGCCGGTAAAGTCGTAACGCCCCTCCAGCAGGGCCGCGTCGTCCGCACCGCCTACTTCTTCACGATGGTGCAGTGGGCCATGTTGACGGCCTGGGGACGATACGCGCTCGGTCATCAGCAAGTGACCTGGGAGCCGTCTAGACGGCAGGGGCTCAGCACGAGCGATCGACCCACAAGAACGACGTCGTCCGTTGCGCAAAGATGACCGTCCTCCACATTTTCTCGGGCGATCTCTGGGCCGGCGCCGAGGTGGTGATCTTCAACCTCCTCAGCCGCCTCCATAAAGAGGACGGCCCGCGGGTGGTTGCCCTGTCGCTCAACGAGGGCGTTCTCGTCGACAAATTACGTGCCGCCGGAATCGTGACCCATGTGATCCCGGAGGCCCGTCATTCCTTCGTCGGGATCCTGTGGCGGGCAGCGCGCCTGCTGAAGGGCACGCCCATCGCCGCTATTCACTCCCATCGTTACAAGGAAAATCTGCTGGCGTGGCTCCTGGCGAGATGGCTCGGCGTCGGCAAGCTCATCACGACGATTCACGGAATGCCCGAGTCAGCGACTCACAGCGGCCGGGAAGCGCGCCTCGCTCGATGGAGGTCCAGGCTCGATTTCTTCGTCATCAAGCGTGGTTTTGGCTGTGCGGTGGCCGTCTCGGAAGAGATGAAGCGGACACTGGTCAACCAGCACGGTTTTCGAGAGGAGAGGGTTCACGTGATTCGGAACGGGGGCGTGTTTCCGCCCCTCGCGCCGGCTCCGTCGGGCTCGGGCAGGGCATGCTTCCACATCGGGACGGTCGCGCGGATGGTGCCGGTCAAGGGCCTCGATCTTTTCCTGGACGTCGCGGCCCGGGTGCGACGTGAAGCGCCGGTTGTCCGGTTCAGTCTCCTCGGGGATGGGCCGCTGCGAGATGAGCTGGCGCAGCGCGCCACAGCCCTGAGCCTCCGTGACTGCGTGGAATTCCTCACGCCACGACCGGATCCGTTCCCCTACTACCAGAGCCTCGACCTCTACCTCAATACCTCACGGCACGAGGGAATTCCGCTGAGCGTGATCGAGGCCATGGCCTGTGGCACACCGGTGGTGTCAAGCGCAGTGGGCGGTATTCCGGAAATCATGACCGACGGCGAGCACGGATTTCTGGTGGAGGGTCGCGACGCCAACTCGTTCGCGGCGCGATGCATCAGCTTGATGGGAGACGATCCCCTTCGTCGGACGATGGGGGAACGCGCCTCGGCCTGGGCGCGCTCGCGCTTCAGCGCTGCAGCGATGGCTCGTGCCTACCACCGCCTCTACGAACAAGGCGCGGTGACGGCGCGCCAAGAGCGCGATGAGCACTGAATCACTGTTCTGGGCCGAGATGGAGCGTCCGGACGGTTCGTGCATTCGCGTCGAAGCGTGGAGCTACCGGAGCGTCGTCTCCAAAATCCGATTCTTCGCCACGATCGAAAACGCGAGGCTTCGGGCCCGCGGGCCGGTTCCCGCGAACGCCACGTCCTGTACGCGCTGCCGTGGTCTATTCATGCAGGAGAACGGACCTCGGTCGGCTGTCTGCGAGGAATGTCTAGAAGAAATGGTCGCGGGGGAGGAGTCCCCATAAATGGAGCGCACGAGGAGCAAGGCATGACCGATATCCTGGGCATCTCCGCTTTCTATCACGACAGCGCCGCGTGCCTGCTGCGAGACGGTGAGATCATCGCCGCCGCGCAAGAAGAACGCTTCAATCGAAAGAAGCACTATTCCGGGTTCCCGAGCGAGTCGGTTCGCTATTGTCTTCGCGAAGGGGGCATCTCGCTGGGCGACCTCCGCTACGTCGCGTTCTACGACAAGCCGCTGGTGAAGTTCGAGCGGCTGCTGGAGACCTATCTGGCGTTCGCGCCGCACGGGCTCCGGTCGTTCGTGACCGCGATGCCAGTCTGGCTGAAGGAAAAGCTCTTTCAGAAGAAGATGCTCCAGACCGAGCTGCTGGCGCTGACGGATGGCCTCAAGAAGGCGGACTTGCCTCCGCTGCTCTTCGGCGAGCATCACGAATCGCATGCCGCCTCGGCCTTCTACCCTTCGCCGTTCGACACGGCGGCGGTCCTGTGCATGGACGGAGTCGGCGAGTGGGCCACGACGTCGGCGTGGCTCGGTCGCGGGAGCGAGCTCACCCCGCTCTGGGAGATGCCGTTCCCGCACTCGCTCGGACTCCTGTACGCGGCCTTCACGTACTACGCGGGCTTCAAGATCAATTCCGGAGAGTACAAGGTCATGGGCCTGGCCCCCTACGGCCAGCCGAAGTACGTCCAGAACATCTACGATCACCTGATCGATCTCAAGCCGGATGGGACGTTCCGGCTCAACATGGACTACTTCGACTACTGCACGGGCCTGACCATGACCAACCGCAAGTTCGACGCCCTGTTCGGGGGCCCGCCCCGGAAGCCCGAAACGTGGCTCACCCAGCGGGAAATGGACCTGGCCCGGTCCATCCAGGAGGTCACCGAGGAAGTGATGCTGCGCCTGGCCCGGACGATGCACCGGGAGACCGGAGCCGAGAACCTCTGTCTGGCAGGGGGGGTGGCTCTAAACTGTGTGGGGAACGGAAGAGTTCTCCGGGAAGGCCCGTTCAAGGGTCTCTGGATCCAGCCGGCCGCGGGTGACGCCGGCGGAGCGGTTGGCGTCGCCCTGAAGGCATGGCACGGCCTCGAGGGACAGCCTCGCAGAGCGAACGGCCGCGACGATGCGATGCGCGGAGCCTTGCTGGGTCCGTCTTTCTCCAACGAGGAGATCGAACGGTTTCTGACGAAACAGGGGGCGCCTTATGTTCGGCTGAGCGACGAGGCGCTGGTCGATCGAGTCGCGCAGGCGCTCGCCGCCGGCAAGATCATCGGCTGGTTCCAGGGGCGCATGGAGTTCGGACCCCGGGCGCTCGGGAGCCGCAGCATGATCGGCGACGCCAGGAGCTCCGAGATGCAATCGGTGATGAATCTCAAGATCAAGTACCGAGAATCCTTCCGGCCCTTCGCGCCCTCCGTCCTGCGCGAGCGCGTGGCCGACTATTTCGAGATGAACACCGACAGCCCGTACATGCTGCTGGTCGCCCCGGTGCTCGAAAAGCGCCGTACCGAGATCACGCAAGAGCAGGAGCGTCTGTGGGGCATCGAGCTCCTGAAGGTGCCGCGGTCGGACATCCCCGCGGTGACGCACATCGATCATTCCGCCCGCATCCAGACGGTCCACGAGACGACTCATCCGCGGTACTACGCGCTGCTGAAGGCGTTTGAAGCGAAGACCGGGTGCGGCGTCATCGTGAACACCTCGTTCAACGTCCGGGGCGAGCCGATCGTGTGCTCCCCGGCCGACGCCTATCGCTGCTTCATGCGGACCGAGCTGGACCTGCTGGTGCTCGAGAACTGCGTGCTGGAGAAGACCCAGCAGAAACCGCTCGTAGGCGACGGCGACTGGCGGAAAGAATTCGAGCTGGACTGAGGAGAGGGACCCCGTGAAACATCAGGACGACAAGAAGCAGCTCCGGCACTTCGGTCTGATCGTCGGCGGCATCTTCGCCGTGATCGGCCTCTGGCCGATGGTCTTTCGCGCTGAGGCGCCGCGTCTCTGGGCGCTCGCCCTCGCGGTGGCGCTGATCGTTCCGGCCCTCGTGCTGCCCCGCAGCCTGACCTATGTCCACCGAGTCTGGATGGCGGCCGGTGAGGCCATGGGGTGGATCAACACGCGCATCATCCTCTCGGTGATCTTCTACGGGATCGTCACGCCGATGGGGATCGTCATGCGCCGCTTCGGGCGTGATCCGATGCAGCGGCGCTTCGAGCCGGCCGCGGCAACGTACCGCGTTTCCAAAGCAGGCCGGCCCGCCAGCCACATGACTCGCCAGTTCTGAGAAATTGGTTTAGGGAAGGAGATACCGGATATGGGCGAGTTCGTCTTTGAGCTTTGGGCATTCATGAAGGAGCGGAAGAAGTTCTGGCTGCTCCCGATCGTCGCCGTGCTCCTCCTGTTCGGCGGCTTGATCGTGCTCACACAGGGCTCGGCGGTGGCGCCGTTCATCTATACCTTGTTCTGATCGAGGATGGCAGCGTCGACGCGTTTGCACTGGCAGGAGCGGATCATCGCATCGGTGAAAGCGACCGGGCGCCGGCTGCTCGAGAAACTCGAGCGACGTAAAGCCGAGGCGCTCCGACGGAACCCAGCTCGGCTGACGAGGGGCCTGAGTGAGGCGCGCAGCGTCCTCATCCTATGTCAGGGGAACGTGATTCGAAGTGTCTTCGCGACGCAGCTGCTTTCCGCCGCGCTGGCGGGCCGAAGCGGGGTTGCCATTCGGTCGGCAGGCCTCGCGACCCAGCCGGGATGGCGCCCCCATCCCCGCGTGATCGCGCGATGTCCGGGAGCACTCGTCAGTGGCGGTCACCGAGACGATGGTCAGGAGAGCGGACGTCGTGCTGATCATGGAGCTGTCCCAGGCCGTCGCCGTGACCCGACGATTTCCTCGAGCCCGCCGGAAGACCTTCCTGCTCAGTTGCCTCGCGCCCGAGGTGCCCATGGACATCGAAGACCCGGCCGGTAAGGACGACGCGACGGTCGACGCGTGCCTGGACCACGTGGCACAGGCACTGAAGCCGGTGATCGAGATTCTGGCCCATCGCGGTACCGCGGCGGCGTGACGTGGTGACGCAAGCGAGAGATCTGGGCGTCAGAACCATCCTGCATCTGTCGAGCTCCAGCGGACCGGGAGGGGCGGAGACCGTCGTCGCCAGTGTCGCGTCGGGGCTCAACCCGTCGCGCTATCGCTCGCTGGTGTGTCTGTTCCGCGACGGCTGGTTGCGTCATCACTGTGAGCAACTCGGCCTGGAAACACACATCATCCCTATCAACGGGATGCTCGACTTCGCGTGGTTGCAACAGTTTCACCGGCTCCTCAGAGAGCGCCGCGTGAGCTTGATCCACGCGCATGAGTTCGGCGCCAATACCTACGGCACGCTGGCCGGCCGGCTCGCTCGGGTCCCGGTCGTCGCGACCGTGCACGGGAGGGGCTACTACGCCGACCGTGGCCACCGGCGCCTGGCGTACCGGGCGGTCAGCCGCGCCGCGGCGATGGTCGTGGTGTCAGAAGAGGTCAAGCGCTTCGTGGTGGAGCGGACCGGGGCGTCGGCGCGTCGTGTCCGAGTCGTCTACAACGGGATAAGGACGGCGGGGTCGGTACCGCAAGAGATCCAGGCGAGCCTCCGGGCCGACCTGGGGATCTCCGACGAGGAGCGGGTGGTCGCCGCCGTGGGGAGCCTCTATCTGCTGGACGCGGCCCCGAGCGTCCTCGGCGCGTGCCCGCCGACCGTTTTTTTGGTCGCCGGACGGGGTGAGCGTGAGGCCGCTCTCAGGGCGCAAGCGCGGAGCCTCGGAATCGACGCGCGTGTGCGGTTCCTCGGCTTTCGCCAGGACATCCCGGCCCTCCTGGCGATGTGCGACGTGTTCGTGCAGCCCTCGCTGTCCGAGGGCCTCTCCATAGCGATCCTCGAGGCGATGGCCGCGGCGAGACCGGTCGTGGCGACCAGAGTCGGAGGTAATCCGGAGCTCGTCGTCGACGGTGAGACGGGCCTGCTCGTGGAGGCGGCAGACGCGAAGGGTCTGGCGTCGGCCATGATTCGGATCCTCAGGGATCCCGCCGAGGCGCGACGGTTCGGGAACAATGGGCTCAGCCGTGGGAGCACCCGATTCACCGCCGCGGCCATGGTGAGAGAGTACGAGGCCATTTATGACACGGCGCTGCGGCTACCGCCGAGATCCGTGGTGGTCGACCGGGTCGCCGGATGACGCTCCTCCCGACCGGGAAGCGCTTCGCGTTTTCCATCCTCGACGACACTGACGACTCGACGCTCGAGAACGTCGAGCCGCTCTACGCGATACTGCGCGACCATGGGTTCCGCACCACGAAGACCGCCTGGCCGCTCGATTGTCCCGAAGGGAGCCGCAATTTCTTTGCGGCCGAGACCCTGCAGAACAAGGAGTATCTCCGGTTCGTGCACGAGCTGGTCGACCAGGGCTTCGAGCTGGCCTTCCACGGCGCCACTATGGAGTCGAGCACCCGCGAGCGGACACTGGAGGGGCTGGAGTTCCTTCGGAGCGAGTTCGGGCGCTATCCGAGGATCTTTTGTAATCACGGCCAGAACCGCGAAAATCTGTATTGGGGAGCCCAGCGCTTCCGCACGCCGGCGCTTCGCGCGCTGAGCCGAGTATTGATGCGAGAGCAGGGCGGCTCATATGAAGGCGACCAGGAGGAATCCCGATTCTTCTGGGGCGATGTGTGCCGCGACGTCATCCAGTACGTCCGGAACTTCACCTTCGAGCGCCTGAACCTGCTCGAGGTCGATCCGGGCATGCCCTATCACATCGCGAGCTCGCCCTACGTGAAGTACTGGTTCTCGACGACCGACGCGCCAGACGTCGATGCGTTCAATCGCGTCCTGTCTCGACGGCGAATCGACCGGCTCGCGGCCGAGGGGGGAGTGTGCATCGTCTCGACCCACTTCGGGAAAGGGTTCGTGAAGGACGGCCGGGTCAATCCGCATACTGCGAGCCTCCTGAGCCACCTGGCCGACAAGGCGGGGTGGTTCGTCCCGGTCTCCGCGGTGCTCGACAGCCTCCTGGAGGCGGGCCGCGGGCGAACTCTGACCCGCCGGGAGATCTTGCGACTAGAGCTTCGGTTCGTGGCAGACCGGATCAGACGGCGGGAGTCGTCGGGAATATGAGACCGTCAGCGCGAACGGGTGGGAGGGTGAACAGGAGCATGGAAGAGCAACGGGACCATCGCAAGAAGGGAGCCGACGACGAAGTGGAGGCCCAGCGGCTCGTGTACCGCGAGCTCAAGGCGAGCGGACGAACGGCGGAAGCCCACGCCGCGTTGAACCGCCTGGTCGAGCTCGATCCGTCGGGGGGGACAGCCACGTTCGCTCATCGCGAGCGAGCAAAGCTCGGCGAGGTGGGTGAGCGGCCGGTCCGCATCGCGATCTTGAGCTCGTATGTCCTGGACCCGCTCGTGCCGTTCCTCGACGTCGAGTGCCGGCGAGCCGGTCTCACGCCGGCGTTCTACGTAGCGCCCTTCAACCAGTACACTCAGGAAGTACTCAACCCATCGAGCGGTCTCTATGCCTTCGGCCCCGAGATCGTGTTCGTGGCTCTGGATCTCGAGGATCTCTTTCCGGGCGTCCGCCGGGTGCCCTCGGTCGACGATCTAGCCAAGAGCCGAGCCGAGATTCGCGGCACGGTCGCGGGGCTCGTCCGGGAGCTGCACGCCCGCTCGACTGCGCTGATCGTTGTGCATGAGCCCACGTTCACAGGCTCGAGTCCTCACGGTATTCTCGACAACCGGCGTGGCGATGGCCTCTCGCGGTGGACCGAGGACGTGAATCGCGATCTGGCGGAAGACCTCGGCGCGCAAGCCCACGCCTTCCTGTTGCCGCTGCGTCAGGTGCTCGGTCGGGCGGGGAACGAGCGGGGACAGAGCCGCAAGCTCTTCTACATGGCTCGCATGCGACACACCGACGGTGCGCTCCGAGAGCTCGCGAGCTATTCGATGCGCTACGTGAAGCCACTCAAGGGCTTGACGCGAAAGTGTGTCGTGGTCGACCTGGACGGCACCTTGTGGGGCGGGGTCGTCGGCGAAGTGGGCCCCGACGGCATTCAACTCGGGCCGGCGGCTCCCGGAATCGAGTTCGTCGACTTCCAAGAGGCCTTGCTGAACCTGACGAAGCGCGGCATCTTGCTCGCCGTTTGCTCCAAGAACAACCCGGACGACGTCATGCCCGTCCTGCGCGAGCACAAGCACATGGTGCTGCGCGAGGAGCATTTCGCCGCAGTCCGGATCAACTGGCGTAACAAGGCCGAGAACCTGAGGGAGATCGCCGAGGAGCTCAACATCGGCCTGGACTCGTTCGTCTTCCTCGACGACAACCCGGTGGAGCGGGAGCTGATCCGGCAGATGCTGCCGCAGGTCCTCACGATCGAGCTGCCGCGGGACGCGTCACAGTACCGCTCGACGCTCGAGAGCCTGTCCGACTTCGAGCTGCTGGCGCTGACGAAGGAAGACGAGCAGCGGGCGAGCCAGTATCAAGCGAATCGCCAGCGCCAGGCGCTCGAGCTCTCGAGCGGGTCCCTCGAAGACTACCTGCACTCGCTCGAGATCCGCGCGGAGATCGCGCGAGCGGAAGGGCACCACGTGCCCCGGCTCGTGCAGATGCTCAACAAGACCAATCAGTTCAATACCACGACACGACGGTACCAGACTCCCGAGATCGAGCGGTTCGTGGCGTCCCCGGACCATCGCGTCTACGTCCTGGAGGTAGCGGACCGCTTCGGAGAGCACGGGCTCGTCGGCTCGGCGATCGTGCGCCGGGAGCGCGATGCCTGGCGCATCGACAACGTGCTGCTGAGCTGCCGGGTGATGGGACTGTCGGTGGAGACCGTGCTCTTGAAGCGCATCTACGACGCGGCACGCCTGCACGACGCGGCGCGGCTGGTCGGGGAGTTCATCCCGACCGCCAAGAACGGCCCGACCGCCGACTTCTATCGCCGTCATGGATTCCAACTCGCCGGAGAGGTCGATGGGGCGCAGGCCTGGACCCTCGATCCTCGCGTCGACCGGATCGAGGACCCGGCCTGGATCGCGGTGAAAACCACCGGGGAATGAGCACATGAGGACCCTCGAAGAGGTCGTGTCCGGCGTATTCGGGGTCGAGCCGCAGAGTCTCGACGAGAGCTCGTCGCCCCAGAGCGTGGAAGGCTGGGATTCCATGGGACACGTGAATCTCGTCACGGCGCTCGAGCAGCACTTCAACGTGAGCATCGACATCGACGACGTGATGGAGATGGGCAGCGTGGGGAAGATCAGAGAGATCCTGGTCGCATACGGAGTCCGGGCCTGAGCGACGGAGCGCCGACGACGACCAGGGAGACCTACGCCGTGCGGCTCTACGAGCCGGGGCTGGCGCAGGCCTGCGAACGTTTCACCAGACGGGCTTGGCCGAAGACGAACGACCACGCCGGCGCCGGAGAGAACGGAGACGCGGAGGCGCTGGCCCCGCGCGTCCTGTTTCTGAAGGGCGACGAGGTCATCGGGCACATCGCAACCGTTCCGGTCCGGCTCGCGCTGGCGGGGCGGGTGGTGAACGCCTCGTGGGCCGTCGGGCTCATGGTCCTGCCCGAGCACCGGAACGGGCCAGTCGCGCCGCTCCTGGTGAAGAAGCTCAACCAAACGGTCGAGATCGGCCTGACGCTGCACGTGGAAGAGGCAGCTCTCCGGATCTTCAAGGGTGTGGGCTGGCGGCATCTCGGCGTCATCCCGCAGTACATCAGGGTCCTGAACGCGCGCGCGTTCGTGCGGACGTTCGCGCGGCGCGGCGACAAGTTCTTGTCGGGCCGGTCGGCCCGGCTGTGGAGAGCCCTCACGCGCGTCTCAGGTGCCGTGGCCGCGCTGGTGAGTGTCGCCTTCTCGGGGCTCGCGCTGGTGGGAGCGCTGAGGCATCAGATCGTTCCCGGCGCGACCGTCGTGGAGGAGCACGGGTTCGATGCGAGCTACACGCGGCTGGCCGAGCGCACGAAGGGGAAGTTCGCGGCGTGGGTGTGGCGTGACGCGCCGTACCTGATGGCGCGCTACGGACGCCGGATGGGCGCTTACCGGCTGCTCGCGTGTCGGCGGCAAACCCGACTCCTCGGATACTGCATCGTGAAGCTCCGTCAATTCCAGAACGATCCGCGCATGGGCGATATCCGGATGGGCACGATCGTCGATTGCGTCTTCGATCCGGAGGCTCCGCAAGTCCTGGACACGCTCCTACAGTCGGCGGTCGCCCTGTGCCGGCGTGAAGCCGTCGACGTCGTCTTCTGCAGCGCGTCGCTTCGTGGGCTCGGCCAGTGCCTTCGGCGCCACGCGTTCATCTCGACACCAGGAACCCTGCACGCGGCGTACCACGACCGGACCGGTACGATCAGGGAGGACCTCCCGCTCGAATCGTGGCACCTCATGCGGGGCGACTCCGATGCCGATGCGAACTGCTGAGATGCGGAGGGAATGCTGATGTGC
>VBFO01000144.1:0-345 GCA_005881025.1 Chloroflexota bacterium | reverse complement strand
CGCCCGGTGGACGACGCGGTGGTGCGGTCGATGAACGACGCGCTGTGGCACCGGGGGCCCGATGACGAAGGGTACCTCGTACGGGACCAGGTGGGGCTCGGGATGCGCCGGCTGTCGATCATCGACGTCGCCGGGGGCCGGCAGCCGATCCACAACGAGGACAAGTCGGTGTGGGCGGTGTTCAACGGTGAGATCTACAACTACGACGAGCTCCGCGACGAGCTCCAGCGGCTAGGACACCAGTTCTACACCAAGAGCGATACCGAAACTCTGGTGCATCTGTACGAAGAGTACGGCGACGCCGGCGTCGCGCGCTTACGCGGCATGTTCGCCTACGCTTTGTGG
>VBFO01000143.1 GCA_005881025.1 Chloroflexota bacterium | reverse complement strand
TCCAGCGCCGCCGCGGTCTGCATCACAGCGATCGCATCGTCGAAGTAGGCGATGTAGGCAGCCTGGGAGGGGCAGTCGGGCGGTGCGACCATGCGCAGAGGCCGGGGAAGGTCGAGCTCGAGCTCGCGGGCAAGCGCCTCCGCCGTCGCCGGGCGCACGGCGCCGTCGAGGTGGCTGTGGAGCTCTGCCTTGCGCCACTCGTGAAAGTTCAACCATGGAGAATGTCCCACAGTGACCGACTCCAGCCCCTCCGATTTGATTGTGGCCCGCGGCCTGACCAAGCGCTTCGGCGACCTGGTCGCCGTCGATGGCATCGACTTCACCGTCGCCGGCGGTGAGGCTTTCGGCTTCCTCGGGCCCAACGGTGCGGGCAAGACCTCCACCATGCGCATGATCGGCGGCGTCTCGCCTGTCACCGCGGGCGTGCTGACGATCTTCGGCCTCGACCCGGCTCAGCACGGCGCCCAGATCCGCGCCCGGCTTGGAGTCGTTCCGCAGGCCGACACCCTGGACCTCGAGCTGACCGTGCGGGAGAACCTGATCATCTATGCCCGCTACTTCGACCTGCCCTGGTCCGAAGGCCGCAAGCGGGCCGACGAGCTGCTCGAGTTCATGCAGCTCAAGGAGCGCTCAAAGGACAAGGTCGACGATCTCAGCGGCGGCATGAAGCGCCGGCTGACCATCGCCCGGGGCCTCATCAACCAGCCCGATCTGTTGCTCCTTGACGAGCCGACCACGGGTCTTGATCCGCAGGCGAGGCACCTGGTGTGGGACCGCCTCTACCGCCTCAAGCAGCGAGGAGTCACGCTCGTCCTCACGACGCACTACATGGACGAGGCGGAGCAGCTTTGCGACCGGCTGGTGGTGATGGACAAGGCCCGCATCGCCGCCGAAGGCTCGCCGCGCGAGCTCATCGACCGCTACAGCACGCGCGAGGTGCTGGAGCTGCGGTTTCCGATCGACGAGCAGCCAAACCTCGACGGCAAGCTCAAGGATGTGGCGGAGCGCGTGGAGGTGCTCGCCGACCGCGTCCTGGTTTACACCTCGGACGGCGATGCCGCGGTCGCCGCCATCAACCGTCACGGCATTCGACCCGAGAGCTCGCTTGTGAGGCGGAGCACGCTCGAGGACGTCTTCTTGCGCTTGACCGGCCGCCGCCTGATCGAATAAGTGGCCCTACCCAGCGCGCTTCATGTAGTCGAGCACAACGCCGTCGTCTTCAGGCGGCTGTGGCGCGGCAACATCATGGTTTCGTTCTTCACGCCACTCTTCTTCCTCGCAGCGATGGGGATCGGCCTCGGCTCGCTGGTGAATCGAAGCTCGGGGGGCGTCAACGGTGTGCCGTACCTCGATTACCTCGCCCCAGGTTTGATGGCAGCGGCTGCCATGCAGACCGCGGCGGTCGAAGCGATGTACCCGATCCTGAACCGGATCATGTGGGATCGCATCTACGACGCGATGCTGGCGACTCCCGTTGCGGTGCGCGATCTGGTGTTCGGTGAGGTGGCCTGGTTTGCAGTACGGATGGTGATCGTGACCGCGGCCTTCTGGGTCGTGATGACGCTGTTCCGCATCGGCCACCTTCCGGAATCGCTTTTGGCGGTTCCCGCAGCCGCGCTCACCGGTCTGGCGTTTGCGACGCCGGTCATGGCCTTCACGGCGACGCGCCGGAACGACAACGGATTCGCCGCGATCCTGCGCTTCGTCATCACGCCGCTGTACTTGCTCGGGGGTGCGTTCTTCCCCATCAGCCAGCTGCCCCTTGTCCTCCAATGGGTCGCGTGGGCGACCCCGCTCGCGCATGGAGTGGCGCTTTGCAGGGGCGTGGTGCTGGCAAACATCGGCCCCGGTGAGGCAGCGCTTCACCTCCTCGTGCTCGTGGTCTACATCCTGGCCGGGCTAGCACTGGCCTGGATCCTTCTCCTCAGGCGGCTTTCCAAATGAGCGTCATCGCGCTGCGGCCGTTCCGGTCGGTCCACGCGATCGAGCGCAACGTCCTGGCCTCCCGCCACAACGGGCTCGTCCTGTTGTCAGGCTTCTTCGAGCCGGTCCTCTACCTGCTTGGCATCGGCTTTGGGCTCGGCTCGCTGGTGAGGGACATCCCGATCGGAGGCGGACATTCGGTGAGCTACGCGGTTTTCGTGGCTCCCGCTCTGCTGGCGTCCTCGGCCATGAACGGAGCCATCTACGAGTCGACCTTCAACCTCTTCTACAAGCTGCGTTACGCCAAGACCTTCGACACCGTGATCGCGACGCCGGTGGGCGTCGAGGAGGTGACGCTGGGCGAGGTGATCTGGGCCGTGGCGCGAGGCAGCCTCTACTCGATCGGGTTCATCGTGTTCATGCTCGCGCTCGGCCTCATCCAGTCGTGGTGGGCGGTGCTGGCTGTGCCGGCTGCGATCCTGATCGGGTTCGCGTTCGCCGCGCTCGGGTCGGCGCTCACGACCTTCATGCGCAGCTGGCAGGACTTCGACATCGTGCAGCTGATCATTCAGCCGATGTTCCTGTTCTCGGCCACGTTCTTTCCGCTCACCGTCTACCCGCCGGCGCTGCAGGTCGTCGTTCAGCTGACACCTCTCTATCACGGCATCGACCTCATCCGCAGCCTGACCACGGGCGCCATGGGGCCGGGCGTCCTGGTTGACCTGGCTTATCTGATGGGCCTGGGATTCCTGGGCGTCCTGATCGCCGCACGCCGCCTCCGCAAGAAGCTCCTGAAGTAGCTAACTCAGGACGTAGATCCCGGGCAGCTCCCGATACAAACCCGCGTAGTCGAGGCCATAGCCGATCACAAACTTGTCCGGGATGACAAACCCGGTGAAGTCGATCTCCACCTCGACCTCACGCCGCGCCGGCCGATCGAGCAGCGCTGCCAGCCGCAAGGAGGCGGGCTTGAGCCGGCGCAAGTACCGCGCGATGGCGCTCACGGTGCGGCCCGAGTCGATGATGTCCTCGATCAACAGCACGTGGCGGCCCACCAGCGGACCCTCCACCATGTGCGCGAGCTTCAGCTTGCCCGGAGTGGTGCCGGATCCATAGCTGGCGGCGCTGACAAACTCCAGCTCAGCCGGAATGCTGAGGCTCCGCAACAGGTCGGCGGCGAACACCGTCGCGCCCTTCAGGATCACCACGAGCACAAGCGGCGTGTCGATGTCTGCGTACACGCCGGAGATCTGCTCGCCCAACTCCTGCACGCGCTTGGCGATGCGCTCCGCCGAGATGAGGGCCCGGGCCGTCCGCTTCAGCGCCGGGGGGGCCATGACGTCGGTCATCTCTGCTCTGAATTATGCCCGGCCCGTGAGGTTCCCAATTGGCCCGGGCTGTGCGATGCTCTGCCCCTTCTGCGGAAGCAGAAGAAGCATGAAACGACCGCCAAGAATGCGCGCATTCGCCTCGGGCGTGGCCGTGCTCGGAGTCGCCCTGCTCGGGGCCCTCCAGCCGATTCCCGCCCTCGCCGCCGTCACCGAGTTCCCCCTCCAGAGCAACGCGGTCGGCCCCAACGGCCTGACCCTCGGGCCTGACGGGAATATCTGGGTGGCCGAGAGCGACGCCAACATGCTGGCGAGCGTGACGCCGGCCGGCGTCGTCACCGCGCCGGATGGAAACCTCTGGTTCACAGACCTGCAGGACAGCAGCATCGGCCGCTTCAACATCAGCACGTCGGTCGTGACGACCTTCGCCACCGGCACGCCAAATGCGAACCCAATCGGAATCACGGCGGGACCCGACGGCAACCTGTGGTTCGTCGAGCAGGCCACCGATAAGGTCGGGAGAATCACAACCGCCGGCTCGATCACGGAGTTCGCCGTGCTCAGCACCGGCAGCCAGTCCGAGCCGATCACCGTCGGTCCAGATGGCAACCTGTGGATCCCCGAGCGGCAGGTCGACAAGATCGCGAAGGTGACGACCTCCGGCGTGGCGACGGAGTACACGCTTCCGACGGCACCCGCGCGACCGCGCGGCATCACGGCGGGCCCCGACGGCAACGTCTGGTTCACCGAGTCTCTCGGGGACAAGGTCGGACGCATCACGCCCTCGGGCACCATCACCGAGTTCATCGTTCCAAACGCGGCCGGCAAGCCTCATCCACGGGGCATTGCGGCCGGGGTCGATGGCCGGATCTGGTTCGCGGAGGATGACGGTCGGGCGGTCTACAGCCTCACGACGTCCGGCACCTTCTCCGCGGCCTATCCGATCGCGAGCGCCAGCTGCACTCCATTCCAGATGACCGTCGCCGCCGACGGGTCGGTCTGGTTCATCGAGAACATCCCCGGCAATGTGGCGAAGGTGGAGACAGGGCCTGGCGCTCCCACCGCCACCGCGGCTCCAGGCAAGGGGTCGGCGACGGTGACGTGGACAGCGCCACTCAACGGCGGGACTCCCATCACCGGATTCACCATCGACACCTACAAGGGCACGACCCTGGTGGCCACGACCAATGCCGCCGCCAATGCACTGAGCGCCAGCATCGGTGGGCTTGCCAACGGGACCGTCTACAGCTTCAAGGTGACGGCGGCTAACGCCATCGGCACCGGCCCGCCCACGACGACGCGACGCATCACCGTCGGCATGGTCGAGCTCTCGCTTCCCAGCGGCGCGAGCTCGCCCTACTACATGACGGCTGGAGACGACGGCCGCGTGTGGTTCACCGAGGCGGACAGCAACAACCTCGCTGCGTCGCTTCCCTGCGGACTGGTGGTCGAGTATCCGGTCCCGACCGCTTCGAGCTTTCCGTATGGGATTTCATCAGGGCCTGATCACAACCTCTGGTTTACCGAGCTGGCCGCCAACCAGATCGGTCGCGGCAGCGTCAACGGGTCCATCGCCGAGTTCGCCATCCCGACTCCGAACAGCCTGCCCGAGGGTATCGCCGCCGGCGCGGACGGGGCGATCTGGTTCACGGAGCGAGGAGCCAACCAGATCGGGCGCATCACGACAGCCGGGTCGGTCACCAACGAGATTGCGATCCCGACCGCATCCAGCTACGCGGAGTTCATCGCCGCGGGTCCGGACAATGCGATGTGGTTCACCGAGCGCGATGCCAACCAGATCGGCCGCATCTCGCTGTCGTCGCCCTTCACCATCACCGAGTTCGCGATAACGACCTCGAGCAGCGGGCCACAGGGCATCGTGCTTGGACCCGACGGGGCGCTCTGGTTCACCGAGAGCGAGGCCGCGAAGGTCGGCCGGATCACGACCTCCGGCGTGATCACCGAGTTCGCGATACCCGGCGGCCTGCCGCTGGCCAGGGCCATCACCGTCGGACCGGATGGGGCGTTGTGGTTCACCGAGGACAATGGGAATGCACTCGGCCGGGTCACGATCGCCGGAGGCGTGAGCGACTTCCCGGTCACGACGCAGGCTGCAGCTCCGCGAGGGGTGGCGTCTCTCGGCGGCCAGGTCTGGTTCACCGAGAACCTGGCCGGAAAGATCGGAGCCATGCCGGCTGGTGGCAGCGCAACGATGCCTTTCCCGCTGTTCCACCCTCGCGCGGGCGTATGCCAGTCGGTAGGAGGTTCGCCTCAGGCCCGCCCGTCCGTCAGCCCGGTTCCCGCGCAGACTCCGCGGCCGCGTTAGACCCCGATCGGGTGCCACACGGTCTTCATCTCCATGAAGGCCGTGATCAGCTGTGGGCTGAGCTCGCCTGGTGGCGACTTGATCACTCGCTTGACGTTCTCGGCCGCCGCCTTCTCGATCGCGGTCAGCTCCTCCGGCGTGCAGCCGGCGGTGTCGATCGCGTTCACGTCCATGTGAGCCGCCAGCCACGGAAGCAGCTCGCGGTGGTAGCCGCCGATGACGTTGACGACCCCGCCCGGCACGTCGCTCGTCGCCAGCACCTCGGCCAGCGTCAGCGCCGGCAGAGGCGCCGCCTCCGGAGCGAGGACCACCACCGTGTTGCCCCCACAAAGCGCAGGCGCCACTCGCCTGACCAGGCCCGCGAGCGCAGGGTCCTCGGGCGCGATGATGCCGACCACTCCGGTCGGCTCCGGAATGGTGAAGTTGAAATACGGTCCCGAGACAGGGTTGGTGTTGCCGGCAACCTGCGCCAGCTTGTCGGTCCAGCCTGCGTACCAGATCAGCGCATCGACAGCCGACTCGACCTCGCGGGAGGCAGTGCGGCCGCCACCTAGCACCTCGACGAACTGTGCCCTGCGGCCGTCCAGCATCTCTGCTGCGCGGTACAGGATCTGGCCACGGTTCATGGCGGTGCGGGCGGCCCAGCCGGGGAAGGCGGTGCGGGCGGCGCGGATGGCGTCGCGCAGGTCCTTGCGCGATCCGCGCGGGACGTTGATCGAGCCGTCGAACCGGTAGGCGCGACCGGATTCGGAACGGACGAACTCGCCCCCGATGAACAGCTTGTACGTCTTGCGAACGTCCATCAGTGTCCCGACCTCGAGGCCCGCCGCATATTTCGCGACATCGGCGGCCGGAGCCAAGGAAAGGGTGGCGCAGCTAGGAGCGCATTGCCAGATGCGTGACGACGCGGCGCCGGGCCCCTTGACGCGGGCTTTAGCGCCGCAGGCGCCCGGTCGCCTAGGCCGCGAAGATGCAAGGGACTCCGGGGTCGGGACACTTAGTTGAGCTCGACGTACGGGAGCAGGCCATGCAGCCCGCCCTCGCGCCCGAACCCCGACTCCTTGTAGCCACCGAACGGCGAGCTCGGGTCGAAGCGGTTGAAGGTGTTCGCCCACACCACGCCCGCGCGCATCCGCTCGGCCATCCACAGGATGCGCGAGCCCTTGTCGGTCCACACCCCGGCCGACAATCCGTACGGAGTGTTGTTGGCCTTCTCGACCGCTTCGGCCGGTGTGCGGAACGTGAGCACCGACAGCACTGGCCCGAAGATCTCCTCGCGCGCGATCCGGTAGGACTGCGACACGTTGGTGAAGAGCGTCGGCGGGAACCAGAACCCGCGCTCTGGCAGCTTGCACTCGGGCTGGAAGAGCTCCGCGCCCTCCTCGACGCCCGACTCGACCATGCCCTCGATCTTCTCGAGCTGTGCTTTGGAGTTGATCGCCCCGATGTCCGTGTTCTTGTCGAGCGGGTCTCCCAGTCGCAGCGTGCCCAGCCGCAGCTTGAGCTTCTCGAGCAGTGGCTCTGCGATCGACTCCTGCACCAGAAGCCGGCTTCCCGCGCAGCACACATGACCCTGGTTGAAGTAGATGCCGTTGACGATGCCCTCTATCGCGGCATCGAGCGGCGCGTCCTCGAACACGATGTTGGCGGCTTTTCCGCCGAGCTCGAGGGTGAGCCGCTTCCCGCTACCTGCCAGCGAGCGCTGGATGAGCTTGCCGACCTCGGTCGAGCCGGTGAAGGCGACCTTCTTCACGCCCGGGTGGGATATGACCATTGAGCCTGTTTTCCCGGCTCCGGTGACGATGTTCACCACGCCCGGCGGCAACTCTGCCTGCTGGCAGATGTCAGCGAACAGCATCGCCGACAGCGGCGTGGTCTCGGCCGGCTTCAGGACCACCGTGTTGCCGGCGGCCAGCGCGGGCGCGATCTTCCACGCCAGCATCAGCAGAGGAAAGTTCCACGGGATGACCTGACCGGCCACGCCGAGCGGTCGTGGCTTCCGGTTCGGAAACGCCCACTCCAGCTTGTCGGCCCAGCCCGCGTAGTAGAAGAAGTGGGCCGCGCTCAAAGGAATGTCGACGTCACGCGACTCCTTGATCGGCTTGCCGCCGTCCATGGTCTCGACCACTGCCAGCTCACGCGCGCGCTCCTGCAGGAGTCGCGAGATTCGGAACAGGTAGCGCGCTCGCCGTGATGGGGCGAGGCGGGACCACGAGTCAAAGGCCTTGCCGGCGGCCTTCACCGCCTTGTCGACGTCGATCTCGTCGGCCTCGACGACCTCGGAGAGCTTCTCCTCGGTCGCGGGGTTGATGGTTGGGAACCGCTTCTTGCTGTGTGCAGCCACCATCCGGCCGCCGATGAAGAGGTCGTAGTGCGGCTCGATCTTGATGTGGTCGGTCGACTCGGGCGCCGGCGCGTACTCGAAGACCTGCTTGGCGAGCTCGGCGGTCCGTCGCTTGGTGATTGCCACGGCTCAGTCGATCGTGAAGTAATCGCCCGACTGGTAGGCGCCCGTGCGTTCCTTCTCGATCTGCATCAGCACGTCGTTGAGCAGCGTCGAGGCACCGAGGCGGAATCGCTCGGGCGTCATCCAGTCCGGGCCGAGGGTCTCGTACAGCACGACGAGGTAGGCGATCGCCTGCTTGGAGGTGCGGATCCCCCCCGCCGGCTTGAATCCGACCGGGCGTCCGGTCTCACGCACGAAGTCGCGGATCGCTTCCATCATCACCAGGCTCACGGGCAGCGTCGCCGCGGGCTGCACCTTGCCGGTCGAGGTCTTGATGAAGTCGGCCCCGGCTGCCATCGCCAGGATGCTGGCCCGCCGAACGCTGTCGTAAGTCCCGAGCTCGCCGGTCTCGAGGATCACCTTGAGGTGCGCGTCGCCGCAAGCGTCCTTCACAGCCACTATCTCGTCGTAGACCTTCTGGTAGTCGCCGGAGAGGAAGGCGCCCCGATCGATGACCATGTCGACCTCGTCCGCGCCGGCGGCCACGGCTTCGCGCGTCTCGGAGAGCTTGACCGAAAGGAAGCTCTGGCCGGATGGAAACGCGGTCGCCACCGAGGCGACGCGCACTCCGCTGTTGCGCAGGTGCTCCTTGGCCTCTGCCACGCGGGCCGGGTAAACGCAGATCGCCGCGACCGATGGGATGGAGCCGTCACCGGGCTTGGGCCGGATGCCCTTGGCGCTGAGTGCGGCGATCTTGCCTGGGGTGTCGGAGCCCTCCAGTGTGGTGAGGTCCATGCATCGGATCGCCAGGTCGAGGGCCCAGAGCTTTGACGACTTCTTGATCGAGCGCTTGGCCAGGGAGGCCGCCCGCTCGTCGGCGCCGACCTCGTCGACGCTTCGCACCCCGCGCATCAGCGACCCGAGATGCGAAAGTGACAGGGCTGTGGCCACGGACCACATAGTAGAAGGCAGGCTCTTGCGCAGCAGGAGCGGAGCGCTGGTCGCTGCGCTGTCCGCCTCAACCCTCGCCACCGGGGTGACTCAGATCTCGGTACCGCTCGAGCTGCGCCAGCTGCACGCGAGTCCGACCGAGACCGGAATCGCTTTGTCGATGTTCGGGCTGGGCATGTTCCTCTTCGAGTGGGTGTGGGGGGCGCTGGCCGATCGGGTCGGGTACCGCCTGCCCCTGGTGTTGTCACAGGTGCTGTACGCGGGTGGAATCGTCCTGCTGGCGAGCTCCCGGTCAGTACCGCTGATCGCGGTCGCGTACCTGCTGGCCTCCGGGATGATGGTCGCGGCCGGCCCACTTGGTCGTTCGTTCCTCGGCACCACCCTGCCGCCCAGGCTTCGCGCCACCGGCCTCGCGTTCATCGCCTCGCAATGGATAGTGGCCGGTGCGATCGGCTCCGGCGTTGGCGGCCAGCTGATCGAGCACTTTCCCATCCGCAACGTCCTCTATGGAGCCTCGGTGCTGCCGCTCATCGCAGCTCTCCTGCTGCTTCTTGTGTTCATGGGCTACAAGGAGACGCGCGGCATCTGGAGTCGGGGAGAAGAGCCCGCTCCCGCTCGGGCACAGCCGGGCGAGAGCTTCATGCGGGTGATGGTCTTGACCGCGGCGATCGTCCTTCTCTTCGAGATCGGCTCAGGCGGAGAGCTCGCGTTGCTGCCCCTGCTGGCGACGAACCAGCTCAACATGTCGGCCGCCACCGCCGGGACCGTGATGTTCATCGTCGGATTGCTGGCCGGGCTGTTGTTGGTTCCGGGCGGGATGGCCTCCGACCGGTGGGGCAAGCGGCGAACGATGGCGATCGGGGGCGTGCTGTCGGCCGCTGGATTCGTGGCGTACGCGGTGGCGGGCTCCTTCTGCGCCGTGATCTTTGGGGCGGCCCTCCGCGC
>VBFO01000091.1 GCA_005881025.1 Chloroflexota bacterium | reverse complement strand
GCTGGCGCATCCGTCTGGCGCACGGATGGCGACAGGACCAGCGTCCCGCCTCCCGGCACGCTCAGGCCGCCGGGGTCTGATGCGCTGAGCACCGAAGGCTGCAGCGGCGCATTCGCGTTTTTCAGGTGCGACGTGACGAAGACGGCCGACACCGCCGTGGCTGCAATCGCAAGCGCAGTCGCGCCGAGCTTGAGCACCAGCGCCCGCGAATCTCTCATGCCGCGCTGACGGGGGATTTCAGGAAGTGCACCGTATCGAAGCCCGCACCGAGGATTCCCTTCGAGTCCGCTCCGAGGTGGCCGCTCAGGATCTCCTGGTAGACCGAGCGAAAGTCGACCGCGTACTTGAGGTTGCCAGTGCCGTCCAGGGCCGTCAGGCTCGGCTCTTCCCCGTACAGGCCGCCCTTCGCGGGGTCGCCGATGAGCAGGAGTGGGGCGGCAGCGCCATGGTCGGTGCCGCCGCTGGCGTTCTCTTTCGGCCGTCGCCCGAACTCCGACCAGGTTGCGATCAGTACCTTGTCCGCCTTCCCGTGAGCGGCGAGATCCTTGTAGAAAGCGCTCACGGCCGAGTCGAGATAGCCCATCAGGTCGTCGTGGCGGCTGAGCTCGGTGTAGTGCGTGTCGAATCCCCCGAGCGTCACGTGCAGCAGCTTCACGCCGGTGCCCGTAACGATCAGCTGGGCGGCCAGCTGGAGCGCTGCCGCCAGCTGGTTCTTGGACGAATAGACCAGCTTGACGTTGTCCGTGTAGTCAGCCATCGCCTGATAGCCGGTCGAGGACGTGCGCAGGGTCGCGACGGTTTCCGTGGCCGTGGCGATGGCGGTGTCGAAAAGCGCACCGTAGATGCCCGGAGTCCCCTTGTACAGGGCACCGACCGCGGCCTCGACCTCGCTGCCGCCCGTGAAACCGAAAGTCTTCTGGTTCTGGATCACGGTCATGGTCGCCTGAAGATCGCGCAGCGCGCCCGGGACGTCGGTCGCGCCGCACGCGCATCCGGTCAGGGGGTGGCCGTTGGAGTCATAGGCCTGCGCAAGCGTCCTGCCGAGCCATCCGTCCACCTGTCGCCGCGTCGGGTCGCCCGTCTCCCAGATGCGGATCGACTCGAAGTGGGAGAAGGTTGGATTCGGATAGCCGACGCCCTGCACGATCGCGACCTTGCCTTTGTCCCACAGCGCCTTGATGCCAGGCAGGTTGTGGTTGAGCCCATAGCTCTTGTTGAGTGGCAGCGCCTGCGAGACCATCGAGCCCGCAAGCTTGGGGCGCAGGTCGTGAAGCACTGGGTCGGCAAGCGGCACGAGAGTGCGCAGGCCGTCGTTTCCACCGGCGAGCTGGATCATCACCAGCACGTGGTCGTTGGTGATGCCCTCCTGCTTGGCGGCGTAGACGGCGCGGGCGAAAGCGTCGGGCACCGCGGCATAGCCGGCGGCGAGACCTGCGGCGCCGGCGCCGAACACGAGACCCGCGCGCAGGAAGTCGCGGCGCTTGAGCTGGTTGATGCCGATCTCGTCTGTCATCTGGTGCACACCTACTTCAGCTGAAATTCCGGCGAGGCCAGGACGATGAACCACTGCGCCCGCTCATCGGCTGCCTGGTTGAACAAGGCAGCGGTCTGGGCGCCGACGACGCCATCGAGGTGATGGGTGGCGGCATAGGCAGCAGACGGCAGGCTGCCGCGGGCCTGCGCGAGCGCTGCGGTCACAAAGTTGACGCGCTCGATCACGGTGTTGGAAGAGATCCACGACTCGTTGTTGGGCCAGCCGCCCACATCCGGCGGGTCGAAGAGGATCTGGCCCATGCCCGCTCCGGAGGTCGCAATCAGTTTCGACGGGTGCGGTCCGCCCAACGCACGTGCTGTATGCACCATGAACTCCGTCGGTGATTTCACCAGCGATCGGTAGCTGCTCGCGGCTTTGAAGTCGTCACTGGTGAAGAGCGCTTTCATGAGCGTCTTGAGGTCGTAGTGGCTGCGGCGAAACGCGTCTCCCAGGCTCGTGGTCAGAGACGCCGACGGGCGGCCATTGATGAACTGCTGAGCGACCCTGCCGGCGATGAACGGGGCAGTCGCCGGCTGCGCGAGGATGCGATCGACGACGCCCTCGGCATCGAGCCTGCCGATCTGGCCGAGGAAGGTCACGGAGCCCGAGTAACCACGGCGCGGATTGAACACGCCCGACTTTTGGGAGTCATAGACCGGCAGGCGACGGGTCTTGGCGCCGACAGTGACCGTGTCGAACGAGTCAGGCCGCGGCAGCTGCCAGCCGGTGAGCGCGAGCGCGCCCTGGCGCACATCCTCCTCGGAGTAGTTCCCGGGACCCATCGAAAACAGCTCCATGAGCTCACGCGAGTAGTTCTCGTTCGGGTTGGAGGCGACTGACGTCGCGAGGTCGAGGTACCGGAGCATGGCCGGGTCGGTGGTGACCTTCATAAGCATCGAGCGCAGGTCGGTCATGCCCATGCGGCGCCAGGTGAGGTTCTGCCAGAACATGAAAGTGTTGTCGCCCGCCTTCCGGTAGTCGCTCGTGAAGTGGCCGTGCCAGAAAAGAGTCATGCGCTCGGCGAAGGGGGTCGGCGTCGCGAGCATGTGGTCGATCCACCACTGCTGCAACTGCGCAACCGGAAACCTTCCGCCCGGCGTCGAAGCCTCGGCCAGCACAGGTGGCTCGGCCGGATGCGTTTCGATGAGCCTGTCGACAGTGCGGCTGAATCCCTCGGATAGAGCCGAGTCCAGCTGAGCCGGCGTGTAGCCGAAGGTGGCGCGGCGAAGCAGATGCATCACGCGGGCCGATTCGGAGCCGAGCGGCGAGACCCAGTCGCCGCCGCTGTTGCCGGAGGCGACGACAGTCCCGGTGCGGCCGAGATTCTGGAGGGCGCCACCCAGCAGGCGCACCGCGCCCACGCCCACACCGGCTGCCACGGCTGCGGACAGCGCCTGGCGCCGCGTGATTCCTTTTCGAGCGGGGGGTGCGGCCGCCATGCCCCCAGTCAACCAGCGCCTCATCCAGCCAGAATCAGCCGGATGTGAAGGTTTCGTAAGGGGCGCGCCCGGAGCAGAGTCGCCAGGCTACTCGAAGGCCAATGTTTGGCCTGCCCGTTGCGTGGTAATTATGTAAGCGCCATGGCGGAAGCTTCCGCGATCGAGCGTGAGGCACTGGACGCGTATTCGTCCATCGTCACCTCCGTCGCTGAGCGCGTCCTCCACTCGGTGGCCAGCGTGCGCGTGCACAGGGGCGGTGGCATGCGCGACGGCGGCGCCGGCTCGGCCGTGGTGATCACGCCCGACGGCTACCTCGTCACCTCGGCCCACGTGGTTGCGACCGCCCGCGGTGCGAGCGCGTCCTTCCTCGACGGGAACGAGTACGAGCTCGACATCGTCGGCGCCGACCCCCTTTCGGACCTGGCCATCATCCGGGCGCGGGCCGCCACCCTTCAGCCGATCGCGGTTGGTGACGCCGACAGGCTGCGCGTCGGCCAGCTGGTGGTGGCGGTGGGCAACCCGATGGGATTCAGCGGGTCTGTGACGTCTGGGGTCGTCAGCGGGTTAGGCCGCTCGCTGGCGACCGCCGACGGCAACGGGCACCGCCGGTTCGTCGAAGACGTCATCCAGACGGATGCTGCATTGAACCCGGGGAACTCCGGCGGCGCCCTCGCCGACTGGCAGGCGCAGCTCGTGGGTGTGAACACGGCTGTCGCAGGCATGGGGCTCGGGCTTGCCGTCCCGATCAACTCGACCACGCAGGCGATCCTGGCCGCCCTGATGCGAAACGGCCGGGTGAGGCGCGCATACCTGGGCATCGCAGGCGGCACTCGCTCCCTCGCTCCAGCGCTCGCGCAGCGCATCGGACGCAAGGCAGGCGTGGAGGTGCAGGAGGTTGTCGCCGGCAGTCCTGCTGCTTCGGCCAACCTGAGAATTGGCGACATCATCGTCGAGGTCGACGGGGCAGCAGTATCGAAAGCGGGTGATCTTCAGCGTCTGATGGTCGAGGGCCGCATCGGCTCGAAGCTCCCGCTGCTTGTCGTCCGCAGCGACCGCGTGGTCACGCTCGAGGTAGTACCCGCCGAGCTCGCCTAAACTTCGGGCGTGCCGGCGAAGCAGGTCCGCGAGCTCCTGGTGGCGAAGCCCGGCGACGGCCGCTTCCGGCTCATCGAGATCGACCCGGACACGACGCCCGGCCTGAAGGGCAAGCACCGGGCGAAGACCGATCTTGCGCGACATAGGGACAGTCTTTTCAAGCTCCAGGAGCGGCTCTATGCGGAGCGCAAGCGTGCGCTGCTGGTCGTGCTCCAGGCCATGGACACCGGCGGCAAGGACGGAACGGTCACCCACGTGATCGGGAACATGAACCCGCAGGCGGTGCTGATCAGCTCCTTCAAGGCGCCAACGCCTGAAGAGAAGGGCCATGGTTTCCTGTGGCGGATCCGCAAGCGACTTCCCGAGAAGGGCAACATCGGGATCTTCAATCGGTCTCATTACGAGGACGTGCTGGTGGCACGCGTCCACAACCTGGCGCCTCCCGACGTGATCGAGCGCCGCTACGAGAAGATCAACGCCTTCGAACGCAAGCTGACGCGGTCAGGCACCAGGGTCGTCAAGCTCATGCTCCACATCTCATACGACGAGCAGCGCCAGAGGCTGATCGATCGTCTGAAGAACCCGGACAAACACTGGAAGTTCAGTGAGCACGACATCGATGAGCGCGGCTACTGGGATGACTACCAGAGCGCTTACAGCACGGCCATCTCGCGCTGCTCCACCGACTGGGCTCCCTGGTTTGTGATCCCCGCCGATGACAAGGACTACCGGAACTGGGCGGTGGCATCGATCCTGATCGAGACCCTCGAGGAGATGAACCCGCAGTACCCGCGCCCGAAGCTCGACGTCCCGCGCCTCATCAAGCGACTGAAGGCTTAGGCGCTCAGCCCTTCACGCCTCCCAGGGCAAGGCCCTGCACGAACCGATCGAGGAAGAAGTTGTAAGCCAGCGCCACAGGGATCGCGACCAGCACGGTCGCGGCCATCAGCGATTGCCAGAAGAAGACGTCACCGCGGATCAGCTCCACCGGCACGCCGGCGCTGATCGTCATGTTGGACGAGCTCGAGATGAACGCGACCGCGTACACGAAGTCGTTCGTGGTCAGAGCGAACGTGAAGATGACCACCGTGAGCAGCCCTGGAAGGGCCAGGGGCAGCACTGTCCTCACGACAGCGCCGGCGCGGCTGTATCCGTCCACCATCGCCTGCTCTTCGATGTCGCGAGGAATCGAGCGAAAAAAGCCCACCAGGAGCCACGTCGAGAAGGGCGCCGTCAGTGTCGGATACACGAGCACCAACGCCCAGATCGAGTCCTGCAGGCCGAGCTCGGCCACGATCCGTGAGAGGGGCAGGAAAAGGAGAGTCGGAGGCACAAGGTAGATGACAAAGACAGCCATCGCGAGCCTGCCTCCCCATTCGCCGGTCAGGCGTGCGATCGCATAAGCCGCAGGCACTGCCGTCGCCAATGTGATGGCCACGACGATGACCCCGATCTCGAAGCTGTTGCGCACAAACGTAAGGAACTCAGTCTCCTGAAACAGAACCCGCACATGGTCGAAGGTGGGCGGCAGGTTGTAGAGGAAGGGCACATGTCCGACCGTGTACAGGTCGGCGTCAGCCTTGAAGCTCGTGAACGTGGCCCAGGCGAAGGGGAACGCACACAGCAGGGCGAAGAACACAAGCACCACCCAACGGGCGGCCGTGACAGCCTGAGCGCGGGCGACCATCAGAGGACCTCCGCTCGCCTGGCCCGCCGCAGCATGAGCAGGCACACGCCCAGCAGGACCGGGAACATGAAGACGCCAATCGCAGCGCCATCAGCCAGGCTGCCGCTCTCGATGCCTGTATAGAACGACCAGCTGGCCAGGACCTGCGTGGCGTCGCCGGGTCCGCCGTGGGTGAGGATGTAGACGGCGGCCATGTCCGTGAACGTGGCCACGATGCCGAACAGGATCGCGACCATCATGATCGGCGTGAGGAGCGGGAACGTGATGTCGAACAGGCGCCGCCAGAAACCTGCGCCGTCGATGGCCGCCTGCTCATTCAGCTCAGGCGGGATCGAAGTCAGGCCGGCCATCAGTATCACCGCCGCCAGCGGCATCGTCCGCCAGGCCTGAAGGGCGACGACGGATCCCACCGCCAGCGTGTTCTCGCCTAGCCAGGCGACCGGAGTGCCCTCGGCCACCACGTGCAGCTGGCCGAGGATCCAGTTGAACGGGCTGAACAGCGAGTCGAGCATCCACAGCCACGCGAGGGCGCTCAGCGCGATCGGCGTCGTCCACGGCAGAAGGACCAGGAATCGCACGATCCACTTACCGCGAAAGTTGGCCGTCATGACGAAGCCCAGGATCGTGGCCAGCACGATCACCACCACCTGGGACAGGATCGTGAAGACGATGGTGTTGCGCAGGGCAGTCCGAAACGTCTCGTCTGCGATCGTGCGCTGAAACGTGGACAGGCCGACGAAGCTGTAGGTCGGAGACCCTGTGCTTGCGTCGCTGAACGCATACACGAACACGAGCACGAGAGGCACCCCCACGAGTGCGACCAGATAAACCAGCAGCGGGGCGAGCATGACGGGGCCGAGCACGTTTTCCCTGTCCAGCAGGTGGTGCACCCTCGGCGACTCATCGAAGACGACGGTGCGATGGGCCACCGGCTCGCTCACGCCGCGATCCGGCCTCCAGTCTTCTGGTCGAAGTAACTCAGGTGCCTTTGCTCGACAGACAGCTGCGCATCCTCGTCGGCCTTGACAGGCAGCTGCTCCGCGACGGCCAGCTTCGCGATCACGTTCGTGTCCCCCTCGTCGCCCTTGACTCTCAAGTACACGTAGCGGTCCGAGCCCAGGTTCTCGATGCGGATCACATGGCACGCAAACGAAGCGCCCTCGAGGCGCTGCCCGTCAGTCGACAGGCGCACGTTTTCGGGACGGAAGCCGACGAGCCTGCCGTCGCGCGGGACCAGGTTCATCGGCGGCGAGCCGACGAAAGTGGCTACGAAAGTGTTCGCCGGCCTGTGATAGATCTCATCCGGCGTTCCGATCTGCTGCAACCGGCCGAGGTTCAGGACGGCGATCCGGTCGCCGAGCCCCATCGCCTCGACCTGGTCATGGGTGACATAGATGGTCGAGGCGGCCAGGCGCTGCTGGAACTGCTTGAGCTCGAGGCGCGCCGAGGCGCGGAGCTTGGCGTCGAGGTTTGAGAGCGGCTCGTCGAGCAGGAAGACCTGCGGCTCGCGGACGAGCGCGCGGGCGAGCGCGACTCTCTGACGCTCGCCGCCTGAGAGCTGGCGAGGCTTGCGCTGCAGTAGCGACTCGATGCCCAGCAAGCCCGCTGCCCAGCGCACCCGCGTGGCGCGCTCTTCCTTTGTCATCCCCTGGGCCTCGAGCGGAAATGAGATGTTGTGCTCGACCGTCTTGTGCGGGTAGAGGGCGTAGCTCTGGAAGACCATCGCGATCTTCCTCGCCCTCGGTGGTAATCCCCTCACAGAGTGGCCGCCGATGAGGATGTCTCCCTCGGTCGGGTGCTCGAGCCCGGCGATCATGCGCAGGAGGGTGGTCTTGCCGCAGCCCGATGGGCCGAGCAGCACCAGGTATTCGCCGTCGTGGCACACGAGGTTGACACCGTCCACCGCGGGCACCCCGCCGAACGCCTTCCGGATGTCCCGGACCTCGACCTCAGCCATCAGGACGCTGCCCTGTCAGGTTGTCCCGCCGACCAGACCCTTCTGACGCCAGTTGGCAAAGATGGCCTTGATCTGCGTCTCGGCGTCGGCAACCGCCTGTTTCGGCGTCTTGTCGCCCTTGGCGGCCGCGGCCATCATCGATGGCAGGATGTTCTTGTCGAAGATCTCCCCGATCGCCGGGCTGGCGGGGCCGGGATAGCCGACGTTTACGCTCCAGGTGGTCGCGTCCTTGAGCACCTGTAGCTTGGTCACGGGGTCCGACTGGTACGGGTCACTGTCGAGCCAGCCGCCGCTGCCGTAGAGCTTGTCCTGGGCGTTGGTGGTCGGGTTGACGGGGAACTCGTACAGCTTCGATTGGTAGACGAAGTCACTGGCGTGGTCCGCCAGGTACAGCAGGAACTCCTTGGCGGTGTCCTGGCTCTTCGAGAACTTGGGAATGACGTAGGTCTGGATCACGTGCTCGCTGGCCAGTGCCTTGGGGCCCGGCCCAGAGAGTGGCTTCGCGAAGAAGATGTCCTTGGCCACGTCAGGCTTGCTGGCCTGGGCGGTTCGGTAGGCGGAGATCGAGTTCAGGATGTAAGAGAGGCTGCCGGCGACCAGCCCCTGGTTGTTGGAGGCGGCGTTCCAGCTGAACACCTCTGAGGTTTCCGCCTGCTTGAAGAGCCGCGCCATGAAGTCCACCGCCTGGACTACAGCATCGGAGTTGATGGTCACGTTGGAATCCTTGTCCTGCTCCGATCCGCCATAGGACCAGATCAGCGCCCGGGCGGCCATGTTGGAGTCAGGCTCTGGCGAAAACCCGATGCCGCCCCGGACCGCACCCTTGCTCTTCGACTTGATCTGCGTGACCGCGCTCAGCATGTCGTTCCAGGTCGTGGGTCCGTCGGACATGCCGGCCTGCGCGAAGAGGCTCTTGCGGTAATCGCCAGGATCCGGCGCGAAGCTGTAGGTGAAGCCGAAGTAGCGGTTGGTGTGCGGGTTGAAGTTGGTCAGCTTCGCGAAGTCGAGCTGAGGTCCGTACTTCTGCTCCACCTGCTTGACCACATCGCCCATATCGACCAGGCTCGGCTCGTACTGAGAAGGCGGGACGATCCACAGGATGAGGTCGTGGCCCGAGCCGGCGTTGATCTCGGCCGCCGTCCGGATGGGGATCTGGTCGTAGGTGATGTGGTCGACAGTCACCGTGACCCCCTTGCTCTGGCCCCACGCCTTGACCCAGGGGTCGAACCACTTGTCGTAAGCGGGCACGAAGTGGCTCCACTGCAGGATCTTGAGAGTCTTGGAGCCGCCAGAGGTTCCGCCCCCCAGGCAGCTCGACAGGATGGTGGGAAAGGTCGCGGCGGTCAAGGCAAACGCTCCGCCGGCCTTGACAAAGTCGCGGCGCGTCAGCCGGCGCGCCAGCAGTGCTTGTCCGGTGCTCGGATTCGCCCGTGTTTGGATATCCGAACGGCGCTTCTTCATTTCTAATCCCCCACAACAACTGCGCACCGGAAGGCCCGGGCATCTTCATTATGGGCTCAGAAAACAAAGAACCCCAGGAGCCCTGCGGGCCCCAGGGGTTCTCCAGGTGCGTTTGGCCAAATAAAAAGAGCCCCGGACAGGTCCGGGGCTCCAATCGGTCGGTGGTTAGACCGTGCGGACGGACTTGGCGCGAGGGCCCTTGGGGCTCGACTCGACCTCGAACGTCACCTTCTCCCCGCCCTGCAGCGAGTCGAAGTCGACATCGGTCCCGCTGCGGTGGAAGAAGAAGTCCTTCCCATCCTCAGCCGAGATAAATCCGAAGCCGCGGTCCGCGACCAGTTTCTTGATGGTGCCTGTTGGCATTTCCATCTCCTATCTCTCGAACTAAAGGCCTACTCAACTGGCGGGCCTGTTCGAGAAATCGGAGCCTGCACCTGAGCGCCGGCGCTTCGCCGGCTGAGATCAGTATACCCAGAACCCTAGCGACCTATTCCTGAGGCCTCGGCTGCCCTCCTGGCGCGCGACTGGTCGACCTCGGTCAGGTGCCGCTTGCGCAGCCGCAGGTGCTTAGGGGTCACCTCTAGCAGCTCGTCGTCGGCCAGGAAGTCCAGGGACTGCTCCAGGCTGAGGCGACTGGCCGGTGTCAGCCGCACTGAGATGTCTGAGGTCGATGACCGCACGTTCGACTGCTTCTTCTCCCGGCAGACGTTGACGCGGATGTCCCCCGGCCGCTTCTGGACCCCGACGATCATCCCCTCGTAGACCGACTCACCGGGCTCGATGAATGTCGCGCCGCGCTCCTGGGCGCCGGCCAGTCCGTAGGTGAGCGTGGTTCCCGCCGAGGAGGCGGTGAGGGCTCCGTTTCTCTGCTCGCGGAACTCGCCCGCCCAGGGCCTGTAACCGATCGCGATCGAGCCCATGATCCCGTTCCCGGCAGTGAGGGTGAGGAACGCATTGCGGAACCCGATCAGGCCTCGGGTCGGGATCACGTACTCCAGACGGACACCGCCCTTACGGTCGTACTGGATCTCGATCATCTCCGCGCGCCTCTTGCCGAGCGCCTCGGTCACCGCCCCGACCTGCTCTTCCGGCACGTCGACTGTCAGCCTCTCGACCGGTTCCATGCGCTGGCCGTTGATCACCTTGACGATTGCCTCCGGCCTCGAGACCTCGAACTCGTAGCCCTCCCGACGCATCGTCTCGATCAGGACCGCGAGGTGAAGCTCCCCGCGGCCGCTGACCTGGAACCTCTCAGTGGCACTCGTGTCCTCGACGTGGAGACCCAGGTTGGTGTCCAGCTCCCGGAAGAGCCTCGCGCGCAGCTGCCGCGTGGTCGAGAAGGTCCCCTCGCGGCCCGTGAACGGCGAGGTGTTCACCCCGAACGTCATCCTCACCGTCGGCTCGTCGATCTCGATTCGCGGGAGCGGATCCGGCGACTCGGGGTCGGAGATGGTGTCGCCGATGGCCACTTCCTCGAGGCCGGTGAGCAAGACGATGTCGCCGGCGCTTGCCTTCGGCACCGCCACACGCTCCAGGCCGCGATAGACCAGGACCTGCACCACCTTGACGCGGCGAGCCCCGCCGGATGCGTCGAGCACCGCCACGGCATCGCCCGGAGATACAGAACCGCGCGAGATGCGCCCGATGGCCATCGTGCCGGTGTAGTCGTCGTAGGCGCGATTGGCGACCAGCATCTGCAGCCCGCCCGCCTCGACCACCGGCGCCGGGATGTGCTCGACGATCGTCTGGAAGAGCGGCTCCAGGTCGCCCTCCAGCGTCTCGGGCGTGTGCCCGGCCCTGCCTTCCTTGGCGATCGCGTAGATGACCGGGGCCACGAGCTGGTCAGCATCCTCGGCCAGCTCCAGAAACAGGTCGTGCACCCTTTCGAGGGCGCCGCGGGGATTGGCGTTGGCCCGGTCGACCTTGTTGATCACGACGATGATGCGGAGCCCGACCTCGAACGCCTTTCGAAGCACGAATCGCGTCTGTGGCATCGGGCCCTCGGCGGCGTCGACGAGCAGGAGGCAGCCGTCGGCCATGTTCAGCACGCGCTCGACCTCGCCCCCGAAGTCGGCGTGGCCCGGTGTGTCGATGATGTTGATCGTCACGTCCTGGTGGCGGATGGAGGTGTTCTTGGCCAGGATGGTGATGCCTTTCTCGCGCTCGAGATCGTTCGTGTCCATGATCAGCGTGCCCACCTGCTGGTTCTCGCGGAAGGTGTGACTCTGCTTGAGGAGCGCGTCCACCAGGGTCGTTTTTCCGTGGTCGACGTGGGCGATGATCGCCACGTTTCTGATGTCGTGGCGGATGTTGGTCACGGGACGGCCACTATACGTGGCCGCCGCTGCCGAGGGCGGGTGCGGCGGACGTCGCCTGTGGCGCCACACGGGTGCCTCGAGCGATTCTCAGGCGCGGTTTTTGACGCCAAACGCGCGAATCCAGATGTGCCGAGAGCGGGAGTCGAACCCGCACGTCCTTGCGGACATCGGTTTTTGAGACCGACGCGTCTGCCATTCCGCCACCTCGGCGCGTGTCTCGGTGATTATCATTCGCCGGTGCGCGCCGCCGCCCTATGCGTCCTCAGCGCGTTTCTGTTCGGATGCACCCCCTCCACCGCTCCCGCAGCCGCCGTCTCGGCGGGTCCGGCGACCTCGGCTCGCACCGGGCCGGTCATCTCCCCCCCGCCCGTCACACCGCCCACGCCGCCTGGCAACAACCTGCCGGCCTTCGCTTGCAAGGACGCCAGCGGGGGGGTTCAGGCGAGCGTGCATCTGAGCGCAGTCAGGGTCGGGCAGCAGCAAGGCTTCGACAGGTTCGTGATCGAGTTTGATTCAGTGGTCCCGGCCTATTCGGTCAAACGACAGGCCAAACCCGTCTTCACCCAGTCGCCCAGCGGCCAGCAGGTGACGCTGAGCGGAACGGCCGGGATCCTTGTGCTCCTGCGCTCCACGACCGGAGCCACGACATACTCCGGCCAGCTCGACTTCTCGCAGGTCGGCTTTCCGGTGCTGAAGGAAGCCCGGGAGCTCGAGGACTTCGAGGGAACCGTGTCCTGGGGCCTCGGCCTGGGGTCAGCTGCCTGCATGCGCGTCTTCACACTCAAAGATCCGGCTCGCCTAGTCATCGATTTCCAGGGCCCGCCAGGCTAATCTTCGGCCCGGAATGGCCGTTCAGCAGCCTCCCGCCCCGGCAACGCCCGCCTCGACCCCCACGCCGCCGGCGGCGAAAAAGGGCGGCTGCGCCGGCTGCAGCATGGGCTGCCTCGGCTGCATCGGGGTGGTCCTGATTCTCATCGTGCTTCTCGTCGGTGGCGGCTACTTCTTCCTGGTCGCCCAGGCACAGGCTGGAGTTGCCTCACCGGCGGCGCTGCTCGTCGCTACGACACCGGTGGACGTGGGTCACAACGATGGCGGTTACAAGCCGGGCAGATCGGGCCAGTCGCTTGACACGGGCAGCTCCGTGCGGACCGGCAGCACAGGTCACGCCACCATCCAGTTTCCTGACGGATCGCTGATGCGCATGTCGCCCGACACCACCATCACGATCCAGGCGGCGCAGCTAACCAACAGCGGCAACCTGAAGTCGGCGACCATCCAGCAGAAGATCGGCCGCACGCTGGCCACGGTGCAGAAGTTGGCCGGAGGCGCGACCTTCTCCGTCGGCGGGCATTCGGTCAGCGCCGAGGTGCGCGGCACCGAGTTCGAGGTCCTGGTCCGTCCGGACCAGAGCAACCAGATCAAGGTGTTCGACGGCTCGGTCAGGGTGAGCGGGCAGACGACTGTCACGCTCAACGCCAACCAGCAGATCGACGTCGACCGCAACGGAAAGCTCGGTCCGCCGGCAGCGATCCAGCCCGACAAGACCGACCCGTTCGCGCTGTCCAGGCAGTGCGCGAACGCGGTCTCGAGCGGTGCCTCTCCGGGAACTCTGCAGATCACGACCGGTGAGAACCTGGCTACAGGTCAGACCGCGGAGGTCGGCTACAACGCCTCCGGCGACCTGGTGTTCGTCGCCCTCTGCTACCCCGGAAGCTTCATGACCCTATCCGTCTTCGACCCGCAGGGCCGTGAGCACTCGTCGCGCAACGGCACCTCACCGGTGACCGGTCACCTCAGCACCGGACCGGGCCGCTACCGCGCCGTCGTGCATGCAATCGACGTCCCAGGTGGAGAGCCCTATGTCGTTGCCTTCGCCAGCAACGCCGCCTGCACGCCGGGCAATGTCGACACCGGCTCGGTGGTCCGCGAAACCCTGAGCAACTCTCAGCTGCAGCAAAGCCTTTCCGAATCCGGCGCCAGCGGCATCTCCATCCAGGTGCAGGGGGTCTCGAGCACCTCCGCGCGCCTCTACTACTACTCGAACATCGGCGGCACCGAGATCTCGTGGACCATCGACTTCTATGCGGCGACCCCCAACCTCGGTTGGGTGCTGACGCAGATCACGATCCGCGGCATCAACGTCACGACCCAGGTCATGGATCGCATCACGTCCGCAGGCGCCTCCGTCAGCTCGATCCCGACCGACTACGTCGTGGACCGCGTGTACTCATGCGTCGGGTCTGGCGGCAACATGATGGTCATCGAAGGCCACCGCGGGTGACGTTTTAGACGGAGCCGCCGCGCGGCGCCGGCGCGTCGCCAGCGTAGATCCGACCAGCACCAGCACGAAACCAGCCGCCATGCCGACAGTGAAGCGCTCGTGCAGGGCGACCACCCCGAGCAGCGCCGCCACCGCCGGGTTGATGTAGGTGAACACCGTCGCACGCACCGGTCCGATCTCGCCGATGAGAGCAAAGAAGAGGAGGAAGCCGAGCACCGTACAGACGAGCGTGAGCACCACCACCGACGCGATCACGCTCAAGCTCGGAATCGTGTGCGGCCACTGGAGCACCGTCGCCGGTAGGTAGGCGATCGCCGCCAGGCCGAGGGCGGCCGCGATCACCCCGACCGAGGGCAGGTCTTTCAAGTAGCGGTTGAGGATGGCCGGGGCGATTGCGTAGCCGGCCACGACCAGCGCCATCTGCACCAGGGCCAGCGCGTCCGAAGCGTGAAAGTCGAAGCCGACTATGGCCGCCACCCCCACCATCCCGACCAGGAGGCCTGTGAGGTTGGCGGCGTCCATGCGATCTCGGTTCCCGAAAAGCGGAGCCACAACGACTCCGACCAGTGGGACTGCCGCGACCAAAAGGCCGGCCAGTGAGCTGGAGATCCGCTGCTCGGCGGTCGACACCATGAGCCAGGGAATCCCGATCTCGAGAGCGGTGAACGCGAGCAGCGGCGCCCAGCGGGCGGCGAGGCCGCGCAGCTCGCCCCGCGCAAGCGCGATCGGGATCAGGATCAGTGCCCCGCCTGCTGTCCTTGCGAAGACAAGTTCCACGGGTGGCAGCTCGGTGACGGCGATCCGGATGAACAGGTACGGGATGCCCCAGATGACGCACATGGCGGCGAACAGGAGCAGCGCTCGCCTGGACATGAGCCCTCCAGGTTAGGAGATTGGGTCAATCGAGGCCGAGATCGAGCCTGCGGCTGCTAAGGTTTCCGCTGCGCATGGCGGCACCAGCAACCCCGGTGAAGAAGAGGGGCCGGGGACCGATCCGGTTGATCGTGGTGCTGGCGGTCCTGGTCCTGATCGTCGGCGGCCTGCTTTTCAGTTTGAACCTGGCCGCCTCCGCCGCCACCAGCGTGGGTGCGACTCTGACGGTCCTCGTGCCCACAGTCTCGGTCCAGAGGGCCGGCGGGAGCTACGCCACCGCCACCTCCGGAACCATCGTCGAGCCAGGCGATTCGGTGAAGACAGACTCCAAGGGCCGCGGCCAGATCCGTTTCCCTGACGGGACCACCACCCGACTGGCCTCCAGCTCGGAGATCACAGTGACCAATGCCCATTTCAGCAAGGACGGCAAGGTCCATGACATCTCAATCCAGGCGAAGATCGGCCGCACCCTGAGCACCGTCCAGCACCTCGCCGGCGGCGCGACATTCCAGGTGGTGGGCAACACCACCACGGCCTCGGTCCGAGGAACCAAGTTCGAGGTCGTGGTGAACGCCGACGGCTCGATCGTGATCAAGCTGTTCGACGGCAAGCTCGATGTCGACGGCAAGAACCATGTCGTCCTGACCGCCCCACCTGGAGAGCAGGTCACTGTCGACCCGCAGGGGAACGTTGGCAGTCCTGGACCGATCACTCCCGATCCCAACGATCCGTTCGCCGGCGACCTCGCCGCCGAGCAGCTGGTCCAGGTCGGCACGACACCCGGCACGGAGGAGGACTTCACCGGGCCACCGCTCCACAACGGCCAGCAGCAGCAGTACACGTACAGCTTTGCGGGCGGCAGTGACATCAAGGCAGCGCTTGCCTACCCAGGCAGCCTGATGGAGCTGAGGATCGAGGCGCCCGACACTCACGTGTACAGCAGCCGCGGACCTTCACCCATCGTGATCACCATCCCCGACCCGCCGCCCGGTATCTACAAGCTCAAGGTGATCGGGATCAGCGGCCTCGATCCGAACGGCGAGGTGCCTTACCTCAGCGTGGCCGCGCTCGAACCCTGCGTGACCGCGAACATCGACCAGAACGGCGCTGTTCGCCGGTCGTTCACAGGCCCGGACCTCGCCAGCACAGTCACCGTGTCCGGCTTGAGCAACCTCCAGATCAACATCGTCGGCGATTCAATCGGCGGAGCCGTGCTGCAAGGTAGCGCGAATTACAACGGCGCGGCACTGACCGGAACGCTGCTGCTGTACGCGCATGGCGGCAAGCTCGCGATAGTGCCCCTGGCGGCGACTGCGTTCGGCCTCAGCGTTCCTGCGCAGCAGGCCGCCCAGCAGATCAGCTCAGCTTTGGGTGAGGATCCGTCGAATATCAGCGTCGGCTTTCACATCGATCGGCTGTTCACGTGCAGCGGCGTGCTGATGATCGACGGCCGAACAGGAGCCTAGTCGAGCCGCTCCGCTCTGGTTGGGCTAGTGCCCGCCGATGACGTGGCTGAACTTGACCATCAGCGACAGCCCGGCTCCATCCAGCAGCCAGGTGACGCCGGCGATCCCGACCAGGAACACAAGCACACCACTCACCACCATGCTGCCGCGGTGCATGTGCGGATGCAGCCAGTGGATCTTCTCCTCGGTCTGCGGCGGGGCGTCGAGGGTAGCGCGCAGTCGAGCCAGCAGCTCCCCCGCGCTCGCCGGCCGGCGCGCAGGATCACGATCCATAGCTTGCTGAAGATTCTGTGAGAACTCTTCGGGCAGGTCGGCCACGATGTCGCTCGAGCTCGGCGGCGGTTCGTACAGCCGGCGGCTGAGAGTTTCGATCCAGCTTCGAGACGTGAATGGTCGCTGGCCCGTGACGGCATGAAAGATGACAGCCGCGAGTGAGTAGATGTCGGCGCGTGAGTCGACCTCGCGACCGACCAGGCGCTCGGGCGCAACGTAGTCAGGTGCCATTGGACCTGCCGCTCCAGGTCCGTTGCTGAAAGACGCGATGGTCCCCAGACCGAAGCCCGTCAACATGGTCCGGCCGTCCTCGGCAAGCAGGATGTTCGCCGGCTTGACGTCACGATGGATGGTGGCGCGCGCGTGCGCGTAGTCCAGAGCTGAGGCGATGGGCTCGAGCAGCTCGATCACTCCAAGGGGGTCGTGCTGGTCGCCCTCGTTCAGGGCGTCGTCCAGAGTCTTGCCCGGGATGATCTCAGTCACGAGGTACGGGCAGTCGCCCTGGTAGGTCAGCTCGTAGAGGCGCGGGATGGCCGGGTGCTCGAGGGCCACGTAGGAGCGCAGCTCGAGCAGGAAACGGCGGGAGTGCGTCACGTCCCGTGCCGCGGCGGCGCCGATGGAGCGCACCGCCACTTTCTTGTGCAGGCGGGGATGCTCCGCTTCGTAGAGGGTGCCCAGGCTGTCCTGATCGACCTCTCGCAAGACCCGGTAGGCCCCGAAGCGGGGAGTGGTCTTGGCTACCGGCATGAGCCCGGCTCGATATCCCCACGAACCCGAAGCCTTCGGCGGGAGTTCGCGGGGACACCTACATGCGTCTGTGCCTTGACGCCGAGTGTCATCGAAACCGTAACTCTAGGCCACCAGCCACGGCCCGGCGCATCAAAACGGGCCAAAACCGCGGGAGTGTCGGCGAGAGGAATTGAACCTCCAAGCCCTTTCGGGCACCAGATCCTAAATCTGGCGCGTCTGCCGTTCCGCCACGCCGACACGAAGAGGAATCGTCTCAAAAGTTCTCGATCGTGACCGGCTCGAGGGAGTCCGCAGGCGTGAAGCCGAAGATCCGTGAGTAAAAGTAGAACTCCGCCTCGAGGCTGCGGCGGATCGTCTCCGCCTTACGAAAGCCGTGCTGCTCCCCCTCGAACGCGAGGTACGCGTACGGCAGCTTCTTCGCTTTGCACGCGCTGACGAACGTCTCCGATTGGCTCGGCGGAACCACCTTGTCCTCGAGTCCCTGGAACAGGATCACCGGGCAGCTCAGCTGGTCGGCGAAGTTGACGGCTGAACGTTCGCGGTACAGGTCGGCGCGCTCCGGATAGGGGCCGACGAGGGAATCGAGATAGCGCGACTCGAACTTGTGAGTGTCCTTTATGAAGGTGGTCAGGTCTCCGACCCCGTAGTACGAAGCGCCGGCGCGGAAGACGTCTCGCTTGGTCAGCGCTAGCAGCGTCGTGAAGCCGCCCGCTGATCCGCCGGCGATCGCGACGTGGTCCGGATCGGCAAGGCCATGATCGACGAGGTAGCGAGCCGCGTTGACGCAGTCATCGACATCGACCTCGCCCCACTTTCCCTTCAGGCGCTCGCGATATCTGCGGCCATAACCGCTTGACCCACCATAGTTGACGTCGACAAGCGCAAAGCCTCGGCTCGTCCAGTACTGCAGCTCGAGGTTGTAGGTCGGAGCCACTGAGCTGGTTGGACCGCCATGGCACAGGACAATCAGTGGCGGCATCGCGCCCGCCGGCGCCGCAAAGTCGTTGTTTTTCGGCGCGTAGTGGAATGCGTATGCGGTGTGCCCATCCTCAGTCGGGAACTCGATCGCGCGCGGGATGCTGAAGTAGCTCGGGTCGATGTGCGTCGTCGCCGAAGCCTTGACCACATCCTCCGCACCTGTGTCGAGGTCGAGCACCAGCACACGTTTGGATAGCGTGGGCGAGGCTGCCGTCATGGCTGCCTTGCGTCCGCTGACCTGGACGTTTCCGAGCTCGGCGTAGAAAAGGTCGACCGGGCTCAGCTTGCCTGTATGCAGGTCGATTCGCGCGAGCTTGCTGGAACCCGCGTGCCAGTAGATGCACACCAGCTCGTCGGCGCCGAGAAAGTCGTAGTGGCTCATCCCGAACCCCCACTGCGGCGTTGCAAACTCCGCCGTCCGAGGGCAAACCGGCTCGTCGCCCTCACCACGAGCCCGGTAGAGATTCCACCACTGGCTGCGGTCTGAGATGAAGTACAGCTCGCCGGTGGGAGACCACCGCGGCTGGACTATCGACTCCGAAGGTCCGCCGGCGATCCGCCGCGACGAGCGAACGACGCCTTGCCCGTCCAGCTCACCGAGCCAGAGCTCGGTACCGTCCCAGGGCATGTTGGGGTGGTCCCATACGAGCCACGCGAGGCGGCGGCCGTCCGGGCTCAGGGCGGGGGATGAGTAGAAGTCGTCCCCGGAGACGACAGTCAGCGCATCGCGCTTGCCGGCCGCGTCCAGTGCCACGAGCGTGTTGACGGCCTCGGAGGCGCCGGTCGTGTGGTCTTCGCGGATGGCGAAGATCCGGTTGCGGCGCGGATCGAAGAGGAGGTCGGCGTGGCGGATGTCCGCGGCGGGCGTGATCGGCTTGGGGCCTGCGCCCGGATCGATCCGGTAGAGGCGCTGGTCGTCGAAGTTGACGCTCCAGACCACTCCCCCGCTGACGGCGTAGTGGCCGCCACCATATTCGTGAACCCGCGTGCGCGCGTTGAAACCTGGCGGCGTTACCTCGCTTATCACTCCCTCGGCGCTGCGGCGAACGATCACCTGCCGGCCCGCTTCCAGCGGCCGCGCCTCAGTCCAGTAGAGATCGGCTCCGTCCCAACGAGGCAGGCCGAGATCCACCCCTCCCTTCAGAAGTAGATCGATCGAGATCGGCGACGCCCAAGCGCCGTAGGGCGCCTCCTCTGTCAATTCGCCGAGAGGTTGCGGATGATCAGGGCGTCGCCCTGGCCGCCCCCACCGCAGAGGGCCGCCGCACCGGTTTTGAGGCCACGCCGCTTGAGCTCGTGAGCAAGCGTGAGCACGAGTCTCGCTCCGCTGGCCCCGATCGGATGCCCAAGTGCGACAGCACCACCGTTGACGTTGACGCGGTCCTCGTGGAGCTTGAGCATGCGGGCTGCGTTGAGAGCGACTGCGGCGAATGCCTCGTTGATCTCGACCAGGTCGAGGTCCGATGCGTCGATGCCGGCCTTCTTCAGAGCGTGGGCGAGGGCGAGGGCGGGGACTGTGTGAAGCCACGCGTATCGATCCGCGCTCATACCGTGCGCAACCACTTCCGCCAGTGGCTGCAGGCCGAGCTTTTCCGCGCGCTCTCTTGAGGTCACCACGACGGCGGCGGCTCCATCGGAGATCTGTGACGCATTGCCGGCAGTTATGGTGCCGTCGCGTTTGAAGGCCGGCGTGAGCTTCGCGAGAGACTCCGGAGTGGCGTCCGAGCGGATCCCTTCATCCCGCGCCACCTGCACCGCCGCGCCACGCCGCTGCGGCAGCGAGACGGGGACCACCTCCTCCGCGAGCGCGCCACTCTCCCAGCCTCGATGAGCGCGCTGGTGGGAGCGAGCCGCCCACTCGTCCTGCTCCTCGCGACCGATCTCGAGCTCCTGGTTGACCTCGTCAGAGCTCTCCCCCATATGCTGCTCGAGGAACGTCGACCAGAGTCCGTCGTGGACCATCGAGTCGATCATTTCCGCGTTTCCCATACGGGCTCCGAATCGAGCTTTCGGGACGACGTACGGAGCTTCCGACATCGACTCCATGCCGCCCGCGACCACGACCTCGACCTCACCGGCGCGGATCAGCTGATCGGCGAGGGCGATCGCATTGAGGCCCGACAGGCACACCTTATTGATGGTGATGGCCGGCACCTCCTGCGGAAGGCCGGCCTGGATCGCCGCCTGGCGCGCGGTGATCTGTCCCGCGCCCGCCTGCAGGACCTGCCCCATGATCACGTAATCGACGTCATTGGCTTCTATGCCTGAGCGCTGCAGCGCGGCACGGATTGCGTGTCCGCCCAGCGTGACCGCGGGCACGTCCTTGAAGGCGCCACCGAACTTGCCGATGGGCGTGCGCGCACCC
>VBFO01000090.1 GCA_005881025.1 Chloroflexota bacterium | reverse complement strand
GGGCCGAACAGGCCGTTACCCTTCCACTCCAGCTCATCGGCCGGCCGGAGGTCACGCTTCACGCGATGGCGGCGGCGCGACTGGCCGTCGGCTACGAGAGCCCAAGCAGCCTCTTGCCGTTGCCCACCAGCACCTTCTGAAGCGCCTCGTCGCCGATTCCAAGCTCCTGCAGCTCGTCGAGGCATCGCTTGGGCTGGATGAAGGGATAGTCGCTCCCGAAGATGAACTGGTTCTGAAGCCTGCCTTTGAGGTCTCGAATCACCTCAGCGGGGATGTACCTCGGCGCCCAGCCCGAGATGTCGATGTACAGGTTCGTCTTGTGAAGCGCCATCGCAAGCAGCTCGAGATGCCACGGGTATCCGAAATGAGCGGCGATGACGTTCAGGCTCGGGAACGAGGCGGCCACAGCGTCGAGGCGGATCGGCCGTGCGTAGTCGAGCCTGATGCCCTGACCGCCTGGCTGCCCGGCTCCGATGCCACTGGTACCGGTGTGGAACAGCACCGCCAGCCCGAGCTCCTCGCAGCGCTCATACAGTGGCCAGTGCTTCTCATCGTCCGGCGCGAACGCCTGCAGTGAAGGGTGCAGCTTCACCCCTTTCAGACCCAGCTCGCTGATCGTGTTCAGCTCCTCCACCGCCCGTGCTCCTTTCAATGGATCGACGCTGCCGAAGCCGATGAAAGTCCGAGGATGGTCACGACACGCCTGGGCGACCAGCTCGTTGGGCACCCGAGGTCTGCCGGTGGCGGTCTCGGCGTCCCACGCCAGCAGGACCGCCATCACGTCGATGGCTTCGTAGTCGCCCGCCAGCTCCTCGAGCGAGCGGCGCGCGACGGTAGACCTGAAGTAAGCCTCTGCGGCCTCGATGTAACCCCGCATCGACACGTCCAGCCACTCCGGGGTGGGCAGGTGGACGTGGAAATCGATGGCTCTCACGGCAGGCGGATGATAGTGACGATGGACGCCACGCTGCTCGTCCTTGCGGGGGGTGCGAGCCGGCGGATGGGCCGCCCGAAGGCCTGGCTCGAGGTCGGAAACACGATCCTGCTCCGGTGGGTGGCCGACCGTCTGGGCTCGAAGTTCAACGAGGTGATCGTCGCGTTCGCAGAGCCAGAGCAGATCGAGCAGCCCATCCCTTACCGCGTGGTGTTCGACCGCCGGCGTGCCGCCGGGCCGCTGGCCGGCATCGAGGCCGGCCTCGAGGGGGCGCGCCACGATCCTGTCTTCGTGATCGCGTGCGACATGCCATTTGTGACTTATGAGGTGGCAGACATCGCCGTGGCGGCGGCGCGGACCTGTGATGCGGCTGTGCCGCGAATCGACGGCCGGCCCGAACCAGTCTGCGCGGCGTATCGCAAATCCGCCCTACCCCTGATTTCAGAGGCCCTCGAGTCGGGCAGCCGGCGCGCCGCAGAGGTGCTGGCACGAATGGACGTGACCTGGCTCGAGCACATCTCCGGCGATGTCGTACGCAGCCTCAACACTCCGGACGATTACCTGCGCTTTCGTGTCGCCTTAGGTCCCAGCGATAATTGATCTTCGTGTCCCCCCAACTGGAGGCTTTGTCGTGAAGATCGTCGTCACCGTCAAACAGGTGCCGGACCCGAACTCTTCGCATGTCCTCGAGGCTGACAACACGCTGGGTCGCGACAAGGAGGTCGTGCTCGACCCCGGCGATGAGTGCGGCATCGAGGAAGGCCTGCAGCTGAAAGAGGCGCATGGCGGCGAGGTGGTCCTGGTTTCGATGGGACCGGAACGCGCCAAGGATGCGATCCGCAAGGGCCTTTCAATGGGCGCCGACCGCGGCATCCTGATCACCGACGAAAGCCTGTCTGGGGCCGACGCGTACCTGACGGCCCGGGCCCTCGCTGCGGCCATCAAGGCAGAGCAGGCGGACCTTGTCATCTGCGGCACCGAGTCCTACGACGGCAGCACCGGAATGGTGCCGCCCATCCTGGCCGAGCTGCTTGGGCTGCCTCAGCTGACCTTCGCCAAGAAGGTGGAGGTCGACGGCTCGAAGGTGAAGGTCAACCGGCAGACGGCGGACGGGCACATGGTCCTCGAAGCCACGACGCCGGTGCTGATCACGGTCACTGCAGCCATCGCCGAGCCCCGTTACGCCTCGCTGAAAGGAATCATGGCGGCGCGCTCCAAGGAGGTTAAGCAACTCTCCCTTGGAGACCTTGGAGTCGAGTCGGGGGAGAGGGCTGAGACCATCGAGTCGATGGCTGACGCCGAGGCGCGCAAGGCTGGAGCGGTCATCGAGGACGACGGCACCGCCGTCGACCAGATCGTCAAATTCCTCGCCGACGCGAAGGTGTTGTAGCCATGGCGAAGCTCTGGGTGTACGGGGAGATGAGCGAAGGCAAGCTCAACGCGACCGCGGCCGAGATCATGGCGCGCGCGCGAGAGCTCGGCGACGTCACGGCGATCACGCTGGGTGCGGGCGCGAAGGCTGCGGCTGCCTTGCTTGGAAAGCATGGGGCGAAGAGCGCATACGCGAACGAGGACTCGGTATTCGACGAGTTTCTGGCCGAGCCTGCCACCGACGCACTCGCTGACCTCTACGAGAAGGAATCGCCCGACCTCATCTTGTTCAGCTTCACCAGCGACTCGCGTGACATCGCCGGACGGCTGGCGGCGCGGCTTGGGGTCGGTCTCATCTCCAACGCGTCCGAAGTGGGCGCCAAGAACGGGGGCTTCACGGCCAAGGTGCCTTACTTTGGCGGGGCGAAGGTCGCCTCGGTTCGTGCCAACGCCACGCCGGCGATCGTGCTCATCCGCCCGAAGTCATTCGAAGCCTCGGAGACTGGAGGGACGGCGGAGATCAAAGAGCTCGCTGTGTCCATCGGCGATGCCTCGAAGAGGGCGCGAGTGGTCGAGCGTGTCGTCGAGGCTTCCGAGAAGGTGAAGCTGGAGGATGCCAAGGTCGTGATCAGCGGTGGTCGCGGCATGGGCGGCCCGGACAACTTCCCTTTGCTGGAGGAGCTTGCAGGAGCGCTTGGCGGGGCAGTGGGCGCGAGCAGGGCTGTCGTCGACGCGGGCTGGGTGCCCTACTCGATGCAGGTCGGACAGACTGGCAAATCAGTGCGACCTGGCGTCTACATCGCCGTCGGCATCTCTGGTGCTATGCAGCACACGGTGGGGATGAAGACCTCGAAGGTGATCATCGCCATCAACAAAGACGCCGAGGCGCCGATCATGAAGATGGCCGATCTCGGCGTGGTCGGCGACGCCTTGAAGATCGTGCCTGCGCTGACTGCAGCTGTCAAAGCCAAGAAGGGCAAGTCCTAGGCCACGGACAGGGAAGAGGCCGAGCGCCTCGTCGCCGAGCGCGCCGCCCGGCGCCAGGATCGCGATTTCCAGGCGGCAGACGACATCAGGCGCCGGCTGTTGAACGGCGGCTGGGAGGTTCTCGATCGTGCCGGAGGAAGCGAGCTTCAGGCGCTGAAGGCGCCCGAGAAGTCACTTGCACCTGTAAGCCCGAGGGCGGTTTCGCTGGTCACCGTGCTGTTCGGCTGGAAGCCAGATGCCGAGCGGTGGCTGCTCTCCGTGTTCACGCACTGCAAATCCGACTTCGAAGTAGTGATCGTCGACAGCTCGGCCGATGCCGGCATCGCGGCCTGGCTGGACAGCAGAGCTGCAGAGCGGCTGCGTGTGTCGCGCCTGGATCCCCAGCTGGGTTTTGGCGTCGCCGCCAATGCCGGATGTGAAGCCGCCGCCGGCGACGTCTGCATCCTTTTTGACACGAGCATTGAGCTGACTGGCGATGCCGTCACGCCGCTCGTCTCCGCGCTGGCCGATCCGTCGGTGGCGGTGGCGGGGCCGTTCGGCCTGCGCGCGAGCGGCACCATGAAGGAGTTCGGAGAGAGCTCTGGACCTGATGTCGACGCGATCGAGGGCTACTGCATGGCTTTCAGGCGGCAGGACTTTCAAGCCGTGCACGGATTCGACCCGAAATTTCGCTTCTACCGGATCGCGGATATCGATCTGAGCTTCCGCCTCCGAGATCGCGGCGGACAGGCGCGAGTGGTCCCGGAACTTCCGTTGCGTCGTCACGAGCATCGAACGTGGGAGGCCACGCCCGAGGCGGAACGGGACCGGTTGTCCCGCCGCAACCTTTACCGCTTTCTCGACCGCTGGCGTATGCGCGAGGACCTACTCGTCGGCCACAGGCGGACCTCTCAATAGAATTCCAGCGTGAGTGACGACTACGCCGGCAAGGTATCGGACCTGCATTCCCGCAGGAAGAAGAACCTGGCCATGGGCGGTGACGAACGCATCGCCAAGCAGCACCAACGCGGCAAGCTGACGGTCCGCGAGCGGCTCGACCTGCTGATCGATGCGGATTCGTTTGTGGAGCTGGGCCTGCTGGCAGAGCAGCAGCCCGTCCGTGGGACGGAGGTCTTGTCTGACGGCGCTCCTGCCGATGGGGTTGTCACCGGCCACGGGCTCGTCGATGGCCGGCAGGTGTGGGTCATCGCCTACGACTTCACGGTGATGGCCGGGTCCATGGGCGCGGTCGGTGAGCAGTTCAAGGCTGCGCGCGTTCGCGACTTCGCCCTGCGCTACCGCAAGCCGATCGTGTGGCTGCTCGACTCGGCTGGAGCTCGCATCCAGGAAGCCTCGGGCTCGACGTTCGCCGGCACTGGCTTTCTCTTCTACGACCAGGTCGTGATGTCCGGAGTGATTCCGCAGGTCGCCGCGATGCTCGGGCCGTGCGCCGCGGGCACTGCATACATCCCAGGACTCGCTGACTTCGTCCCCATGGTCAAGGAAACGTCTTCGATGTCACTTGGAGGTGCGCGGCTGGTCAAGGCTGCGACCGGTGAGGACGTGACAGACCACGACATGGGGGGCTCTCAGATCCACTGCTATGAGTCCGGCGTTGGTGACAACGAGGTCCCTGACGATGCGGCCTGCATTGCGGAGGTGCGGAGGTTTCTCTCCTACCTCCCCTCCAGCAATACTGAAAAGCCGCCGTTCATGGAGTCCTCCGATCCAGCGGACCGAATGGTCGAAGGTCTCGACCGCATAGTCCCGACGAATCCCCGCTCCGCCTACGACGTAAAGCGCGTAATCAAGGCGGAGTTCGACCAGGATTCGTGGTTCGAGGTCAAGCCGACCTGGGCCAAGAACATAGTGGTCGGGTTCGCGCGGGCAGGTGGACATGTGGTCGGAGTCGTCGCCAACCAACCGATGGTGAAGGGGGGCATCCTGGACTCGGACTCAGCGGACAAAGCAGCGCGCTTCATCCGCATGTGCGACGCGTTCAACGTGCCCCTGGTCTACCTGATGGACGTCCCAGGGTTCATGGTTGGCTCTCAGGTCGAGAAGGAGGGGATCATCAGGCACGGGGCGAAGATGCTCTACGCGACCTCCGAGGCGACCGTGCCGAAAATCACGGTGATCATGCGCAAGGCATATGGCGCGGGTTATTACGTGATGGGCGGCAAGGGCTATCAGCCGGACGTGCTGGTCGCCTGGCCCTTCGCTGAGATCTCGGTCATGGGCCCCGAAGGGGCGGTGAACATCATCTTCAACAAGCAGATCGAGGCTTCATCGAATCCTGAGGAGACTCGCGCGCAGATGCTCCAGGCGATTCGCGCTCAGATCAACCCCTACGTGGCGGCGGGGTGGGCAATGATCGACGACGTCATCGACCCGGCCGAGACTCGGAAGGTGATAGTGCGCGGCCTCGAGCAGGCAGGCGAGAAGCGCACGGACAGGCCTTGGCGAAAGCACGGCAACATGCCTGTATGAACGCCGTCCGAGGGCCCAGCCTGCTGTGACCAAGACCATCATCACCGCTGCGCTGACCGGCGTCCTGGCGACGCGCGAGCAGTGCCCCGCCATTCCCTACACACCGCGCGAGATCGGGGAGGAGGCCGCCAGGGCAGCCGGCGAAGGCGCCGCGATCGTCCACATCCACGCCCGCACTCCCGAGGGCGGGCCCGACTGGAGCGTCGAGACCTTCTCGGCCATCTTCGCCGAGGTCCGCTCCCGCACCGACGCCATCGTCAACTTCTCGACCGGTGCGGTCGGCATCCCCAAAGAGGAGCGCATCGCCCACATCAGCGAGCTGCGGCCGGAGATGGCCGCGCTCAACATGGGCTCGATGAACTACGCCATCTACTCAGAAAAGAAGAAGGCCTTCCACCATGACCACGTCTTCGCAAACCCGTTCCGCGACATCCAGTTCTTCCTCGAATCGATGAACACCGCCGGTGTTCGGCCGGAGATGGAGTGCTTCGACGCAGGTCACATCGGCAACACCAGGCCACTCATCGACATGGGCGTGCTCGGGCCGCCCTATCAGTTCAGCCTCATCATGGGCGTCCTCGGCGGCATCCCGGCGAGCACACGCACACTCGTCAACCAGGTGGAATCCCTTCCTGCCGGCGCCCACTGGCAGGTGATCGGGATCAGCCTTCGCCAGTGGCCCCTCGTGGCGGCGGCGATCACGCTGGGAGGCAACGTCCGAGTCGGCCTGGAGGACAACTTCTATCTCGAGGAGGGGCGGATGGCGAAGAGCAATGGTGAGCTGGTTGCGAAGGCGGCCCATCTGTGTCGCGAGCTCGGCTCCGAGGTCGCGTCGCCGGCAGAGGCACGCCAGCACCTTGGCCTGGAGCCGGATCCTCGACCAGCGCCGGCGCTCGGCCGCTCGGAGACGAAGAATTGACCGAGGTCAAGGCGGAGCTCGTCGGCAACGTCTGGAAGATCACCGCCAAGCCCGGCGACCAGGTCGCCGAGGATGACGTGCTCATGATCCTCGAGTCCATGAAGATGGAGATTCCGGTCACGGCTCCGCGGGCGGGTAAGGTGTCCGAGATTCGCGTCAAGGAGACGGAGGTCGTGAAGGAGGGCCAGGTGCTGGTGGTACTCGAATGAGTGAGCTGCCGATCAAGGTCAAGGTCCAGGAGAGCGCGTCCCAGGTCGTCTATACGGACGCGGTGCTCATCAACGGCAACCCGTTGGGCTTCGTCCTCAACTTCGGCCAGTGGGCGCCCGAGGAACCGGGACTGGTCCGCGTCTACACGCGCGTGGGCATGAGCCCGAATCACCTCAAGCTCCTGGCGCAGCTGCTGACCCAGAACGTCGCGGCTTACGAGGCCAGGTTCGGAGAGATGGTCGTCACCGAGGATCGCGCCGCGCAGGCCCATCGCATCGGCTTCGACGTCGGTCCCGAGCCTCGTCCAAAGTCCGCAAGTTGACCTCAGCCCAACTCCTGCTCCGGTACCAGGCGCTGGTCGATCGTGAGCGCGAGCTGGGCGAGTCCATCGCCGCGACCGAGGCAAGGCTGGGCTCGGATCCGGCAGTGGTCAGCCGCGAGGAAGCTCTGGCGGCGGCTCAGGCGAACCACGATGCCTACTCGACGCGGCTCGGCGAGTCGGATCGTGCACGCGAAGAGCACCGTTCGCGTCTTCGCTCGCGCGAGCGCGAGCTGATGAGCGGTCGCGTACGCAACCCCACCGAGCTGATGCAGATGTCCGAAGAGGTCAGTCATATGAAGGCGAGGTTCGCCGATGAAGAGGCGGCAGAGCTGCAGCTGATGGAGGAGGCAGACGCGGCTGAGGCGGCTTTGCGGGAAGCGCAAGACGAGCTCGAGAGAGCGCGACAGGCTTCATCTGCCGAGGATCCGGGCCTCCGCGAACAGCTCCGGGAGTGGCGCTCGGAGCTCGCCGAGGTCGAGACTGAGAAGGATGGCGTGTGGGAGCAGGTCCCGCCCGGCGACCGCGCGGCGTTCTCGCGAGTCAGGGTCCGGCCTGCGGTGGCACGGGTTGCGAACAACCAGTGCTCCGCCTGCCACGTCACAGTGACCACTTCCGGCCTGCAGATCTTGCGTAAGGGCAACGCGCTGGTCAATTGCGAAAACTGCAGCCGCATTCTGGTGCAGGCCTGAAGAAGCTACGGTTGCGCGCAGACGGCGGCGCGAGAGGCAATCCCGGCCCCGCTGCCATCGGCGTTGTCATCGAGGATGAGGACGGGATGCGTTTGCGCACATTCCATCGCTACATCGGACGCGCGACCAACAACCAGGCCGAGTACCAGGCTCTGATCGATGGGCTGAAAGCGATCGAGGAATGGAAGCCTGACGGGTTGGACGTCTTCCTCGACTCCAAGCTCGTCGTCGAGCAGGTCAACGGCAGGTGGAGGGTCAAGGAGCCAGAGCTGCAGGAGCTCCATCGGCAGGCGCTCGAGCTGCTTCACCATTTCGGAGAGAGCTACAGCGTGAAGCACGTCGACCGATCTCAAAACAAAGGCGCCGACAAGCTCGTCAACATGGCCCTCGACGAGCGTGGCAAGGGTTAGCTACACAGTTACCACCGACGTGAGCCCACAGGTGGTGTGGGACGCCCTGACAGAGTTCGGACCTCGGAGGGCGGAGCTGTGGCCGGACCTCTCACCGTCCTCCTTCAAGGTTCTCGAGCGGGGCGAGACCTGGGCGCGCGTGCGAGAAGGCACGGCCGGGCTTGGTATCTGGTCGATCGAGCGCTATGAGTGGAAGGAACCGGTGATAACGGCAACCGTGGAGGAGGCCAACGCCGCGCAAACGGGTGGGACGTGGCGCATGGAGGTGAGGCCGCGGAATGGCGGGGGTTCAGTGCTGACCATCAACATGGATCGACGCGCGAAGGGCATCGTGGGCCACCTCATTCACGGGCTGTTCCAGATCACCAACGGCCGCTTCCTTGCCGGCCGGACACGGCGCATGCTTTCGAATCTCCGTGGGTAGACTTACTGCGGGCCGAGGCGGACGGATGACCGCCGACAAGTGAATAACAGTTGGAGGAAAGTCCGGGCTCCATAGAGCAGGGCGCTGGGCAACACCCAGTCGGGGCGACCCGAAGGAAAGTGCCACAGAAATTACACCGCCGGCAGCGATCGTCTCCGGAGGACCGCTGTCGGTAAGGGTGAAATGGTGGGGTAAGAGCCCACCGGCGGCCGGGTGACCGGCCGGCCAGGCAAACCCCGCCCGGAGCAAGACCAAATAGGAGGGCGATGAGGCTGCTCGCCGAGCCCTCGGGTAACGGTCGCTGGAGGCGCCGGGCAACCGGCGTCGCAGACAGATGGTCATCGTCCCGCAAGGGATACAGAACCCGGCTTACAGTCCGTCCTCGACCCACCTACGCCGTTCTGAAAACGTAGCGTCCACTGTCGACCTCAAACGCGTTATGCGGGACGCGACCGCGTGTCGGCCAAGCTAAAACACGGCAACTGGAAGCTCGGAGCCCGAAACCTTCTGAGTCATGCGCTGGCACGACTCCCCTGGTCAGGCTCGCTCATCAACCGAGTCGACGGCGCGACCGGAGGGCGGCGATCGAGAAGGCCGAACCAAGCTGCGGCCACCAGCGCGACGAAGAAGGCGAGCTCGATCAGCGGCCATTGCCTCAGGGTCGGAGCGGCCACGCCGGTGAGGATCAGATGTGTGGCGGCGAGCACCCAGACCGCGAGCAGCGAAGCGCGCCAGAAGTGCGTGGGCCGCTCAGCCCAGAGGATCCAACCTGCCGCCCCCAGCAGACAGAGGTCGTTCTCGAACAGATAGGGCGTGGCCAGGAGCGAGGCCACCACCCCAACGGCGATGGCGATGCCGGCGTTGGAGCGGACCCGGCGGGCCGTGACCAGCGCTGCGCACACGATGAGCGCACCGGAGAAAGCAACTGCCGCCCCGCTCAGACCGAGGGCACCACCCAGCGTGACTTCGAGCGAATTTGCCGGCAGATTGCTCAACGAGGCCCTGTACTCCGCCAAACCCTGCGGCCCAAGCGTCAGGAGGCTGGTCCCCGCCACAGTCACGGCAGACGCCACCCAAGCCGTGAATGCACGATAGCGACCGGCGGCCAGAAGAGCCAGCGGGGCAACCGCCGCGGCTTGAGGTTTGAGCACAACCACCGAGAGGACGATTCCGGCGGCGATATCGCGGTCCTCGCGCAACAGCCGCCAGGCGATCAGGACGCCCGCTGCGACCAGCGGTACTACCTGACCCACGTAGAGCGCATGGAGCACCCACCACGGAACGATCGCCACGCTCACTGCGACCAGTCGCGTCAGACCACGGTAGGACGTCGACCACGCGAGCGCGAAGGCCACGGCGCTGAACATCAGCGCCGCCCAGATGCTGTAGGCGAGCCAGAACGGAAGACGGGCAAGTCCGGCCGCGAGCCAGGCCACTGGCGGGGGACTGATGAACCGAAGCGTGGGCTGGTAAGGGACGAGCTGCCTCTCCGCCGCCCTGACGAGGCCCTGGTCGTAGATTTGCGCCCAGCCCGACTGCTCGCCCACGCGCGCAGCGGCTGCGTAGGTGTGGAAGTCGTAACCCACATACCTGGGATCCCGCCAGAGATACAAGACTTCGCCGGCCAGCAAGAACACCGCGACGCCCAGCACGACCACCCGCCACCAGCTCCACCCATCCATATCCCTGCCGCGCGGTGCCACCCATACATGGTCGGCCTAATGAGGCCGGGAACCCACGATCGCGTACACTGACTGCGACGCCGAGTGCGTCGCCCGCTCGGGTCCTCTCTTCCTGTATCAGCACAGAGTCCTGTAGATCGCGGCAAATAAGAAGAAAGAGAGAGGCACCCTGGAGCTTCGTTGCAAACATTCGCCGAAGCCGGCGTGAGCGCGCGTGTTTCGGCCGCGCTTACCCGGCAACAGATAGATACGCCGAACCGCGTGCAGACCGAGTCGATCCCATCACTCATCGATGGACGCGACGTGGTCATTCAGTCGCCGACCGGCAGCGGTAAGACGCTGGCGTTCCTCGTCCCGATCGTGGAGCGCTTTCGACCCGGCAGCCCCGGACCGAGGGCGCTCATCGTTGCGCCCACCCGCGAGCTCGCCATCCAGGTCGAGTCGGTGTTCCGGTCGATGGACTCAGGACTCCGAGCCGCCCTGCTCTACGGCGGCGTGGGTTATCGCACGCAGACGCAGAGCCTGCGGATGGGAGCCGACGTTGTGATCGGAACGCCCGGTCGGATCCTCGACATGATCCAGCGGAAGCTGGTGTCTCTGAGCCGCGTCGAGTACCTCGTCCTCGATGAAGCAGACCAGATGCTGGACCAGGGGTTCGCGCCCGACGTCGAGCGCATCCTGGGCCTCACCTATTCACCTCAGACCGTGCTTGCCTCAGCGACCATGCCGGAGTGGGTGTCCAGGATGATCGAGCGGCATCTGAGAGACCCGTTGCGCGTCGAGCTCGTCACCGAGGGACCTTCGCTGCTCGAGCACGGTCTCGTGCGTACCGACCCTGGATTCAAGCTGCGCGTGCTCAGCGACATCCTGCGCCGCCACCCTGCGGCGATCGTGTTCGGCCGTACCAAGCACGGAGTGCGCAAGCTCAATCGAGAGCTGCAGCGCCTCGGCCACAAGTCGGTCGAGCTGCAGGGGAACATGGCTCAGCCTGCCCGCGACAAGGTCATGCATTCGTTTCGGAATCAGTACGCCGACGTGCTGGTGGCGACCAACATCGCCGCCCGCGGTCTGGACCTCACCCACGTCGGACTGGTCATCAACTACGAATTGCCCGAAACCGCCGACGCGCTGACGCACCGCATCGGGCGCACCGCCCGCAATGGCAGCGCCGGCAGGGCTCTCACATTCGTCACCTCACTGGACCACGAGCAGTGGGCCAAGCTCCGCCGCCAGGGCGCTCCTGCGCTCCGGTCGGTCGACGCGACAGCGTTTGCAAATGCAGGCGATTGGCTGTACCTCGACGAATCACATCACGCGATCGCGGCGACCATACCCGTGAACAGTCACCGGCGGGCTCGGCGCCGGCCTTTCAGGGGGAGACCTTCACCACGATCGTGAAGTCCTGGTTCGGGCATCCAGGCTTCGCCATCGCCTCGCACGGATCCAGCCCAAAACAGTCCCAGTAGGCGGGGTCCGGCGGGGGTTCCTTCCATAGCCGAAATGACGGTTTGGAAGGGGGATGAATAGCGTGGAAGCACCGTCAACCTGGCAGCATGAGCCCCCAATGGAGCTGCCTGTCCGTGGTCCCGTCGAGGCCCCCTTCGCCGCCCGCCGCCCTGCCGTGCTCGAGAAGCATGGCGATCGCCGGCTGGATCCCTACTACTGGCTACGGCAGAGAGCCAACCCGGAAGTTCTAGCCCATCTCGCCGCTGAGAACGAATATGCCGACTTCGTCATGGAGCCAACGAGGCTGCTCCAGGAGCAGCTCTACAGCGAGATCGTCGGCCGGATCCAGCAGACCGATCAGACAGCCCCTTCGTTTTTCAAAGGCTATTGGCATTACACACGGACCGTCGAGGGCCTCGATTACGAGATCCACTGCCGGCGCCTCGGATCGATGGATGCCCCCGAGGAAATCGAGCTCGACGGCAACGTCCTGGCGGACGGTCATGAGTACTTCGACCTGGGTTTCGTCGAGAGGAGCCCAGACGAGAACCTGATTGCTTACGCGGTCGATTTCAGCGGCAACGAGCTGCACCAGCTCCGCATCCGCGACCTACGCACTCACGACGACCTCGAGGACGTGCTGGAGAAGGTCTACTACGGCTTCGCCTGGGCGGCCGACAACCGCACCTTCTTCTACGTGCGGCCCGACGGCTCGATGCGCCCGTACCAGGTGTGGAGGCACGTGCTCGGGACCCCCGAGGACGAGGACACCCTGGTGCTCCAGGAAGACGATGAGCGCTTCGAGCTGAGCGTCGAGCTGACCAAGAGCGAGCGCTACATCATCTTCAGCAGCACGAGCCAGATCACCAGCGAGAGCTGGTTTCTACCCAGCGACGATCCGACTGGCGAACCTCGATCAATCGAGGCCAGGCGCAGCGGCGTCGAGTACTCGGTCGACCATCAAGGCGACCGCTTCGTGATCCTCACCAATGACGGCGCCCGCAACTTTCGTCTGGTCGCCGCGCCGCTCGACAATCCCGGCAGAGATCAATGGACAGAGCTCGTCGCCGAGCGGCCTGGCGTCAGGCTCAACGCGACCGACGTTCACATCAATCACGTTGTCCTGGGGCAGCGATCCGACGGCCTGCAGAGGCTCGAGGTCCTGGACTGCAGAACAGGCGAGCTGCACCTCGTCGAGCAGGCGGACTCTGCCTACACCGCCTACGCCGGCGCGAACCCCGTCTACGAAAGCGCCGTGATGCGCTTCTACTACACGTCACTGACCGCTCCGTGGTCGGCGATCGACTACGACATGGAGACGCGCGAGCGAACCGTGGTCAAAGAGCAGCCTGTTCGCGGCGGCTATGACCGCGGCGAATATGAAACCGACCGTCTCTGGGCGACCTCCAGGGACGGGGTGCGCGTGCCGGTGTCGATCGTCCACCGCAAGGGCATCCCCCTGGACGGCTCCAACCCGACATTGCTTTATGGCTACGGCGCGTACGAGCTCCCAAGCGATCCCATGTTCGACGCGGCGCGGCTCAGCCTCCTCGACCGCGGTTTCGTTTTCGCGATTGCCCACGTCAGGGGTGGGGGAGAGCTCGGGAGGGAGTGGTACGAGGATGGGAAGTTCCTGAAGAAGACCAACACCTTTCACGACTTCGTCGCCTCCGCGAAGGAGCTGGTCGTTCGTGGCTACACCGACCCGAACCACCTGGCCATTCGTGGGCGGAGCGCCGGAGGCCTCCTGATCGGTGCGGTGCTCAACGAATGCCCGCAGCTTTTCGCCTGCGCCGTCGCTCAGGTGCCTTTCGTGGACGCGCTGACGACCATGCTCGACGAGTCGCTTCCGCTCACTGTCAACGAGTACGAAGAGTGGGGCAACCCCAACGACGTCGAGTACTACGAGTACATCAAGAGCTACTCCCCGTATGACAACGTGGCGCCGGCCGAGTATCCGGCCCTGCTCGCCACCGCCGGCCTAAACGATCCCCGGGTGCCGTACTGGGAGCCCACCAAATGGGTGGCGAAGCTGCGCACCGTCGCGCAGGGTGAGCGCCCGATCATCCTCAAGACGCAGATGGGCGCCGGCCACTCGGGTCCGTCCGGCCGCTACGAGAGCTGGCGCGAGGAGGCCTTCGTGATGGCGTTCGTGCTCGCCCAGCTCGAAGCGCCGGTCTTGACTTGAGTCCGGTGAGGTAATACGCTTCCGCCGCCATTTCCACACCCATCCGGGTGTGTCTAGCAAGGAGGGTTCATTGTTCAGTGATCGAAAGGAGGCATTCGCCACGGGCGGAGCCTGCCTTTTCGAAACTGCACATTGAGCCTGCTTCGGTAGCCAGAACCTAGAAGCAAGAACCTCAACCGAAAGGATCGTGCGGTCGATTTGGGCAGACCCGCACGGTCCTTTTTCTTTTGCCTGCAATTCCATGAGGAGTGAGCCATGACCGCAGCTGCGATTGAGCTGCACAAAGTTCAGAAGGGATTTCGGCGCCGCGAGCGCGAACCTGGCGCGCCCTGGTGGCGCCGGTCGTGGAAAGACAAGGTCGCGCTCGAAGAGCTCAGCCTGGTCATCGAGGCCGGCGGAATCACCGGCATCCTCGGGCCGAACGGCAGCGGCAAGTCGACGCTGATCCGCATCCTCGGCACGCTGCTGACCCCGGACGCCGGGCACGCCACGGTCTTCGGCTGGGACGTGGTGTCTGAGCCGCTTGCGGTGCGCAGGCACGTGAACCGCGTCTCCGTCGAAGCGGCGTTCTTCAAGGAGCTCAGCCCGTGGGAGAACATGCTCTACGCCGCACGGCTGTACGGACGCGGGCATGGAGGCACCAGGGAGCAGGTGGTCCAGCTCCTGGACCGGCTCGGCCTGCCGCTGGACACCCTGGATCAGCCCATGAAGCAGCTCTCGCGTGGCCAGCAGCAGAAGGTCGCGATCGCGCGCAGCTTCCTGACCGCGCCATCGCTCTTGCTGATGGACGAGCCGACGACCGGCCTCGACCCGCGGTCGAAGAAGGAGGTGCAGGCCCTGCTGCAGATGCTTCGGAAGGAGCGAGAGATAACGGTGCTGCTCTGCACCCATGACATGGATGAGGCCGCCGCGCTGTGCGATCGGGTCTTGATGATGGATGGCGGCCGTGTGCTTGCGGACGGCACCCCTGATGAGCTTTGCCGCCTTCATGGCGGCGGCGCAGCCGAGCCATCGCTGGAAGACGTTTTCATGCACCTCAGCGGAAAGCGCTTCGACATCGGCGAAGAGGAGGGAGGGGAGGAGTGAGCGCGGGAGTCCAGCACGGCGAGCTGAACGCTCTCTACGGATTTGCCGAGCGGCAGCTCCACGTGGTCAAGCGCTACTGGGTCTGGGAGGTCGTCTGGCTCTTCTACAGCCTGGTCAGCGTGCTTTCGATCGGCTTCCTTGCCTCAGGTCTCGACAGCCTCGGGATCGGAGGCACCACATTCGATCTTCACCGCGCGCAGCTGTATCTCCTCGTCGGTGCGCTGCTCTGGGGATACCTCTCGCTCGTGTTCATGGAGGCCGCATACGGGATTGCTTGGGAGCGGTGGGAGGGGACGATCGAGTACACCTTCATGGCGCCTGTGCGCAGGCTCACGCACCTGCTGGGCATCTGCCTCTTCGCCATCGCGTACGGCCTGGCGCGCACCTTCATCGTCTTGATGGTTGCGATCGCCATGTTCGGGCTGGACTTCTCACATGCAGACATTCCCGCAGCGGTGCTCGTGCTGGCCGCGTCCACGGTGCCGCTGGTCGGTTTGAGCATCCTCACAGCAGTGCTGCCCCTGCTGTCGCCTCAGAAAGGAGAGCAGATGTCGATCGCGCTCCAGGGCTTCCTGCTCCTGGTGTCGGGCGTGTACTACCCGCTGAGCGTGCTGCCGGCGCCGATGCAGCTCGCAGGCCAGGCCTCCCCTCTGACCTATGCCCTGGCCGGAATCCGCGCGAGTCTGCTGGACGGCGCCACCGTTCGCGACCAGCTGCCGACGGTGCTGATCCTGCTGGCGATGGGCGCGGTGCTGATCCCGGCGAGCGTCGCCACCTTCAGCTGGGCCGAGCGCCGGGCCAAGCGCCTTGGCCTACTGAAGCGCAGCGGCTAGGTAGCCCCGCTACAAGCCTGAACAGCCAGTACTCCAAACTAATGTTCGCCACTATCACATTCCGGCCCCATATTCGGTAGCCATTAGACGTCAAACCACTAAATGTTGTGATCCGACCACCCTGCGCGGGTTTGGGCGGTCTACATCTAGTGGTAAAGGTATTGACAGAGTTACCGATGGTTGATACGGTCTGCGGCGAATCGCGGTGAACAGTGGGGAGAAGTGGTGAACCAAGCAGCCGTTGCAGCATACGTCGCACCCTACGTCCAAGTACGGCACGCCATACACCTCCTCTATGCCACTTCTCCCTACAGCCGCGATGGACGGACCCGCTCCTGGTTAAACCACCGGTTCGACAAGAACGGCCTCCCGCTGCCGCTAGAGCTGCATGGCTGCGGATGCAGCCTTTGCGCCCGGCAGCAGCGGGCGAACCGGCGCTTCTGGGTTCTATGAGTGTTCACAGGAGCTCACAGGGTCCGCGTGGACGAGAAGGGAAGGCTGGCCATTCCAGCCGGCTTTCGCAAGCAGCTGCCGGAGGGCAGCTTCGTGTCGGTCGGCCTGGACCGGGTGCTCGCGATCTATCCCCCGGAGGTCTGGGAGTCGCTCGCGCAAGAGCTACGCAGCCCACTTCAGGGGCCGGACCAGCGAGCCTTGGCACGGACGCTCTACTCGCTGTCCGACAGCTTCGAGCCCGACGGACAGGGAAGGATCACGCTCTCGGCGGAATCACGCCGGGCGGCGGCGATCGAGGCACCATCGACGGCGGTGGTGATCGGCAGCGGGTCGAGGGTCGAAATCTGGCCCGAGGCCCGATGGAACAGCTACAGCGCAGACGCGCAAGACCGCTTTACCGAATTCGCTGACAGGGTGATCTCCGGACACTGACCCCAGCCCATCAGCCAGCACTTTCAAAAGAAGTAATAGAGCTGCTAGAGCCCCGAGAGGGCGCGGTCGCGATCGACTGCACCCTGGGGATGGCGGGCCACGCCCGCCAGATCCTCGAGAGGATCACACCAGGCGGACGGCTGTTGGGGATCGACCGCGATCCCGAGGCAGTCGAAGCCGGCAAGAGGGCACTTGCCTCTTACGGACGAGCCGTAACACTCGTCCAGGGTCGCTTCAGCCGGCTGCAGGAGCTGGCGGCGGCCTCCGGCTTTACACACGCGGACCTGGTCCTGTTCGACTTCGGGATCTCCAGCGCCCAGCTCGATGACCCCGAGCGCGGATTCAGCTTCCGCGCTGAAGGGCCCCTCGACATGCGCATGGATTCGGCCTCAGAGCTGACGGCCGCGACGATCGTGAATCAGTTCGACGCCGCAGAGATCGAGCGCATCCTCCGCGAATATGGCGAGGAACGCTGGGCACGCCGAATCGCACAGTTCATCGTGGTGCGGCGCCCGCTCCGCACCACACGCGACCTGACCGCCGCCGTCGAGGCGGCGATTCCACGCAAGGCCTGGCCGCGCGACATCCATGTCGCGACACGAACGTTCCAGGGCCTGCGGATCGCAGTGAACGATGAGCTGGGCGAGATCGAGTCCGGATTGACGGCAGCTCTTGAGATCCTCAACCCCGGTGGTCGTATGGCGACGATCAGCTTCCATTCCCTGGAAGACCGCTTGGTGAAGTCATTCTTCAACGTCGAGTCCAAAGACTGTATCTGCCCCCCCCAGCAGCCAGTCTGCACCTGCGGCCACCGGGCTACCCTCCGCATAATCACCCGCCGCCCCGTCCGGCCGTCGGACGAGGAGGTGGCGTCGAATCCCCGAGCCAGGTCAGCCCGCCTGCGGGTTGCTCAAAGGCTCTAGACCACAGCATTCACCCCACCCCAAGTCCTGGTGGCCGGCTCAACCCCTCCGGCCACCAGGCACCAATCCAGCACAACGTCACAGCAAGGAATGAGGCAAACGTCTTGACATCCACCCGAATACTGACCCGCCGCCGACTTGGCACCCTCGGTGCGCCGCATGCGCCCGTTCGGGTCCGACAGCGGCGCGCGCGCGGCTTTGTCCAGGTGGCGAGCATCGCCGCCTCTGAACGCCTGCGCATCAGCACTTTCGGGCACGCCTACGTCGGGCTGGGCCTGGTGCTGGTCGGCATCCTTTTCTATCTGGCGCTCGCGGCCCAGGTCACGCAGGCGTCGTATGACATCACGCATCTCCAGGATCAGCAGCGCCAGCTCATCGCGGAGCAGGACCAGCTGCGCTACCAGGAGGCCACGCTGCATGCCCCGGCCCAGGTCGAGCAGCAGGCGGTGCAGAGCGGAATGCAGCGCACGGTGCCGGTGACCTATGTGGCCGGTCAGCCGATTGCGATCGACCTGCAGGCGCCGATCGGTGCTCCCCCCACCGACTCCACACCTCTGTGGGAGCGCGCTCTGGCCGTGCTCGTGAACCGGCTCGGCGTCGCGCGCGACGCCATGGCGGCCACCCACTAACAGTGCGGCGCCCGGGAAACCGCCCGCCGATCCATCGGCCTAGGCGGCCGGGCGGCTTCGCCGCTGAAGCCGGCGTCAAGGGGCCCGGCGCTGCGTCGTTACGCATCTATCGATGCGCTCCTAGCCGCGCCACCCTTTCCTTGGCTCCGGCCGCCGAGGCCACGCCTCGGCGAGCTAATCCCCGGGCGCCGCACTAGTGATAACGGGACTCCAGTTCGGAGCCCCCAACCAGAAAGCTCGCCACGTCCCCGGCCGCTGGCGGGTGATCGCGCTCCTGCTCGCAGGTGCGCTGCTGGCCGGCGCGATCTGGACACGGCTCGCTTACTGGCAGGTGGTTCAGCACGTGCAGCTTTCGGCCGAGGCTCAGGCGCAGTACCACGAGCTGGTCGAGCTTCCCGCGGTCCGGGGTTCCATCTTCGACCGGAACATGAGACAGCTCGTCGTCAACACGACCGTCTACTCGGCGTTCGTATCGCCCGATCAGATCCCCGACAACCAGCGCGCGCGGGTCGCCCTCGCCCTCGGATCAGTGCTCGGAGCTGATGCAGGCAAGGTCAACCAGACACTCGCCTCAGGCAAGAAGTTCGCGTACATCGCACGCCGGTTCTCGAAGCAGAAGGCGGATCAGCTGCGCTCCATGCTGTTGCCGGGCGTAGGCCTCGAGGAGGAGCAGCAGCGCTCCTACCTGCCAGGCATCTCGGGCTCCAGTCTCGCGGCCAACCTTCTCGGGTTCGTGAACTACGACCGAGCGGGCCAGTATGGCGTCGAGGCTTACTACCAGAAGCAGCTGGCCGGCACCGCCGGATACATCTCGAGCTATCGCGACCTCGCCAACCGCGAGATAGTGCTGGGCACTCACACCCACCAGGACCCCGTCAACGGCTCAGACCTCGTGCTCTCTCTGGACTCCAACATCCAGTACGCGGCCGAGCAGCAGCTTGCGGCCGGGGTCAAACGAGCCCGGGCCGAGAGCGGAAGTGTGCTGATCATGGATCCTAAAACCGGCGGCATCGTCGCCTGGGCGGATTACCCGAGCTACAACGCCAACAACTTCGCGCGCACCGATCCAGGCCTGTTCCTGGACAACATCTCGAGCTCCGTCTATGAGCCGGGCTCGGTGATGAAAGTGGTCACGCTCTCCGGCGCCATCAACGCCGGAGCCATCAGCCCCGACACGGTTATCAACGATCCTGGCTACGTGTACGTGGGCGGTTACCGGATCTACGACTGGGATCGCCGCAACCACGGAACCATCACCTACACCTACGTCCTCGCGCATTCGCTCAACGTCGGCGCCATGAAGGCGATGCTCGCCGAGGGTCACGACAACTTCTACAAGTACATGCAGGCGTTCGGTCTGACCAGGGCCAGCGGCATCGACGTCGCAGCGGAGGATGTTGTGCCTCCGCCGGCGGCGGGCAAGATGCAGGACTCGATGTACGCCACCGCGGCCTTCGGTCAGGGAATCGACGTGAACATGGTCCAGATGCTGGCCGCGGTCAACGTGATCGCCAATGGCGGCCGCTACGCCCCGCCGCATGTGGTCGAGCGCATCGGCAACCGGCTCAACCCGATTCTGCTGGCTCCTCAGGCACAGGTCATTTCCGCCGCGACCGCCCAGAAGATGACCGCGATGATGGAGCAGGTCGTGCAGCACGGCTCCGGCTGGACATCACGCATCAGAGGCTTCGAGCTCGACCAGGCGGGCAAGACAGGCACCTCTCAGATCCCGGTCAACGGCCGCTACACGCTGGATGTGTGGGCGTCGTTCATCGGGTTCCTTCCAGCTCAACATCCGCGCTTCACGATGATGGTCGTCATGCGCAAGCCGCACTTCCCGGGCAGCGACCAGGACTGGACCCTCAACGACGGCTACATGACCGCCGAGCCCGTCTGGCAGAAGATCGCCCAGACCATCGTCCTCGACTGGCGCATAACACCCGACCCGCACTAGCGGTTCTACTTGTGTAAATGCGTCTGACCCTCCTCGAGATCCTCGAGGCCACGGGCGGTGGTGAGATCGGCGGCACCCAGGTCGGCGAGAGGTTCGCCACCTATCACACCGATTCCCGTGAGGTGAAGCCGGGCGGCATCTTCTTCGCCTTGCGCGGGGCCGAGATGGACGGACACCGATTCGTCGCCGACGCGATCTCGCACGGCGCCAGCGCCGTCGTCGTCGAACACCGGACCGAGATTCCGAGCGGGATCGTCGAGGTTGTCGTCCCGGACACCTGGAAGGCGCTGTATGACCTGGCGGCTTCGGTGCTGGCCAGGGTGAAGCCCGTGGTTGTCGCCATCACGGGCAGCAACGGCAAGACGTCCACCAAGGAGATGGCCGCCGCGGTCCTGTCGCAGCGATTCAACGTCCTTCGGACCATCGGCAACCTCAACACTGAGACGGGCGTGCCGATGACGATCTTGAGTCTCGAGCGGGACCACACCGCGCTCGTGGTCGAGATGGGCTTGCAGCGCACGGGAGACATCGCACGTCTGGTGGCCCTGGCACGCCCCAAGATCGGCGTCATCACCAACATCGGCGCGGTGCACATGGAGTTCTTCGAGACGCAGGACGATCTGGCGCGTGCAAAGGGCGAGCTCGTGGCGGGGCTACCCAGCGATGGTCGCGCCGTCCTCAACTCGGACGACCGTTTCCTCGATCTCCTGTCATCGCTGTCCTCGGCGCCGGTGACCACCTTCGGCACCGGCGTTGGCGACTACCGGGTCTCCGATTACCGCGCTCTGCCTGAGGGCGGGTGCACGTTCAAGGTGAATTCGGTCGACGTTGAGGTGGCAGTCGGAGGACGTCACCAGGCCCTCAACGCCGCGGCCGCGTTGGCCGCTGGCGAAGAAGCAGGCGTGACGTTGGTGCAAGGGGCTCCGGCGCTTTCGTCGGTTGCGGTCGAGCACCGGCTGCAAACGTTCGATGCACCGGCCGGCTTCACGGTCATCGACGACGCCTACAACGCAAGCCCCGAGTCGATGCTGGCCGCGTTCGCGGCTATGAGCGAACGCCCGCATGAAGGAAAGCTGCTGGCGGTGCTCGGTCACATGGGTGAGCTGGGCAGGTCAGCAGACGACGCACACGTGCAAATCGGCGAGGTCGCGGGGAAGACGTTCGACGAGGTCGCGGTCGTCGACAGCCCGCTCGGCCGCATCCTCGCTCACGCCGCCCACGCTGAGGTGGTGCCTGACAACCACGCCGCCGCCGCCTGGGTGCGCGCGCGCGCACGTGCCGGCGATCTGGTCCTCATCAAAGGCTCCCACAGCCGCAGGCTGGAAGAGGTGGTCGCGGAGCTGACCCGGTGATCTCGGCGGTCTTCACGCTGGCGGTGTCTTTCGTGGTCGCTTTGGTGCTGTACCCGCCTTTCATCGGCGCGCTCCGCCGCCTCAAGGCCGGGCAGGTGATCCAGGAGGAGCTGCCGGATACCCATCAGAAGAAGGCCGGCACCCCCACGGCGGGCGGAGCGCTGTTTGCGGTAATCGGAATTGCAGCAGGAATCCTTGCCGCCATCGCGGGACACGCAGGCGCATGGCCCGCAGTCGTGGGACTGATCGCCGGCGGCTTGATTGGATTCGCCGATGACCGCGCCAAGCTGCGGCTGGGCACGCGTGGAATCCCGGCGCGACTCAAGCTCCCGATCCAGGTCCTGCTGGCAGCACCGGTGGCGGCGATAGCGATCGTTGAGGGGTCGAACCATCAGCTGTGGCTGCCCACCACTCCGTGGTTTGTATTTCCATTCGCCGTCATGGCCATCGTCGCGACAGCCAATGCGGTGAACATCACCGACGGCATGGATGGCCTGGCCGGTGGGCTTTCGTTCATCGCGATCGGCGTGATCGCGCTGCTGCCTGCGGCCTTTCCGGGAGAGCAGGCGGTTGCCTTCGCACTGTGCGGTGGTCTGGCCGCCTTTCTTGTCTACAACCGGCATCCGGCTCGCGTGTTCATGGGCGACACCGGTTCGCTCGCGCTGGGGTACGTGCTGGCCGCGATGGCTATCCAGCAAGGGTGGCTGATTCTGATTCCGTTGGTGGGACTGGTCTTTGTGCTCGAGACCTTGTCTGTCATCATTCAGGTGGCCTACTTCAAGGCCAGCGGCGGACGCCGCGTTTTCAAGATGACCCCGATCCACTACACGTTCCACCACGAGGGTTGGTCTGAGAACCGCATCGCGCTCTCCTTTTGGGGCGCGGGGCTGGTCGGAGCTCTGGCCGCGTTCGGTGTGGCGCGCCTCTCTTCGTGACGGCACTGGTGGTGGGGGCGGCGCGCAGCGGCGTCGCGATCGCCAACCATCTGACACTCAAAGGCGAGCACGTGATCGTCGCGGACCTCAAGGCTGAGACGGACCTCGCTGACGCGATCGCACAACTGCCGGGCGACACCGAGCTCCGCCTGGGCGGATACGACGACACCGTGCTGTCCGGCGTTGACGTCGTCTACGCCAGCCCCGGCGTGCGGTGGGATGCGGAACTTCTTCAGCACGCGCGGGCGCGAGGCATTCCAGTGTCAAGCGAGATCGACCTCTTCCTGCGGCTCTGCAAAGGCACGGTGGTCGGAATCACAGGCACTAACGGCAAGACGACCACGACCGCGCTCACCGGCGAGGTGCTGTCCGCGGGTGAGAAGCCTGTGATCGTCGGCGGCAACATCGGCGACACCGTGCTGGATCGGGTGGACGAGATTTCCGAGCAGCACTGGGTGGTGCTCGAGCTCTCGAGCTTTCAGCTGGAGTCCGTCGAACGACCGCATTTCCATGTCGGGGTCATCCTCAACGTCACGCCCGACCATCTCGACCGGCACGGCACGCTTGAGCGCTACGCGACGCTGAAGGCGCGCGCTATCGAGTTCGCGGAGCCTGATGACTTCGCTGTCCTCAATGGGCGCGACCACGTGGTGCGCGGGCTGGCCGAACGGACCAGAGCCCAGGTGGTGTGGTTCGACCAGCACCAGCCCGTCCCGCTGATGCCCATCCCGGGCCGCCACAACGTCGAGAACGCGCTCGCGGCCGCTGCGGTTGGCCGCATCGCGGGTCTTTCCGATGAAGCCATCAATGGCGCGATCGCGGGCTTCAAAGGGGTCGAGCACCGGCTCGAGCTCATCGGTGAGTGGGGTGGAGTGCGCTGGTACAACGACTCCAAGGCGACCAACCCGGATGCCGGCCGCGTGGCGCTGAGCTCGTTCCCCAGCACGCCTCTGGTCCTCATCGCGGGCGGCTACGGCAGCGGCTTCGAGCTCGGCGATTGGGTCAAGGACGTGCTTGCCAATACCGAAGCGGTCGTGCTGATCGGTGCCTCCGCCGACCTGCTCGCAAAGGAGCTGGCCGCACACCCCAAGGTTCGGCGCGCATTGACACTAGAGGATGCAGTCGACGTCGCGGCGAGCCTCGCCCGCCCCGGAGGAGTCGTGCTGCTGAGCCCGGCTTACAAGAGCTTCGACATGTTCAAGGACTACGAGGATCGAGGCCGCCGGTTCAAGGCGCTCGTCAGGCAGAGGTTCGCCGCATGAGCGCGAGCGTACGCACACGCCAGCCGGATCGCCACCTCCTGTTCATCACGGCACTGCTCTGCGGAGCGGGGCTGGTGATGGTCACCAGCGCGAGCGTCGCTTTCGCGTATACCCAGCACGAGTCGGCCTTCTACTACGCAGAGCGGCAGACGGTCTGGATGCTCATCGGGTTTGCCGCCCTGATGCTGCTCAGCCGGATCGACTATCGCCGGCTGCGGCCGCTGGCTCCGTTCGGGGCGATTGCGGCGGCGCTGCTCATGGCATTGGTCCTGGTTCCACACCTCGGGGTGACGGTCAACGGCGCGCGCCGATGGTTCGACGCGGGACCATTCGGAACCTTCGAGCCGTCCGAGCTCGGCAAGCTCGCCTTCGCGCTCTTCATCGCGCACTGGATCGACCGCCGGGGCGCCCAGATCAACGACTTTCGGCGCGGCTTTCTGCCCTACGTGGCGATGCTCGCCGGCGTGCTGGCGCTGCTGATGCTGCAGAAGGACCTTGGGACAGCGATCGTGATGGTCGGGATCTTCGGTGGTTCGTACTGGGCCGGCGGCGGCCGTCTTCGGCACGTTGTGCTGCTGGCGGCGGTGCTCCTGCTGGCTTTCGTCGCGCTCACGATCGTCGAGCCCTACCGGTTCGCACGCCTGGCCTCATGGAAGAACCCCCTCGCCGACCCACTCGGGGCAGGGTTTCAGTCCACCCAGTCGATTTACGGCCTGGCCTCGGGCGGGATGTTCGGAGTCGGAATCGGGCACTCGGTCGAGAAGTACGGCTGGCTGCCCGAGGCACACACAGACTTCATCTTCGCGATCGTCGGGGAGGAGACCGGCCTGGTCGGTACCACTCTTGTGATGCTCGCGTTCCTCTTTTTCGGATGGAGGGGCTACCGCGCCGCCCTGCGCGCGCCCGACACGTTCGGGCTCACCCTGGCCGTGGGAATCACGACCTGGATCATGTTCGAGGCGCTGCTCAACATGGCGACCGTCACCAACACGCTTCCAGTCACAGGCGTGCCTCTGCCGTTCTTCAGCTATGGGGGAACGTCGCTGGCGACGACGCTGGCCGGAGTCGGCGTCCTGCTGAGCATCGCGCGCCAGGGGTCGAGCGGGGGCGGGGCGAAGTCCAAGCGGAAGCCCCGCGGGAGGTTGGATGCGCCTTTTGATAGCTGGCGGCGGAACCGGTGGTCACCTGTTCCCGGCGCTCGCCGTGGCGCGAGCCTTCCGCGCTGAGGAGCCTGATGGTGCGGTGCTCCTGGTCGGGAAGGCCGGCGGGCCGGAGGAGAGGCTTGTGCCCGAGGCGGGATTCGAGCTGGCGACCGTCAAGATCCGGGGTCTCGACCGCGACGCGGTGTGGAAGAACGCAGCCCTTCCGGCCATCATCCCGGCCGCGCTGCGCGCCGGCCTCCGCATCGTGGACCGGTTCAAGCCGGACGTCGTGCTCGGCATGGGCGGCTACGTGATGGCGCCCGCGGTTGCCGGTGCCCGCTTGCGCGGCATCCCGTACGTGCTGCATGAGAAGGATGTGAGACCGGGCCTGGCTACGCGAATGTTCGCGGGCAGCGCGGCCGCCGTTTGCACGACCCTGCCCGGCACCGAGAAGCGGATCAAGGCCAGGCTCACCGTGCAGACGGGGGTGCCGCTGCGCGAGGGTTTTGTCGCGCGCCGGCCCGCTGTACCCGCGCGCTCGCTCCTCGTCACCGGAGGCAGCCAGGGCGCGCGCAATCTCAATGTCGCGGTGTGGAGAGCTCTGGACGACCTGTGCGCGAGATTCGAAGAGGTCGTCCACGTCGCCGGCCGCCAGGGTGCTGCCGGCGTGGCGGAGCACCGGCACGACAGGTACCGTGGGCTGACCTTCACCGACGATATGGCGGCGCTGATGTCGCGAGCCGATCTCGTGGTGAGCAGGGCAGGGGTTGGCACCATCGCCGAAGCGACTGCTGTCGGGCTGCCGATGGTCCTCGTTCCCGGGACTTTCGGCGGCGGGCACCAGGAGGACAACGCAGCCGCGATGGTGGAAGCGGGAGCGGCCGTCTCGATCCGCGACGCCAACCTGAGTGCGCGCACGCTGGTCGCCGCGATCGATGCGCTTCAACCCGCCCAGCTCGAGGCGATGGCGCGCGCGTCGGCGACCGCTGGGCGCCGCGATGCAGCCCAGCGAGTGCTGGGCGTTCTCCGTGAGGTGGGCAACCGAAAATGAGGGTTCATCTGATGGGGATTGGTGGCGCGGGCGTAAGCGCCCTCGCGCGCGTCTATCTCGCTCGCGGCGACGAGGTGAGCGGGTGCGACGCGCAAGCGTCGGAGACCACTGCCGAGCTCGAGGACGCAGGCATCGCCATCGAGGTCGGGCACGATCCCGAGCACGTGCTCGGCAAGGACCTGCTCGTCTTCAGCGGCGCGGTCAGAGAAGATGCTCCAGAGCTTGTGGCCGCCCGTTCGATGGGAGTCGAGGTCAAGACACGTGCCGAGGCCCTCGCCGGGTTCATAGCGGAAGCAGACTCGATAGCCGTCGGGGGCAGCCACGGCAAGACGACGGTGACCCACATGACGGGGCACATCCTGACGGAGGCCGGTTTGGACCCGACAGTGCTGGTTGGCGATGGCAGCCACTCCAGGGCCGGCGGCTCGCGATGGCTGGTGGCGGAGGTGGATGAATCCGACGGCTCGCTGGTGATGCATCACCCCAAGCGCGCCATCGTCACGAACATAGAGCTCGACCACACCGACCATTTCAAAGACGTCGACGCGGTGCGCGACCTGTTCGAGAAGTTCGTCTCGGCCCTGCCTTCAGACGGCGTCGCCGTGCTGAGTGCTGACGACGAGCGCACCCGCGATCTCTCAACGCCGGCCAGGAGGGTCACTTACGGCTTCGCGGACTCTGCCGACTATCGGTGCAGCGAAGACCGGCCCTTCGCCCTTCAGCACGATGGTCATGAGCTGGGGCGCATCAACCTTCGTCAGCGGGGTCGCCACAACATCTCCAACGCCACCGCGGCTGCGGCCATGGCGCTGGAGGTGGGGGTGAGCTTCGCAGACGTGGCCTCCGCCCTGGAGCATTTTCCAGGCGCTCACCGGCGGTTCGAGTTCCTCGGTCTTTTCCAGGGCGCGGCCGTGTACGACGATTACGGCCACCATCCGACCGAGGTCAGGGCAACGTTGCAGGCCGCTCGCGAGCTGCGTCACCGGCGCCTGATCGTCGTCTTCCAGCCGCACCGTTTCTCCCGGCTGGCTGCTTTCTTGCAGCCCTTCTCGCGCTCGTTCGAGGGGGCCGATCGGGTGGTGATGCTGGACGTGTACTCGGCCGGCGAGGACAACCCGACCGGCGTCACCGCTCGCGACCTTGCGAGCCAGATCCCCGGCGCCATCTACGCGGGAAGCTTCGAGCGGGTACGCGAGGTGCTCGAAGGCCTGGTGGGGCCGGACGATCTCTTGCTGCTGATGGGCGCCGGCGACATTCGCAAAAGGCTTGGAGATGAGCTGGCGCAAAAAATCTAAAAGCGCGGGGGGGTCAGGCCCCCCCCGCGGTGCCCCCCCCGGCCTCGCCGCCCGTTTTGCGGATACTTTAGGCAGGGTGGTCGAGCGAAGCTCGACCACGCCGGCGGCGAGGCCAACGCGATGAGGTGGAGATCCAAATCAAATCGCGATTGGCTGCGCAGCCTGCCGGGCGTGACTGAAGACGAGCCGCTCGCAACACGTACCTCGTTTGGCATCGGTGGCCCGGCCGAGTTCTTCGTCGAGTCCGGGCGCGTCGAAACGATCGAGAAGATGCTCACCGGCTGCCTGGAGCGGGAAATTCCCTACACGTTGCTTGGAGCCGGCACCAACCTGCTCATCGCTGATCGCGGTATCGAGGGCCTGGTCATCCGAGTCGTCAACCGCGACCACCGAATCGAGGGCACTCGGGTCACAGCCGGCGCCGGGCTGAAGATGATGCGGCTGGCGCGGATCGCAGCGGATGCAGGGCTGCGGAGTTTCGAGTTCGCTATCGGCGTGCCGGGCACGGTTGGTGGCGCTGTCTACAAGAACGCAGGGTGCTGGGGCAAAGAGATGCGCGATGTTCTGGTTGACGTCTGTGGCTTCGTGCCGGGCGCCGGAAAGCAGAAATGGGATCCCAAGAAGCTGCAGCTCGGCTACCGGACCTCGGCCCTCCGTGAGGGAGCGCTGAAAGGCGCACTGGTGATCGAGGCCACTGTTCACGTCGAGCGCGGCGACGGCGAGGAGGCGAAGCGGCTGATGGCCAAGCTCACCGCCGAACGCAACGAGACGCAGCCCATCAAGACCAAGAACTGCGGCAGCGTGTTCAAGAACCCGCCCGGCGACTCGGCCGGACGCCTGGTGCAGGCGGCCGGGCTGAAAGGCCTGCGCCAGGGCAAAGCCGCCGTGTCCACCCT
>VBFO01000128.1 GCA_005881025.1 Chloroflexota bacterium | reverse complement strand
CGAGCACCAGGAAGGCGCTGATCAACGCCAGCGCCAGGGTCCACTTCGCAAGAGGCACGGCAAGCCGCATGGGGACTGAACGTGGCCCCACCCGCGGGGTAATGGGACTAGAGGGCCACCTCGCCCAGCTGATCATGGACCGCGGCCAGGAACGGCGAAGCGGCGACCACGTCACCGACGATCAACGTGGCCGGAGCCGGAATGCCCTCGCGATCCGCCAGCCAGGCGATGTCAGACAGCGGCCCTGACACGCTTCGCTGATCGGGCAGGGTCGCTTGGCTCACCAGCACCGCCGGCCGGGTCGCACCGACCGCACGAGCCAGCGCCGCCGTCACCTCGCCGAGCCCTTCGCGCGCCATGAGCACCACCAGCGTGTCAGCGGCGCGGGCCAGCGCCTCCAGTCGTGCGGGTGATCCACCACCCTGCGCGGTGGTGATGGCGACCGAGGAGGCTAGGCCGCGCATCGTGACCGGGACACCGACCGACTCCGGCGCGGCGAACGCGGCACTGACGCCCGGCACCGCGATCACGTCAATTCCGGCGAGCGCGAGCTGCGCGAGCTCTTCGCCTCCGCGGCCGAACACGAACGGGTCGCCGCCTTTCAGCCGGACCACGAAATGGCCGGCGCGAGCCAGCTCGATGAGCCTGGCGGTGATGTCGTCCTGCAGAGCGCCTTCCTGTCCTCCCCGCTTCCCGACTCGCTCGAGCCGAACGTCGGGTCCGCAGAGGGCGAGAGTGTCGGGCGAGATGAGAGCGTCGTGCAGGACGTAATCGGCGTCCGCCAGCAGCTCGCGCGCCTTCACCGTGATCAACGCTGCATCGCCAGGTCCGGCGCCGACGAGGGCTACACGTCCTCGATGGTTCAGATCTGACGAAGCGATCGCGGCGGCTCGCACGCCCGCCTCGACGGCACGATCGGCCCGCAAGAGATCGCGCACGTCGGACCTGGTGAGCTCGCGGTAGATCCTGGTCTGTTCGGCAAGTGGCACGCCGCGCTCGCGAAGCTCGCGCCGAATGCGGCCGACCAGGGTAGTGAACGGGCCCCACTCCCTTCCGATCCAGCGCTCCAGCCGGGCGCGCATCGAGGAGGCGAGGAAGGGGCTCTCGCCAGAGGTGGAGATGGCGATGAGCAGAGGGTCACGGCGCACTATCGCGGGCGCGATGAACCGGCACTGAGCCGGGCGATCGACGACATTGATCAGGATGCCAGACGTCTCCGCCTCCTCCCAGCTCTGTCTGTTGATGGCGACATCGTCGCTGGCATCGATGACGAGGCGGGCGCCGGCCAGGTCACCGGGCAGGTAGTCGCGGCGTATGGCATCCACGCTTCCGTCAGCCACGAGCCTTTCGATCGCTTCCGACAGCATCGACGCGATCACAGTCACCTTCGCTCCGGCTTCCAGTAGGGACGCCACCTTCTCAGTCGCGATGCGCCCACCGCCAAGAACTACCGCGCGCTGTCCAGCGAGATCAATGAACACGGGGTAGTAGCGCATGCCTTGATCGCTCACGCCTCTCCCGCGAGGCCCCACCGGATTCGAATCGATCGATCCAGAGCCCCGAAGAGGCTGTCGATGGTGATGCCGATCAGAAAGATCACGATCATCAGCGCCAGTAGCTGCTGCGCATCCGCGAAGTCGCGGGCGAACTGGAGCTGCTGTCCAAGTGACGGCTGGTGCGAGACGATGCCGATGATCTCGCCGGCCATCAGGCTGCGCCAGGCAAACGCCCAACCCTGCTTGAGCCCGCCGACGAACGATGGCAGCGCAGCCGGCAAGACCACATGGCGGTACAGGGTCAGCCCGCGCGCGCCCATGACCCGCCCGACCCGGACGAGCAGCGGTTGAACGTGGTCGATCCCGCTCAGCAGGCCGCCGGCGATCGCGGGAGCCGCGCCGAGGACCACGACGAAGAGGATCGCGCCCTCGCTCAGCTGGAAAAGAAGGATCGCGAGCGGGAACCAGGCGATCGAGGGCATCGACTGGAGGCCGAGGACCGCGGAGCCGATCGCCTTGCGCAGGATCCTGATCCTGGCCACGGTGATGCCCAGAGCGCTACCGAGGGCCACGGCAACGAGGTAGCCGGCGAGCGCGCGGCGCAGCGTGATCCCGACGCCGATTAGAAAGTCGGGCTGGCGCAGGTCCTGGAGCAATCGCTCGATCACCGGTACCGGGCCCGGCAGGACGTAGTCGGGTCGCCAGCCTGACCATGCCACCAGCTGCCAGGCGGCGAGAACGAGACCGGCGGCGGCGACCTTCGGCCACAGCGCTGACCACACCCCGAGGCCAGGGGTGCGCCGCGGCAGCGCGACGATGTCCGCCACGGGAGCCGGCGCCGCATATCCGACCTCGAGAGGCTCGGCGAACTCGGTTGCCATCAAGCGCTGACCGCCGGCTGTCCGTGTTCCTGCAGCACCTGGTTGAGCAGCGTCAGGTCATACAGTCCGCCGAGGCTCGCGTTCGCCAGCAGGCCGAGGCTGTGCGCGTGATCGGCCGACGCTCTGAGCGTCGTCGCCAGCGGGTCGAGCGTGAACGTCATATGCGGCCATGCCGCAGTCACGACCCCGGCCGCGAGCTTCTTGCCTGTGATGTCGCCCACCGCCTGGTTGGTGAGCGTCTGCGCATCGGCGGTGTTCGAGTTGATATAGGCGTTCGCCTGGTACAGACCCTCGAGGAGCGCCTTGACGCGCTTAGGGTGATCCTTCAGGAACTGTGCTGCCACGACCAGGTTGGTGGTCACGAATTTGCCGCCGGGCCACAGGTCGCGCTCGTCGACCAGGACGTGGCCCCCACCCTCGACGATCAGCCGGCTCGCCCATGGCTCCGGCACCCAGGCACCGTCGATCTGTCCCTGCTTGAACGCGATCAGCGTCTGAGAGTTGTCCTGGGGCAGCACGCTCACGTCCCCGCCGCCGGCGGTGTCGGTCTTGAAGCCCTGGCTCTTCAGGTACCAGCGCAATGCCACGTCCTGAGTCCCACCCAGCTGCGGGTCGGCAATCTTCTTGCCTCTGAGCTGCGAGGGCGATGTGAGGCTCGGGTTGACGACCAGCAGCGCGCCGCCTGAGGTGGCGCCGGCGATGACGCGGATCGCTGCGCCGTGTGATTGGACGAAAGCATTGGTGGTCGGGTTGGGCCCCACGAAGGTCGCATCGATGGAGCCCGACAGGATGGCCGTCACTGCGTCGCCGCCGGCGTTGAACGTGTGCGTCTCGATGGTCACGCCGGATCCCAGCCCGGTCGCGAAGAAGCCCTTCTTCACGCCCACGAGGGCCGAGGCATGGGTGAGGTTCGGGAAGTACCCGAGCCGGAGGGTGAGCGGGCCGTTGTCAGAACCATTGGCGGTCGCGTCACTGCAGGCGGCGATCACCGCGACGAGCAGCGCGGTCACCAATCCTCGCCCTCCGAACGTCATGCAGTCTTCTCCCCGGCGAAAACGCGCTCGCGCAGCGCATCAAAGCCGATCCGGTTCACGAAATTTCCAAACCCCTCGCCTGCATCTCTCCTGGCGCCGAACTCGGCGAACAGCGGCCTCAGCAGCGCGGGAATCTCGGCGATGGGCACGTTGGGCGCGAACACGCGATTAAGGCGAGTGCCCTCGAAATCGCCGCCGAGCATGACATCGTACTTGCCAAGAGTCGTGCCCACGAAGCCGACGTCCCCAAGGTAAGGACGCGAGCAGCCGTTCGGGCATCCGCTCATGCGAAAGCTGATTCGCTCTTCTCCCAGGCCCAGCTCGTCCAGCTCGGCCGCGATCCGACGGATCAATCCGGGCAGAGCCCGCTCCGCCTCCGCCACCGCCAGGCCACAGGTGGGGATGGCGGGGCAGGCCATCGCGTTGCGGATCGCATGTGGTATCGCCTCGATGGCAACGATGCCGTGCTCTTCCAGGAGCTCGTCCACCCTCGAGCGTTGGGCGGGCTCGATGCCGGCCAGGATCACGTTCTGCTGGGCGGTGAGCCGGAGCTGCGGTCGCAGCTCCTCGACGATCCGCCGCAGCCCGGTCCTTGACCTCACATGGCCCACGTCCGCGATCCGGCCGTTCTCGATGTAGATGCCGAGGTACAGCTTGCCGTCGCCCTGCTCATGCCAGCCGAGGTGGTCGTCCACCGGCTCCCAGCTCAGCGGCTCCGGCGGCTGCAGGCGGAAGGACAACCTGCTCTGGACCTCGTCACGGAACCAGTCGAGGCCGCGGTCGGCGATCGTGTACTTCAGCCGGGCATGGCGGCGATTGGCGCGGTCCCCATAGTCGCGCTGGACCGCGACCACCTCTCGTGCCACCTCGACCACCTGATGCGGTTCGATGAATGCGAGCGGCTGCGCGATGGCGACGAACGTATCCGGCTTGTTGTGCGTCCGGCCCAGGCCGCCACCGACAAGCACGTTGAAGCCGCGGATGGACCCGTCATCGCCACGCATGGCGACGAGGGCCAGGTCGTGTGCATAGATGTCGACGCAGTTGTCGCGCTCGATCGCGACCGTCGTCTTGAACTTTCGGGGCAGGTACTGCTCGCCGTACAGGGGCTCTGCCTCCGGCTCCGACGAGCGGACCACCTCACCGTCGAGCCAGATCTCGTGATACGCACCAGTGCGCGGCGTGAGCGCCGCCACCATGTCGGCGATGGAGTGATCGAGCTCCTTGTGGAACCGATCGGACCGCGGCTCTGGGCAGCACATGATGTTGCGCTCGACGTCGCCGCAGCCACCGAGGGTCGTCAGCAGCGATTCGTTGATCGCGGCGATCGACTTCTTGATGTCGCGCTTGAGGACTCCGTGGAGCTGGAAGTCCTGCCGGGTCGTGACGCGCAGCGTCCCATTCGCCCAGCGCTCGCTGATGGCGTCGTGAGCCAGGTAGGCGTCGGCGGAGACGACCCCGCCGGGGATCCGTGTCCGGATCATCAGCTGGTGATGCTTGTCCAGGCCGCGAGCCCTGGCTTCTTTGCGACGGTCCCGGTCGTCCTGCTGGTAGATGCCGTGGAACTTCAGCAGCTGCTCGGAGTCGTCCGTGAATGCGGGCGTGTCCTCCACCAGCTCTTCCTTGATCAGGCCGCGCAGATGATTGCTGGCGGCCTTGATCGATTCGTTCCTGGACAGATCGTCCAGGGATACGCCGTCTGACAGATTCGGCAAATGAATACGCCTCCGCTTCAGTAGTTGCTGCTTGTGTGGATCGAAAGCACGCCCGGATTCGGGCGCGCTGTCAGGAGAAGCGGCTAGCTACAGAAGCAGCTGGCGCAGCGCACGTAGTCGATCACTCGCCGGCGAGTGAGAGCAATGGGACTACGCACAGTCCCGCCAGCATATCGGATCAGAACTTGATGCACCTGTTCCCGCGTGACGACTCTCCTGGGTCTGAGTTGGTGCTTGTAACCAATCGCGCGCGCGATTTATTGCGCGAGGGCTTCCTTGGTGAGACGAAGTCCCAGTACCACGAGCACCGCACCGAGCACAGCGTCCATCGCGCGGCGCACAGACACCCGCCGAAGCAGCCGGCTCATGCGGTCGACAGCGAAGGCGTAGCCGATGAGCCAGACCAGCGTGAGCAGGCTGAAGTTGAACCCCAGCGCGAGCAGGAGCGCGAAGCTCGGATGTTGACCAACGAACTGGGGCAGCAGGCTGATGAAGAAGGCGACCATCTTGGCGTTGGCCAGGTTGCTGAAAAAGCCCTGCCAGGCGGCTGCGGGTGGAGACAGCCGGCGTAAGGGCGCCAGCTCAATCGCGTCGTCGACGGCACGCCGGCGGGTCGCCTTCAGCAGGGACCTGCCTCCGAGATAGATAAGGTATGCCGCCCCGGCCAGCCTGACCGCGGTGAACAGTGGTGCCGACGCCATCAGCACCACTGCGAGGCCGGCGCTCGTGGCGATGGTCCAGGTCGCCTGGCCCACTGACACTCCGGCAGCCGTGGCGACGCCGGCGCGCCGGCCTCCCAGCAGCGTGTTCCGAATCGTGAGTGCCGTGTCTTGCCCCGGAGTGCAGATCACCAGCAGCGACACGCCCAAGAAGGCGACGTACAGTTCCAGGCTCATCGTGTGAGAGGACCCTATTCTGGACTGCCAATGAGGATCAGGCTCGGTACGCGCGGCTCGCGACTGGCGCTCATCCAGAGTGGCCTGGTGGCGCGCCGCCTCCGCGACGCGGGCCACGAGGTGGACCTGGTTCCGATCGTGACCGAGGGCGACGTGCGGCCGCCCGGCATGGTTCCCGGCGAAGGTGTCTTCGTGGCGGCGATAGCAAATGCGCTGCTGGCCGGACAGGTTGACATCGCGGTGCACAGCGCCAAGGACGTCCCGCTCGTCGAGGATCCTGGCCTCGTCATCGCCGCCTACCCCGAACGCGCCGATCCAAGAGA
>VBFO01000089.1 GCA_005881025.1 Chloroflexota bacterium | reverse complement strand
ACGGCGTCGGACTGGAACATGTAGCCGATCCCATCGGCGATACCGGCCACCGGCCGCTCGAACACCTCGACAACCCCTTCGCTCGGCGGCTCCAGGCCCGAGATGAGGCCGAGAGTGGTGGACTTGCCGCAGCCGGTCGGACCAACGACGGCGCAGAACTCGCCCGCCTCGACGGTCATGTTCAGGTCGCGAAGGGCCATGTAGACGCCGCCAGATGGAGTGAGGAACCGCTTGGTGACGCCGCTGAGTCGGATGGCCGGGCTCATTTCCCGAAATGTGCGGGCTTCGGTTTGACCATTCAATCCATGCGGTCTTTGTGGCCGTTCTGGTCTTTTTGGTCTACGGGCAGGTCACGCGATTCGTTCTACGATCACGAGCACCACAGCCGTGAAACCCCGCCTGCCTCTCGCCTACCAAATCCTGGGCTTCCAGGTGGCGATCATCCTGCTTGCCGCCTTCATCGGGGCGGCGGCCGCGGTGTGGGAGGCGAGCGACGCGCTCGACCGGCAGTCGGAGCAGCGATCGCTGGCCATCGCCCAGTCAGTAGCCGCCAACGTCGCGATCCAGGACGCGCTCCTGAAAGGCGACCCGGGCGGGACCATCCAGCAAGCCGCTGAGAGCATCCGCCGGTCTACGGGCGCCAGCTATGTCGTCGTCACCGACTCCCACGGCATACGTTTCTCGCACACGAATCCGGCCCTCATCGGCAAGCCCGTGGACGAAAACCCCGGGCCGGTGCTCGCCGGCAACACGTGGGTGGGCGTGGAGCGCGGGACGCTTGGCGTGTCAGCCAGAGGCAAGGCCCCGATCTTCCACGACGGCGGCGTCATCGGAATGGTTTCAGTCGGCTTTCTCGAGCCGCCGCTCACGGAGCGACTCCTTGGCCAGCTGCCTTCGTTTGCCGCCGCGCTGGTCCCGTCGTTGGCCATCGGCGTGATCGCTTCGTGGCTCCTCGCCGCGCGGCTCAAGCGTCAGACATTCGGCCTGGAGCCGTACGAGATCGCAGGACTCCTGGAGGAAAGGGAGGCGAGCCTTCAAGGCATTCACGAAGGAGCGATTGCGACCGACCGCGATGGCAGGATCACCCTCGCCAACGAGCAGGCCCGTCTGCTGTTGGGCCTTCCCTCCGACTCCATTGGACGCAAGGTCTCCCAGGTCGTGTCCCCGGGCCGGCTGCTCAGCTTTCTTGCCGGCAAGCTCAAGGATCAGGACGAGGTGCTGCTCGCGGGCGACCGCGTGCTGGTGGCCAGCCGGCGCGCGATCCATATACGGGGCGTCGAGGTCGGCCATGTGGCCACCTTCCGCGACTCGACCGAGCTTTCTCAGCTCGCCGGTGGCATGGGTGTCGACAGCCTCACGGACGCTCTACGGGCGCAGGCTCACGAATTCGCAAACCGCCTGCACACGATCGCCGGCCTGATGCAGATGGGACGAGGCGAGGAGGCGATGAAGCTGATCACGCAGACGTCGGGCGTGCACCAGGAGCTTACCGAGTCACTGCTCGAGCGGATGGGCGATCCGGTGCTCGGGGCGCTGCTGCTGGCCAAGGCCGCCACCGCCTCCGAGCGCGGAGTCGAGCTCAGGGTTGGCAATGACACCGTGATGACGCGCAGCGCGCTCGAGAGCGAGGACCTGATCACGCTGCTTGGCAACCTGATCGACAACGCCGTCGATGCCGCGGCGACCTCGCCGTCCGACCGCTGGGTCGGCGTGTCGGTTACCGAGCGCGACGGTGAGGTGGTCATGACAGTTCACGACTCGGGTCCCGGCGTCCCGGCGGGCGTCGACGGTCAGATCTTCCAGGAGGGCTTCAGCACCAAAGAGGGTCCGGGAAGGAAGCGGCGCGGCTTCGGCCTCGCGCTGGTTCGACAGGTGGCACTGCGCCAAGGAGGATCTGTGAGCGTAGTCAACGATGGCGGCGCCCGCTTCACAGTCCGCATACCGCTGAAGGTGGCTTCGCCGCATTGATCCGCACCCTGGTCGTCGATGACGACTTCCGGATCGCCGACCTGCACTCGGCGTACGTGGAGCGGATGCCCGGCTTCCAGGTCGCCGGACGCGTGCATACCGGCCAGGGCGCACTGGACTCGGTCGATCAACTCCGACCGGACCTTGCGCTGCTGGACATCTACCTTCCAGACATGAGCGGACTCGAGGTGCTGCAGCGTCTTCGCGAGGAGGATCATCCACCGGTCGACGTGATCGCCATCACCGCCGCCCGCGATGTCGACAGCCTGCGTAGCGCCATCCGGGGCGGTGTAGTGCACTACCTGATCAAGCCTTTCCTATTTCCAGTGTTCGAGCAGAAGCTCCAGTCCTACGCCGCGGCCCGGGAGCGGCTGGCGCGAATCGGTCACGCCGAGCAAGGGGACGTGGACAGGATCTTCGGCGCCCTGCGCACTGTGGGCACCGACAGCCTGCCTAAAGGCCTGTCGGATGCCACCTTCGACCTTATCGTCCAGGCGCTGGCGCGCTCGAGCTCAGGCCTCTCTGCCGCCGAGGTCGCCCAGGCCGCCGGCTTGAGCCGCGTCACCGCGCGGAGGTACCTCGACCATCTGTGCCAGCTCGGACGGGCGGAGCTGAGCATGCGTTATGGGGCGCCTGGCCGGCCGGTCCATCGCTATCGCCTTGCCGGCACCTCATTGAACTTGTGATCGAAACAGAGGTGCGACGCTAGCCGCCGACCAGAGTCAGGAATTCCTGCTCGTCCAGGATCTTCAGCTTCAGCCGCTGAGCCTTCTCCAGCTTCGAGCCCGCACCGGGCCCGGCGACCACGTAGTCGGTCTTCGAGCTGACGCTTCCCGCCGCCTTCCCGCCCAGCTTGCGCACAAGTGTCTCCGCGTCGGGGCGGCCCATGGTCTCGAGCGTGCCGGTGAACACGAACGTCTTGCCCTTCAGTGGCCCGTCGCCAACCGATTCGGCGGCCTGCGGCACGACGCCCACGTCGAGCACGCGCCCGACCAGCTCTCCCCCATGGCCCTGGAAGTACGCGTGGACCTCGTGGGCCATGTTGGGTCCGACGCCTTCGACGCGGACCAGGTCCTCCTCGGTCGCGGCGCGCAGGCTCTCGATGGAGCCGAACTCGGCCGCCAGCATCTCCGCTGTCGCCTCGCCGACCTGCGGGATGCCGAGCGCGTACAGGAACCGGCCGAGCGGTGGATGCTTGCTGTCCGCCAGCCGCGAAACGAGGTTCTGCGCGGACTTGTCGGCGAAGCCCTCCAGCTGAACCACCTGCTCCTTCTTCAGCCGGTAGAGGTCGCTTGGGTCCTTGACCCATCCCTTCTCGATGACCTGGTTGAGGGTCGCGTAGCCGAGGCCCTCGATGTTGAGAGCACCCCGGCTGGCGAAATGGCGCAGGAGCTCGAGACGCTGCGCGCCACAGAACGGGTTGATGCACCGGTGCGCGATGTAAGGCTCTTCGCGAACGACCTCTCCCCCACACACCGGGCACTTCGAGGGCATGCGCCAGCCCTCCTTCGGCTCTTTGACGCTGACGATCTCGGGGATGACATCGCCGGCGCGATGGATGACCACGCGCGCGCCAACATAGACGCCCTTCTCGTTGACCTGAGCCTCGTTGTGCATGGTGATGTTGCGCACGGTGACCCCGCCAACGACCACCGGCTTGACGTGGGCGACCGGCGTCAGCACTCCCGTGCGGCCGACGTAGCACTCGATCGCCTCAACGTCCGTCTCGGCTTCCTCGGGGGCGTACTTGAAGGCCATCGCCCACCGCGGCGAGCGGGCGACAAACCCAAGCTCCAGCTGCTGGTCGAAGCGGTCGGCCTTGATCACCACGCCGTCGATCTCGTGCTCCAGCGTGTGCCGCTTCTTCTGCCACTCGGCGTGGTACTCGATGACCTCTTCGATCGACTTCAGCCGCCGCCGGTGCTTGTTGACGCGAAAGCCCATCCCGGCCAGGGCGCCGAGCACGTCCCACTGCGAGCGCGCAGCGCCCGCGGGATCGAGCGTGTACATGAACGTCTGCAGGTCGCGGCTCGCGGTCACGCCCGGGTCGATCTGGCGAACGCTGCCCGCCGCAGTGTTGCGCGGGTTGACGTACCGCGCCTTGCCCGCCTTCTCCATCTCCCGGTTGAGCTTCTCGAAGGCCGCGATCGGGAAGTAGACCTCGCCCCGGACCTCGAAGACTTCCGGGAGACCCTTCGCCGGCGTGACCGTGAGCGGGATGCTGCGGATCGTCTTGATGTTGGCCGTGACGTCCTCGCCGACCGTGCCATCGCCGCGTGTGGCCGCGCGCGTCAGCCGTCCCTTGGTGTACGTGCAGCTGATCGCCAGGCCGTCGATCTTCAGCTCGGCGCAGTAAACGACCTCGTCGCCGACAGCAGCCCGGACGCGCTTGTCGAAGGCGCGGATCTCGGACTCGTCGAACGCGTTCTGCAGGCTGAGCATCGGCGAGCGGTGGCGAACCTTCGCGAACTGCTCGGAGGCCTCGCCGCCCACCCGCTGGGTCGGAGAGTCGGCGGTCACGAGCTCCGGCCGCGACTCCTCGATCCGGCGGAGCTCGAGAAACAGCGCGTCGAACTCCGCATCCGTGATCTCGGGCATGTCGAGCACGTAGTAGGCGTGCTCGTGGCGGCGGATCTGCTCACGCAGCGTCTCGGCGCGGCTCGCTACGTCAGGCGTGCCTTTCTTGCGCTTGGTCACTTGGTCAGCGGCGCGAGCATGCCCGAGAGGATCTTCAAGCCGGCCTTGTCGAACTTGACCACGAGCTCCTCGTCGGTGCGGGTGAGCGTGCTCTTCACCACTGTGCCGGTGCCGAAGGATGGATGCGACACGCGATCGCCGGTCGCGAATCGCTGCACCAGGGGCGGCGCGGGCGCAGCCTGCACCTGGCGCTCCTGGAATCGCTCCTTGTAGCCCTGCCGCGGAGGCGCGACAGGTGCGTTGCCGCGCGGCGCGGTCAGGAGCGACTGCGGGATCTCGGTCAGGAAGCGGCTTGGGAACGCGGGCTGCGAGCGGCCGTAGAGGTGCCGGCGGAACGCGCAGCTCAGATAGAGCCGGTCCTTCGCCCTCGTCATCCCGACGTAGCAGAGCCGTCGCTCCTCGGCCATCTCGTTGGCGGCGAGGTCGACCTTGATCGACTCCGCCGACTCATCGAGCGCGCGCTGGTGCGGCAGCAGGCCCTCTTCCATGCCGACCATGAACACAACCGGGAACTCCAACCCTTTGACCATGTGCAGCGTGATCAGGGTCACGCCCTCGCCCTCCTCGTCGTAGGCGTCGACGTCCGAGACCAGCGCCACCTCGGCGAGGAAGTCCTCGAGGCCCTGGGTGGGGTCGCGGTCGTCGAAGTCCTCGGCCAGGCCGCGCAGCTCGTTCAGGTTCTCCAGCCGCGCCTCGCCTTGAGGAGTCCCGTCCTTGTAATAGAGCTCGAGGTTCATGACCTCGATCACATGGTCGACGAGCTCGCTGGGTCGCAGGACGCCGAGCACGGAGCGCAGCGCCTCGAGCTGCGCGCGGAAACCCTGCAGCGGCGCGACCGAGGCCCGAGGCAGGCCGGGGACGCTCGCGGGGTTGGCGAGCAGGGTGAGGATGTCGGACTCTGAATCCCGCGCGTATGAGCTGACGGCCTCGACGGTGACGTTACCGATCTTTCGGGGCGGGACCGACACGATCCGGCTGAAGCTGAGCGCGTCGCGCGGGTTGGAGACGAATCTGAGGTAGGCGACCAGGTCCTTCACCTCGCGCCGCTCCCAGAAGCGGACGCCACCGACCAATCGATAAGGAATGCGTCGCCGCGCCAGCACGTCCTCGAAAGAGCGCGACTGCGCGTTGGTTCGGTACAGGATCGCGAAGTCGGCGTGCTTGCGCCCATCGACCTTGCGCAGCCGCTCGACCTCGTCGGCGACGAACTCCGCCTCCTCGACCTCGTTGTAGGCCTGCGTCGCGCACACCTTCTCGCCGCCGGCGCGTGAGGTCCACAGGCGCTTTTCCGCTCGCTCCGGGTTGCGGCTGATGACGCTGTAGGCGGCGTCGAGGATGGCCTGGCTCGAGCGATAGTTCTGCTCCAGCCGCACCACTTGAGCATCCGGATAGTCCTTGCGGAAGTCCAGGATGTTGCGCACGTCGGCGCCGCGAAACCGGTAGATGGACTGGTCGTCGTCACCCACCACCACCACGTTGCGGTGCTCCTCCGCGAGCAGGTTGACCAGCACGTACTGCGCGCGGTTGGTGTCCTGGTACTCGTCCACCAGCACGTGGCGGAACCGGTCGCGCCACTTGGCGAGCGCCTCCTCGTCGGTCTGGAGCAGCTCGACCAGCTTCATGATCAGATCGTCGAAGTCGAGGCCGCCTGAGCGGCGGAGCAGGTCCTGGTAGGACTCGTAGACGCGGCGGACTATCTCGTCGTGATAGCTCCGGTTCGGATACTGGGCAGGGGTCTTGAGCTCGTTTTTGGCCTGAGAGATGGCGTGGCTCAGGCCCGCGGGAGGGAACCGCTTGGGGTCGAGCCTGAGCTCGTCCATGACCCGCCTGATCGCCGCCCGCGTGTCGTCCTCGTCGAAGATCACGAAGCTGGACGCGATGCCGAGGCGCTCCGCCTCGCGGCGCAGGATCCTGACCGCCGTGGCATGAAAGGTGCCCACCCACATCTTGCGGGCACCTTCTCCGACCAGCGTCTCGACCCGCGCGCGCATCTCGCGGGCCGCCTTGTTGGTGAAGGTCACCGCCAGCAGGCGGTCGGGCCACACCTTGTGGGTGGCGATCAGGTAGGCGATCCGCACGGTGAGCACGCGGGTCTTGCCGCTGCCCGCGCCGGCGAAGATCAGCAACGGCCCCTCTCCATGCGTGACTGCCTCCTGCTGGGGCGGGTTCAGCCCCGCCAGAAGGCCCTCGACGTTCGCCTGGAGGGATTCACCGGAAAGCAAGGGAAATCGAGTTTACCGATGGGTGGAGGTGCGCGATCTGGAAGTTAAACTGACCCCGGACATGGCCCAGGAAGCAGACATCCGCATCCGGGACCACCTTCTCTACGAGCTGGCCCGGGACCTCAGCTCCTCCCTCGAGCTGAGGGAGGTGCTCGGCAAGGTCATGGACCGCGTCATCAGCCTGATGCACGCGTCACGGGGCTTCATAGTGCTGGTCGACCCGGTCACCAACGAGATGTCGGTGGAGAGGGCGGGCGGCGAGACCGACCGGGAAAAGTCACAGAAGACGTTCCTCGGCTCGAAGAGCGTCATCGACCAGGTCGTGAAGACCGGCAAGGCGGTCGTCTCGACCGACGCCAGCCTGGACGACCGCTTCAAGGGCCAGCAGTCGGTAATCCTGCAGAACCTCCGCTCGATCATCGCGGTGCCGCTGGTGACCAAGGACAAGGTGATCGGGGCGGTCTACGTGGACAACCCCTTCCGTGCGGCCATCTTCGAGGAGAAGGACAAGGAGTTCCTCCAGGCGATCTCCGACCTCGCCGCCATCGCCATCGACAACGCCCGCCAGTACTCGCGCTCCGAGTTCCTTCGCGACCTCTTCGCCCGCTATGTGAACAAGCAGGTCACCGATTACGTGCTCGAGCGCTCGGCGCCGGGGACGGTGTTCCTGACCGGCGAGAGGCGCGAGGTGACGATGCTCAACTCCGACATCGCCGGCTTCTCGACGCTGTCCCAGCGCATGGAGGCAAATGAGCTGGTCGAGTTCCTCAACCGCTACTTCGGCCGGATGATCGACATCGTGCTCGACCACGGCGGGAACATCGACAAGTTCCAGGGCGACGGGATGCTGGTCGTGTTCGGCGCCCCCAACCCCCAGGAGGATCACGCGGTCAGGGCCTTCGAGGCGGCCGCGTCGATGGTCAAGGCCGTGTCGGAGCTGAACCTGGAGCTGGCGGAGATCGGCCAGCCCCCGATCGCGATCGGGATCGGGCTGGACAGCGGTGTGGTGGTGGCCGGGCATGTCGGCTCGGACAAGCGTCTGGAGTTCACCCTCATCGGCGTCCCGGTGAACAACAGCGCCTACCTGTCCAAGGTGAGGCCTCCGCGGGTGCTGATGTCGGAGACGACCAAGGCGGCGCTACCGGAGGGCGTGCCCGTGACCGACTACGAGCCGATGCTGCTCAAGGGCGCTTCGAAGAAGCAGCCGATCTACCAGCTGGAGCTGGAAGTCACCGCCGAAAGCTAGCGAATTCGGCACGTTTGGCGCCAGACAGGTCCATCGCACCAAATTGAGGCACCCGTTTGGCGCCACAAATGCGTTTCAGCCCTGGCACTCCCACTGGTTTGGGCCTGAGCGATGGTACAGCCAGGCCGCGGCCTGGGCGTTGGCCACCGGGTCGAACGGCGACTGAGCATGCCACGGCGTGAAGGCCCAGGTGCTGGGCAGGAACTGGAACAGGCCTGAAGCACCGCTCGAGCTGTTGACCGAGTTCGGGTGATACCGGGACTCGCAATAGGCCACGTTCACGGCCCACTGGACGGCCGACGGGCCGAGCGGGCTGAATGCATCGCTGATGATCTTGGCGATGTAGGCGGGCGGCCCCGGGTGGTTGTTGAGGGCCGCGATCCGGGACGCCTCGGCGATCGCCGCGGCCTCCGCCTGCACCTTGGCCTGGTAGGCGTCGTAGTCGTGGTTGTACTGGTCCGACCAGGTCCTGGCCTGGTCCGCCTGCGCCTGCTGGGCGCGTTCCGCGCGCACGTTCGCCAGGATGGACTGCTGCTGGTGCGAGAAGGCCTGGGTCAGCGTCGGCGATGGAGCCGCCGCCGGCGCCTGCAGGCGCGGAAGCACGGCCACGACGAGTATCGCCGTCCACACGAGGACGGCACGAAACAGCGGTAACAACCGATTGCTCCTCCTTGGGGACGCCCTACCCCTGGGACGCCTTCAGGCCTGAGCTCGGAGCGGTGACGTAGTAGCGGGACCGCTCAGGTACCGGGGAAAAAGGCACCTTAGCAGACAGGCCCCGGCCAGTTGAAGGCCTTAAACGTGGTATAAGCACCGGCCCCGCGCTGCCCGATCCGAAACTAAACCGGCCGTCGCGGCGTCCAACATTCGATGGACATGCCGGCGGCGATCGACGGCTCGACAGGTGCCCGTGACTTCGACGGCCTGATCGGGCCCCATATCGAGACCGGGTACCGGCTGGCGGTGACCCTGCTGCTCGACCCGGACGAGGCCCGGGACGCCGTGCAGGAAGCCGCGATCAAAGCCTGGCGCTCATTGGGCCGGCTCCGCGAGCCGGAGCACGCCCGGGCCTGGTTCCTCTCGATCGTGGCGAACCAGTGCCGCTCGACGATGCGCAGGCACTGGTGGCTCCTCGGACGCAACCCGCTTCCGGGCGCCAGAACGCAGCTGGCCGAGGAGCCCCTCGTGCGAGCCCTCGACATTGCGGCCGCGATGACCCGCTTGCCGCCCGATGACCGGGCGATCCTTCACCTGCACTTCTACCTCGACCTGCCGCTCGATGAGGTTGGGCGCGTGCTCGGCATCTCGACCGGCGCGGCGAGGTCCCGCCTGTACCGAGCCGCAAAGCGGCTGCGGCCGGAGCTGACCGAGGAGGAAATTCGATGACGATTCGCGACGACATCCGCGGGCACTTCGCGCGCGAGGAGGCCCGGTTCCCGACACCTGCAGGACTGCGCGAGTCGGTGTCGGCCGAGGCCGCCCGCGATGGCGCGGTCGAGCGGCGCACGCTCAACTGGGCAGCGGTGGTCGCGGTCGGGTTGGCGGTGGCCATCGTCGCGGGTCTGCTCGCCGCCGGCTCAATGCGTCACTCCTTCGCCTTCCCTGTGTTCCCTGGTCCCAGCCCCAAGCCGACTGTTCCGGCGACCCCAGGAGACATGAATCTCATCGAGATCGATGCCGTGGACTCCGCCAACGCGTTTGCGCTCCTGGCCACGCTGATTCAGCCCAACAACAGGCCACAGTTCTGGTTCTCCAGGACCACGGACGGCGGGGCCCACTGGTCGAAGCCGGTTCAGGTCGGGCCGCACCTGGCGAACGGCGAAGGTGACTCCGGACATCACATCCACTTCGTGGATCGGGACAACGGCTTCATCTACGGCAACACCACCGCGTTCGTGACGCACGACGGTGGGCGGAGCTGGAAGGAAACTGGACTGCACTTCCTGGTCATGGAGTCGGCGGCGGGACGCGCACCGTGGACGTGGGCCGTCATCTACCCCTGCGCGAAAGGCGTTCAGTGTCCCGAAAAGGTCTATCTCAGCAAGGACGGGGGCCGCACCTGGCCCCAGTCATGGGACGTGCCAGGTGGCGTCGATCCACGCTTTGTGACTGCGTTCGGTGACGGCGGCCTTCTGATCCCAGAACCTGGTGTTGGCAACCTGTTCATGACCACCGACGGTGGCCTCACCTGGAGGTCCGTGAAGGGCAGGTGCAGCGGCGACACCGCTGCCGCATACGCCGCTACCGCGGATGGCCGCGAGCTGTGGGAGGCGTGCAGCGCCCCGTTCCCCGACTTCACCCCGAAGACGCTTTTCGTTTCCGAAAACGGCGGCGCCACGTGGACTGAGAGGAAGGTGCCGGCCGGTCTTGGCCAAGCTGCCTACCTCATCTCCCCCACGCCAGGAACCGCCTTCCTGGCCAGTGATAAGGGCGGACTGTTTGTCAGTACCGACGGCGGGGCCTCCTGGACCGCACTCCCCGGAGCCGGCTCCTTCGTGTGGCTGACGTTCACCTCACCGAGAGATGGCTGGGCACTGAGCGCTGAGCGCACGATCTGGGTCACCAGCGACGGCGGCCGAACGTGGGTCGGGCTCGGCCGCCCTTAGACCGTGAAGATCAGCCAGCCGACCTTGACCTTGGTGCAGCCCACCGCGCGGTGCACCGCCCAGGTCGCCTCGCCGAGTGCCTTGGCGTCGTCGGCCGACAGGCGGCCGTTCTTGCTCAGCGCCTCGATGTCGTTCATCGCCGCGTCCAGCTGCCCGCAGGTGGCGTTGTAGTCGCCGCGCGCGGCCGAGGCGGAGGCGGCTCGGAACTTCGCCAGCAGCCCATTCTTCTCGCCCTTGTCGAGCGAGGCCATCGAGGCGGCGAAGTCCGCGATCTTGGCCAGCGCCTCCGCCGGTGTCTGAACGGTGATGGTGTAGGTGGCGACGCCCACCCCTCCGTCGTCGTCGGTCACCGTGTAGGTGATGGTGTAGGTGCCCGGCCTGGAGTAGGCGAACGAGTCGTGGACCTGGCCCGACGCGCTCGTGCCATAGTCGAAAGAGTCGACGGGGCTGCCATCGCCGTAGTCGAGTGAGCTGGTGTGCCCGTCGAGCGCGCCCGGGTCGGAGAAGCCGCCGCTGAAGTCGACTGTCTGCAGCGGCAGCAGCACGAACGATGCGTGCGAGGCTCCGTCGATGAGGGCTGTGGGCTTGACGTTGGCTCCGTTGATCGCCACCGCGGAGGTGGCGCCGTTGCCGCCGTCGTCAACAGCCGTCAGCGTCGCGACAAAGGTTCCCTCGTCATCCGGGGTCACGCTGATGGTCGGGCCGCTCCCGCTTCCAAACGGGTTGCCATTCTTGGTCACGTTCCATGTGTATGTGAATGCGGTGTCGGCCGGGCTCGGGCTGGTGGCCTTGCCGGTCAGCGTGATCGGCGTGCCTTCCGGGCCGTTGGCAGGAGCGCCGGTGATCGAAACCGTCGGCGGCACCCCGGCGATGGTGACCGTGAAGGACGTCGAGGTGGTGTGGCCGTGACCGTCATTGGCCGTGACCGTGATGGTCTGCGGCGGACCCTCGTCGGTTCCGGGCATCGACCACGCCCACGCGCCGGTGCTGGTGCCCGTCTTGGTCAGCGTGCCGCTCGACGCCGTGAGCGCGACACTGTCCGAGTCAGGGTCCGAGTAGGTCCCGCTGTTGCTGGCGGTGGAGCCTTCGTTGACGGTCAACACCGAGCTCGTGACGCCGATGGCGGGCGGCTGGTTGGCTGCGCCCGACACCATCCACGTCTCGAAGCAGAAGTCCCGGCCATAGGTCGTGTTGTAGAGCCAGTCGGATCCTGCGGCCAGCCACAGCTGCCCCGACGCGTATTCGTCGAAGTAGTAGCTGTCATACCAGGTGAAGATCCCGACGGTCGGCCTGACGACGATCGCGTAGAGCGTCCCGGCGCTCAGCGAGATCGTCGGGCTGAATGTGAAGTCGCGCCACTGATGGCAGCACGCCACCACCATGCTGCTGAAGGCTCTTGATCCGAGCACCGTGCCGCTGGGCTTGCCGGCGCTCACGGTCTGGATCTGGACGCTTCCGGTGACCGCGCCGGAGGTCGCGGCCATCATCAATGAGACACGGTCCAGCTGGCCTGACGCTCCGGGGGTGAAGGTCTGCGCCATCCCGTTCCGCAAGGCGTTCTGACCGCTGAAGGCGCCGTTGCTCTGGTCGATCTGGTCGCTGGCGGCCACGGGCACGGCGGTGATGACCCACAGGCCGAAAGCCAGCAGCACTACTGCTGCGCGCCGAAACGTGGGGGCAACGCCCATTGCCCCCTACGACGTGACTAGGCTTGAATTCCTGCGCGAGTTCCGATGCGATATGCGACGACCGGGCCGCCGAAGCCTTTCAGCGTCAGCTCGACACGCTCCCCCGCGCCGCCGCGGCCCTGGATCCAGTCCTTCACCCGGCCGTAAGCCTCCTCGCTGACCATCACCTCGCCGGCCGGCGCCTGCGCCTGCAGACGCGAAGCCAGGTTGGTGACGCTGCCCAGCACGCTGACGTTCGCCGACTCCGCCAGCCGGCCGACCACCGCCGGCCCGACGGCCACGCCGGCACCGACGGGCAGGCCGACCAGCGCCGCCTTGTCGATGATCGCGATCGCAGCCTGGAGGGCATGAAGGGCGTGGTCGACGCTCTGACCGGAGACGTTGAAGGTCGCCATCACCGCGTCGCCGGCGAACTTGTCCACGATGCCGTGGTGGCGGGCGACCTCCTGGCCGGCCCACCGCTGCAGCGACGCGATGCGGTCGGTCATGCTCGCCGGAGCGGTTGATCCCGTCAGCTCGGTGTAACCGCGGACGTCAGCGAAGAGGACGCTCACCATCCGCTCGCCGGTCCCGACAACGTCCGCGACCGCCTCGGCTTCGATGACGGCAGCGCTGGACGGAGCGATCTCGATCTCCAGCCGCGCGGCAGTGTCGCGCGCCAGCCTGGCCGCGAGCCTGGCGCCGGACGCTTCCGCCTCACCCACAATCTGCTCCAGCCGCTTGCGGCATGCGCTCTGGTCGCCCGAGGCCGCCTCCGCCTCGGCGAGCGCGCGCCCAGCATGCCATGCGTCCAGCAAGAAGCCTTCCTTCCTGAAGAAGGCTTCCGCTGCGCCGAGCATCCGCACTGCGTCTGCATGCCTGCCTTCGGCGAGCGCAAGCCGGCCGCGGGCCACCTCGGCCCGGGGCAATGGTGGCTCGACATCCTGGTTCGGCATGCGGTCCAGGAACGAGCGCAGCCATTCCGGATGTGAGGCGGCTGCTTCAGCGATGGCATCCGCCGGTGATCCGAGATCGGCCATTTTCGGAGCAAAGTCACGAACGGCCTCGAAGGCGCCCTCCACGTCGCCGGCGGCGAGCCGGCCCCGCACCCGGGCGGTGGTGTCGTAAATGGAGTCCTGCCCTTCGACACGCGAGGAAACCGGCGGCAGCTCGGCCGCGGCTTCGTCCGGCCGCATCGCCTCGGCGAGCGCCTCGGCCAGGAGCACGCTCGCACGCCAGGCGTTCTTCTCGTTGCCGGAGTCGCGTGCCTTCTGGAGGGCGATCCGAGCCAGGGCCGTGGCCTCCTTGATCGCGCCCTCGTGCAGCTTGATCATGCCCTGGATGTAGGACCCCGAAGCCTCCGCGGCGGCGCCCGTGTACCGATCAAACCAGTACCGCGCGCGGCGGCCGTGACCAAGGTGAACAGCACACCAGGCTGAGTTGAAGACTGCGTTCTGAGTCTGGAAGTCATGACCCCCGTCGCGCGCCGCCCGGTAGCTGTCCTCGAGGTACTGATACGCCTCCTCGATCTTCCCGGTCGTGACTTTGGCCATCGCGATGAAGTTCCACGACCAGGCCAGCGCCATGCTCGAACCCGCAAGCCGCGCCACCTCGGCGGCTCGCTCCGCGGCGGCGAGGCCGGAGTCGCCGCTCTTGTCGAACAGCTCGAGGCCAGACAGCCGGATGTACGCGACGGCAAGAGCTTCGCTCGGACCTGCCGCCTCGAGGACGTCCTTCGCCTGCTCGAACTGCTCGCGTGCCAGGTCTGGGCGCAGCATCTCCCATATGCACCGGCCGAGCAGGAGCCGGTGGCCTGCCGCCTCCACCTTCAGGCCGGCGGCCTCGAGGTCCTTCACGCCTTGCTCGAGCAGTGGCCTCGCGGCGGAAGGTTCGAAGTTCAGCCAAAGAGCGTCGGCTGCCCGGCACATGAGGCGCCCGCGCTCCACCGCGTCGGTCACGTGCGGGGTGGCGCGCTCGAAGAGTTCCGCGGCGTCTTTGTAAGCGCGCGCCGCGATCGCTGCCTCGGCGGCAGCCACGCACATTCCCACCGCCTGCTGGTAGTTGCCGGCCATCAGCAGGTGGTGCGCGAGGTCGACGGCCTTCCAGCCGGGTTGAGATTCGAGGACCTCGGCGATGCGGGCGTGGAGCTGTTGCCGGCGCGGAACGATGATGTCCTCATAGACGGCTTCACGCGTGAGCGCGTGCCGGAACACATAGCGGCCGGACGTGCGGTCGGCCTCCTCGAGCAGCTGGTTGGTGACACTCGCCTCGAGCGCCGACAGGACGGCGGCGCTGCTCCTGCCTGTGACCGCGGTGAGCGTCGCCAGGTCAAAGGACTGGCCGATCGCCGAGGCGGCCGACAGGATCTCGACGTGGTCCGGGCTGAGGCCGCCGACGCGGACCAGGATGGTGTCACGGACCGTGCGCGGCATGCGGATCTCGTGTATTGCCTTGCGGTCCCATCCCTTGTCCGTCTTGAAGATGTCGCCGCGGTCGATGGCGTCGCGCAGCAGCTCCTCGAGCACGAAGGGGTTGCCTTCGCTGCGCTGGTGCAGGAAGTCGCGGAACTCGTCGCTGACGTCGGGCTCGTCGAAGATCGAGACCACCATGTCCTTCACCGCCTCTGCGCGGAGAGGGGTGAGCTCGATCAGGTGCGCCTGCCCGGAGCGACGCCAGCCCTGGATGGTGGGCAGCAGCGCGTGTTTGCGGTGCAGCTCGTCGGTCCGGTACGTGGCCAGGACGAGCACGTTGGTGTTGCGCAGCCGGCGGGTGGCGTAGTCGACCAGCTCACGTGTGGCCGGGTCGGCCCAGTGCAGGTCCTCCAGCACCAGCAGCAGGCCGCGCTCGCGGGCGGCGTCGCGCAGCAGCAGGAGGATGGCCTCGAAGAGCCTCAGCTTGGCCTGCACCGCGTCGCCGGCGGGCGGTTGGGCGCGGCCCATCTGCGGGAACAGCTGCGCCAGCTCTTCGGCCGCCGGCCCGAGGCGCTCGCGGAGGGCGGCGATGTCCTGAGTGGACAGGTGGTTGCCGATCGCCTCCAGGAAAGGTAGATAAGGAAGAGAGAGCTCGGCCTCGCTGCAGACGCCTGACATCACGGTGCAGCCCAGGCGCAACGCACGCCGCGTGAGCTCGTGGACCAGGCGCGACTTGCCGACACCCGCCTCCCCGCCCACCACGACGGCGCCGCCGTCACCGCGCAGGGCGGACAGCAGCGCGTCCTCGACGATGGACAGCTCTTCATCCCGGCCCACCATGGCCGGGGAGACGACTCGGGCTAGAGCCACGGCCGAAAACCTTCGGCGAGAGATTGGGCGATCCAGGTGGCCCGAATCCGGGCGAAGCGACGAGCAGCGGAGCGAGCGCATTCGTCAATTAGTAAGCGAGCAGCGGAGGAGCTGAGCCCGGAGACGGGCCGCATTGGGCGCGCAAGCTCCGTCGACGGCTTTTCCGGCCGGGGCTCTAAGGCCATACCGTGGTTACCGTCACAGACTCACCCGCATTCCGGCGGTCAGCCGCGTGACTTCTGGGCTTCCTCCGCTTCGCGCAGGCGCCGGCTCAAGGTCTGCAGCAGCCGGTAGGTGAGCTCCGGATGGTCGGCCAGGAACTGCTTGAAGCCCCACTCCGTGACTGCCGCCAGCACGAGGTCGGTCTTGGCGGTGATGTCGGCGCTGCGGCCCTGCATGTCGAGCAGCGCCATCTCACCGAAGTGGTCGCCCGGGCCCAGCGTGCGGTGCCGGCCGTCGTAGGTCGTGACCTCGGCCTCGCCGCTCACGATGACCATGAAGCCGACGCCTTCCTTGCCCCGGATGATGATCTCGGAGCCCTTCGGATGACGGACCTCGCGCAGGGACTTGCCGAGCTTTTTGAGCTCGTTGGGGGAGACGCCCTGGAAGAAGCCCTCGGCCTTGAGGTCCACCGGCCGATTCTAAGGCCTAGAAGAGATGGGTCAGGAAGCGGCGAAGGGGCTTGGGGCCGGCCGGCTCCTGATACTGCGGAATCAGCGCCTTGACCCGCTCGAAAGCGAGGCTGGTAAGGGTGGCCGGATCCTGCCCGGTGGTCGGGATCGGCTCGCCCACGAACACCTTGATCTTCTTCCGAAACCACACGTCCTTGGTACCCGAAAGGCCGACCGGCACGACCGGCACGCCGGCCTTGATCGCGAAGTGGGCGAAGCCCTTGTGGAACTGCATGAGGCCGCCCTCGTCAGGGCCGTAGTTGCCCTCCGGGAAGATGGCGATCGCGCCACCCACCTCGAGGCAGCGATCGACGTGGTGGAACAGGGCAGGGTCGCCGTGGCGGCTGCGCACGACGGGTACGTAACCGCCGGTGGTGCGAACCAGGAACCACTGGAGCTTGCGAGTCACGAGCATGGTCGGGTCGGCCAGGAAGTGCAGGCGCGGCTCGATCGGGAACAGCAGCAGCAGGGCGAACTCGTCGGGCCAGTTCAGGTGGTTGGCGATGACTATGTAGTTGGTGCCGTGCTTGCGGGGGATGTTCTCCCGGCCATGGACCTCGAAGTTGAACGCGAGGCGAAGCAGCGGGATGCCGATGAACCTGACGAGCCGGTAGGGGATGGTGGCGCGCGGCCCTACGGGGAGAAGGTCGGCCTGCGGCAGGGACGCATCAACTGTCAACACTCGTCGGGAGTGTATGTCGGTTTAGGTGGCGACGGAGGGCTGAAGAGGCTCGGAGGCGGCCGGGGCCGGCGGGGCCGCGTAGCGCTCCATCTCCTTCTCGCTCGGCAGGAGCCAGGCGACGCCGATCGTGACCAGGACGAGGATCACATGAGACATCAGCGACCTCTGCAGTCCGACGGCGTCCGCGATGGCGCCGTTGATGGGGACGCCGATGGCCGCGGTGACAAAGCCCAGGCCCATCACGAGGCCTGACGCCAGCCCCGCCCTCGAGGCCATGAGCTGCTGCGCCATGAGGAGCATGAGCGGCGCGGTCGAGGCGGCCAGCAAGCCGATGAGGATCGCCGAGCCAAACGCCCATGGTCCAGGGAAGATCGTGAACAACAGGATGGCGGGGATCGAAAGCACGAGGGTGCCGATGATCAGCGTCTTGCGGCCGAACCGGTCGGCGAGCGCGCCGACCCCGACAGTGCCCGCCGCACTCGCCAGCACGAGGGTGGTCGCGAGCGGACCGTAGAACTCCGGTCCGTAGCCGAGCTGCTTGTACCAGGTGGGCGTGAACGCCTGGAACACGGCCACCGTCCAGCTGCGCGAGGCCATCACGCCGATCACGGCGGCCAGCGCGATGACCGGGGCGGCGCGTCGAGCCCCGGCGACGGCTCTTTTGGCGCCCGCGCCGGCTGGGCCGGCGGCGCGCATCCGCCACAGCAGGTAGGCGCCGGTGGCTATACCGGGGATGACGAGCAGTCCGGTGCCGTGCAGCCCGAACAGCCCGAACAAAGCGATCCCGATCAGCGGCCCCAGGGCGACGCCGACGGTGCCGGCGGTGACATAGATCGACATGCCTGTGCTCAGGCTTCGCTTGGGCAGCAGCGCGCGCACGTCGAGTGCGCCGAATGGATGAAACAGCCCTGATCCCAATCCCGAGAAGAAGGCAAGCGCGACCAGAAGCGGAAAGCTCGGCACGAAGCCGACCAGCGCGAACGTGACAGCAGTCCATACGAGCGCGAGTCCGGTGAGCCGCGTCCCGTAGCGGTCGGCGAGGATGCCGAACAGCGGCTGGAAGACCGCTGCCGCGCCTGAGTAAGCAAGGCTGACCAGGCCGACGGTCGCGAAGTTCACCTCGAAGCGGCCGATCAGAAGCGGATAGAGCACTGGAATCACGCCGACGTAGCTGTCGACGGTGAGGTGGCCGAGCATCAACGTGACGAGCTTGCCGTCGCGCAGGAAGACCTTCACGGGGCGCCGCCCACGTGAAAAGCGTACCGACCCTATAGTCCCCTCCCAACACATGGCAGGCACTCGAACGGCGGAGCCACCCGAGCTGATTGTTCGCGATGCCGGTGCGTGGCGAAGGTGGCTGGAGAGAAATCACGCGAAGGTGGACGGGGTGCGGTTGGTCCTGTCCAAGGCCGGCGCGACCACTCCGACGAGGCTCACCTACGCCGAAGCGCTGGACGAAGCGCTCGCGTACGGATGGATCGACGGCCAGGGACGATCGCGCGACGAATCCAGCTACATGGTTCGCTTCACACCGCGACGCAAAAGGAGCGCGTGGTCGAAGCGGAACACGGTGATCGCCGGGCGGCTGATCAAAGAAGGGCGGATGCACGCCGCGGGTTTGGCAGAGATCGAGCGAGCCAAGGCTGACGGGCGCTGGGCCGCCGCCTACGAGGGGCAGGCAGCCATCGAGGTGCCCGATGATCTCGCGGCCGCTCTCGACTCAGAGCCGGCTGCAAAGGCGATGTTCGCCACGCTGACGAAGTTGAACCGCTACGCGATCCTGTACCGGATCCAGAACGCAAAGCGCGCCGACACACGCGCACGCCGGATCGAACAGTTCGTCGCGATGCTCGCGCGCGGGGAAACGATCTACGCGCAGCGACCAAAGTGAGCTGATCGTCCTGGCGGGAAATCCATCGGTTGCGTTCATTGATTTCCATGTGCCGGATAAAACCTCTCCGATCGTTTAGCTGAGCGGATCTCACCACTGGCGGTGAGCGTCGGGGAGGTACAAGTGAAAACTGTCGAGAGGAGATTTTTTTCGCAGCGCAGCCAGGCGCTGGTCGAATTTTCGCTGGTCGCGCCAGTGTTCCTGGTCGTCATGTTCGCGGCCGTCGATATAGGTCGATTGCTGTACGCGTACAGCGCGATCTCGTCGGCCGCTCGTGATGGTGCGCGCATGGCTTCGCTTCAGGCGTCCCTCTACAGCGACTGCCAGATCATCCGCACCGTCGAGATTGTCGGGCAGGGATTCCCTGTCCGCATGGATCCGAACTCGGTGGTCGGAAACAGCGACCCCAACAACCCGAGTGGCTCGCTGCAGCCGACCACGCCGCCACCGAACGTGGGCTACGCGTACATCTGGCCGGCGGTCGCGACTTCCAACCCACCTGAGTCGAACTGCAGCAGCTCCAATCAGCGGGCGATCAGCCAGACAGTGAAGCACGTGTCGGTGGAGGTCCAGTACCACTTCGTGCCGCTGACGCCGTTCATCGCGTCGCTGGCTCCAAACATCATCGTCAAGACCGTCTCGGTCGTCACCACGGAGTGAGGCCCATGACACCCAGAAGCAGGCGCAGGCAATCAGGTCAGCTCCTCCCAATCGTTGCGGTGGGATTCGTAGTGCTCGCGGCCATAGCAGGGCTCGCGATCGACGCCAGCCGCGACTACCTGGCCAAGCGCAACGCCCAGAACGCCGCCGACTTTGCAGCTCTCGCTGCCGCCAAGGCGATGACGCTCTCGGGGAACCTGAGCGTTTCCATCAGCCCCAACACCGCGCCCGTCTACGCGGCCCACGACTTTGCCGCCAACAACGGGTTCACGACCAACTTCAACACCGCATGTGACAACACGTCATCCGGGTTCACAACGTCTTGGTTCGACATCGCGGGCGTGCCGTGTGGCGCGACCTCGGGATTCGGCACCAAGGTGACCGTGAACATGCCGGCGCAGAACCTGCCCGGCTCGCCGGTGCCGCCTGTGTGCCAGGGCAGCGGAGCGTACTCGTGTGTGCAGGTCGTCATCACCACCAACATCGCGGAGCTGTTCGCCAGCGTGCTTGGCGTGAGCCGCGCGTACGTGACGGTCGGGGCGAGCGCTCACGCAATCCTTCCTGGGTCGACAGTGAACGCGCCTCCGCCGAACGCGCTGGTGCTCTATCAGCCGCAGAGCGGATGCGCACCCGCCTCGCAGCAGTGCTTCAAGGAAACATCGCCGGTCGCGCGGGCGCTGCTCTCATGCACCGGCGGGACCAACAACTGTCCCACCTTCTGGACCCGAGCCGGCACCCGGCCGTACCTCTACGGCTTCGACGGCATCACCTTCTCGCCGCCGCAGAACGCGTCCACCCTGCAGTCCAACGGCGACATGGTCATCCAGGACCGGACCACGTTGTGCGACCCGTACGGCGGCGCGACCTGCGTGCCCAACACGGCGGTGGGTGCGGCAGGCTTCGCGGTCGCGGGCGGCTCGAAGGTGTACTGCTCGAAATATGGAGGCGGGGTATCGTTCCTCACCCCCTGCACCACCACCGGCCAGGCCACCCTCAACGAGGTCGACGGCAACCAGGTCGCGTTCTTCTCGCCCACTTACTGGTCGCCGACAGTGGACACGAGCGGACTGTCCGGCTGCGGCTCGCTCGTACTCAACGGCCAGGCCGTCTACGGTCCGTGCGCCATCGCCCAGGAGCCTTACCTGATCCGGCCCGGCTTCTACAACTCCATAGTCATCAACCACGGCACGTATGAGTTCGACCCGGGCCTGTACGACATCACCGGCACCGCGCCCGTCAACACCCTGAGCGGCGGGGCGTACTTCGCCAACGGAATCGACCACAGCAAGGAAGGAGCCGCCGACTTCGACCTGTGCACCGGCGGCCTGCCGACCTCATGCCCGACTCTCACTGCCGGCGTGTGGATCGGCCATGGGGGCGGCGGATATGGGCCCTATGTGAATCCCGGAAACCAGTCATGCGTGGGCGGGGCCAGCGGTTCCACAAGCGGCGGCGGTGACGCGACGGTGGTCAGCGCGAGCGGGGTCGTGTTCCGGCTCGAGCCTGGCGCAGGTGGATTCGTAAGCACGAACGAGGTGACAGGTCTGTTGCTGTCAGGTGCCGGCGTCAACAGCCTTGCGTCGGTGGGTGGGTCGCCGGTCGTCATCGACGCGCGCGCCGCGAACAGCAACGAGGTCCAGGGCTTGATCTATCAGACGCCCGCGGCCGCAGGCGGCGGCGTGGAGATCAACCTCGGCATGGCCAGCGGAGGCGGCGCGGTGGCTCTGCACGGCCAGGTGCTCGCTTACTCGTTTACGACCTTCGGCTCACAAGGGACCATGGACTTTGGTGATGGTTACGGCGCGGGGACCGTGTCGAGCATCCCGACCTCGGGCAAGAACGAGACCTCGATCATCTCCAGCGCATCGCTGACAGCTGCCGCTCCGGGCTATGAGACGCTGACTGTCAACTACACCGATGAATGGGCGATGGACGCCTACGACCAGTTCATCAAGATCAACAACGGCCAGCCCATCTTCTTCTCCCAGGGCATCTGGAACACGACCCCGGGGCCGGGCGCGCCCTTGCCGCCGCCCAACAACAACCCGGGCGACCAGAACCCCGCCTATCCAAGCGCGGGCACACCCGGTGCCTACACGATCAAGTCGATGAGCCCGGCCGACTGGCTCTACAACATCCCGAACAGCAACGGTTCGACGATCGAGCTCAACGGCAAGTGGACTTGGGGCCATGAGAGCGACATCCCGAACGCCAACTCCGGCAACAACACGGTCTCGGTCAAGTACACGTTCCCGATTCCAACCGGTTCGTTCGTGAACGTGGCCGTGTTCGTGCTCGACGGAGACCACTGTGGGGACTACGCGTACTCGTCGTACACGTTCAGCAACACAGGCCAGCCAGGACCTGGGCAGCAGTCGGTCGGATCGGTGGACCTGGCGCAGTGATGCGGCGTAGCTCGTCTCGAGGACAGGCGCTGGTCGAGTTCGCCGTGACTGTGCCGGTGATGATGCTGTTCGTGCTACTGACCGTCGACGTGGGCCGCGCGTACTGGGAGTCGATCGATGCTGCCGGCGCAGCGCGAGCAGGAGCGCGGATGGGCATCATCTGCGACACATCCGACATCGGTTCGGCACTGCGGGATGAGCCGAACAGCGGGATTCCCAACACTGTGACGGCCTGGGGCGCGACGGGGCCGGGCCAGGCCCAGGGCACCTGCACCAGCGCAGGACAGACCTGCGGTGACCCCTTGGGGTGCCCGCCCAGCGTGTTCTCGGGGACGCGCATAGCGTGCTTTGCGGTGCGCACGTGCACGTTGTCAGGGGGTGGCGACCTCGGCACCTGCGTCGCCTTTGGGTGGGGATTGCGCCCGGAACCGGGCGCCGGCCATGGCTTGCAGGTGAGGGTGGTGATCAAGTTCGCGGCGGTGACGCCGGCGCTGGCGCAGATCGTCGGACCGAGCGGGATCCTTTTCCTGAACCAGAGCACGATCGCAGAAGAGGTCTACTTCTGAGCCGCTAGACTTGACGGCGAACAGGGGGGAGTAGCTCCCTTCGCTGGTCCCGTCAAGACGGTGGACGGCACCCGGGACGGCGGCGGACCTCGCGGTCCGAGGCAAGACCTCTGATCGAATTTTTCGATTGGAGGTGTTTTCGGATGACCAGGTTGCGCTCGCCTTCGCTCGATTGGCTGCTCGTCTTCGTGCCCGTGTCGCTGGTGGCCGAGCTCCTTGGCCAGACAGTGGTCGTGTTCATCACGTCGGCACTTGCGATAGTGCCGCTGGCAGGTCTTATCGGCCGGTCCACCGACCAGGTGGCGCGGCGGCTCGGTTCGCGGTCGGGCGGGCTGCTGAACGCGACCCTCGGCAACGTCACCGAGCTGATCGTCTGCACGCTGCTGATCACCACCGGCAGCTTCGCGATCGTGAAAGCGACTTTGATCGGATCGATCATCGGCAACTTGCTTCTGGTGCTGGGGATCTCATTCGTCGTCGGTGGGTTTCGTCACAAGGAGCAGCGGTTCAGCGCCCGGGCGGCGGGCGTCCACTCGTCGTCGCTGTTGCTCGCGGTGGCGGGACTGCTGATGCCCGCGCTGTTGATCCTCACGACTCCGCAGTCGGGCTTCATCGAGAAGGAGGTCGTGAGCGGGATCGTCGCGATCGTCCTCATCCTTCTTTATGGAGCCGCGCTGGCGTTCACGCAGATCACACATGCGCACCTGTTCAGGGCGAACGAGGAGGCACCGGAGCAGCCGACCAGCTCGCTGAGGCGGTCGGTGATAGTGCTGGGGGTGTCGGCGGGGTTGGTCGGCCTGGAGTCGGAGTGGCTGGTCACATCTCTGTCACCGGCCCTGACCACCCTGCACCTGCCCGCGATCTTCGTGGGGTTGATCGTCATTCCGATCATCGGCAACGCGGCCGAGCATGCATCGGCGGTGTTCTTCGCCGCTCGTGACCGGCTGGACCTGACCCTGGAGATCGCGGTCGGCTCGTCGACTCAGATCGCGCTGTTCGTGGCGCCGATCCTGGTGTTCGTCAGCCTGGCGATCGGGCACCCCATGGACTTTGTGTTCACGGCCTTCGAGATCGCGGTGGTGTCGCTGGCGACGCTGATCGTCGCCTTGATCTCTCTGGAGGGGCGCAGCAACTGGCTGTCTGGGGTGCAGCTGGTGGGGGCCTACACGGTCATCGCGGCGGCGGCTTTCTTCATCAGATCGGTGAGCTGAGCCTGATTCCCAGCATTTGTGCGCAAAAGGGCGGAATTTGGCTCGGATAACTTCCTTTTGTGCGCAAAGCGCACGGAAGAAACCGCATGTGGTGCCGGCCGCATGTGGTGCCGGCGCGGGGATTCGAACCCCGGACTTTCGGTTTAAAAGACCGCTGCTCTAACCAGGCTGAGCTACGCCGGCTGCATACGATTTTGAGGCGAACCGCCTAGGCG
>VBFO01000131.1 GCA_005881025.1 Chloroflexota bacterium | reverse complement strand
CGAGGGCCCTGAAAGTTTGAGCCCGGCCAGCTGTGCGCGCCTGTCGACGTACGCCGACGTCATCAGCGAATGGCCATCCTGCCAGAGCACGTCGAAGACCATGTAGCTCACAGGCACCGTCTTCATCTTCCGCCTCACATCGTTCTCGGACGTAAGTCCCATGCGCTGCTGGATCTGCTCGAAGCTCGGCCGTCCGTTCTCATCCAGGGCCACGACCTCGCCGTCCAGGATCACCTCGCGCGACCCCAGGGCGCGGCCCATGGCATGGATCTCTGGATATCGCCCGGTGATGTCCTCGCCCGTCCTGCTGATGAGCCGGACGCGACCGCCGTCGACATACGCCAGCGCCCGGATGCCGTCCCACTTGAACTCGAAGCCCCACGCAGAGTCAGGAGTGGGGACCTTGGTCGCCGGCTTGGCCATCATCGGCTCGATCCGCCCGGGCATGGGCTTGCGCTCCGGATCCTGCGGTGGATCCATCCGGTGGATCATCCAGTCGTTGCCGCGGGTCTGGAAGAGGACGTAGCGGCCCTTCAGCCGCTCGCCCTGGAACTCGACCATCACCTCACGGTCAGTCCACTTGACGGGCTCGTAGGTGCCCGCGTCCCAGATCGTGACAGTGCCCCCGCCGTACTCGCCCTTCGGGATCTCGCCGGCGAACTTGAAGTATTCGAGCGGATGGTCCTCGACGTGCACGGCGAGGTGGTTCTTCTTGGGGTCTGGCGGGATGCCTTTGGGCACCGCCCAAGACACGCCGACCCCGTCCTTCTCCAGGCGAAGGTCCCAGTGCAGCCGGCGCGCGTGGTGTTCCTGAACCACGAACCGCGGCGCCTTGACGCCCCGTCGGGGCACCTTGGCGCCGGGTTCTGGCGTTCGCTTGAAGTCGCGCTTGGCCTCGTACTCGGCCAGCTTCCGAGCCACGAGGAAAAGGTTAGGCCACGGCAGCTTCCCGCTCGGGAGCGTCCGCCGCCACCGTCGCCTGCCGGCGGCCACGCACGAATGCAGCTGCGAAGGCAGCGGCGACCAGCACCGCCACCGGCAGCACCAGGGTCGGATGCATGGCGTCGACGAAAGCGTGCGTGAAGACGTAGCGCGCGATCGCCTCCACCTGCGCCGGAAGCTGCAGGCTGGCGCCGGTCTGGCCCGCGCCGACCTCGAATCCCGAGTGCGCTGCCTTGCTGAATCCATCGACGAACGAGGTCCTGTACTGCTCGGGCAGACGGCTGGATGCCGCGACTGCCTGGTCGTGAAGCGCCAGGGCGAGCCGGTTCTGCAGGAGCGCGCCGACCACGGCGCTTGCCAGCACACCGCCAAGCTCCTGGATCGTGTTGACCACACCTGACGCAACACCGCCAAGGTGTGCCGGCAGGTCGCGGGTCGCGATGCTGAAGACAGGCGTCCAGATGAAGCCCATGCCCAGGCCGCTGACGATCAGGCCTGGCGTGAACGCCCACCGACCTGAGTCCGCCTGCGCCATCCAGTCGATGTAGCCGGATCCCGCAGCCAGCATGAGCAGGCCGGGGACCAGTAGGTACTTGCCGTTGATCTTCTGCGCGAGACCTCCGGCCAGCCCGGAGGAGAAGAACATGGCCACCGGCTGGATCGCCAGCGTGATGCCGGCGTCGATCGCGCTCAGACCGAGCACCGACTGCATGTAGATGGTGAGCGGCAGGTAGATGCCGAGGATGGCGAACCCCATTGCCGCCATGACGAGAGTCATCAGCGTGAAGTTGCGGTCCTTGAACACCTCGAACGGAAGCAATGGCTCGCGATCCTGGCGGCGCGCCTGGTAGTAGAGGAACAGCGCCAGCAGCACCACGCCGGCGGCGATGATCTCGGGGATGGAGATCCCTCCGGTTACCGTGCCCCAGTCGTAACGCTGGCCCTCGATCAGGCCGAAGATCACACACAGCAAGCCGGCGGTGGCGAGGGCGACCCCGGGGAGATCGAGCCGGTGACGGCGTCCAGGCCGCAGGTCAGGGATCACGAGCATGGCGAGAGCAAACGTGATGACGCCGACCGGGATGTTGACAGTGAAGATCGAGCGCCAGCCGAAATGAGTGACGAGAAAACCTCCGACTGTCGGTCCCGCGATCACCGCGAGCCCGGCAAGCACCCCGTAGATGGCGAACACCCCACCGCGCTTCTCGGGCGCGAACAGCGAAAGCATCAGCGGCATGCCCTGCGGCGCGAGCACTGCAGCGCCAAGACCTTGAAGGGAGCGGGCGAGGATGAGCTGCGTCGGGTCCTGCGCCAGGGCGCTGAAGATCGACGCCGCGGTGAAGATGACGGTGCCCGCGGCGAAGAGGTTACGCGGTCCGTAGATGTCGCCCAGCCTGGCTGAGGTGATCAGGAGGACCGCATACAGGAGGCTGTAGGCGTTCAGCACCCAGAGCACCTGGTCCAGGCTCGCGTGCAGACCGTCCAGGATCGAGGGGATCGCGATGTTGACGATGGTCAGGTCGAGCAGGGTCATGAACACGCCCAGGGCGAGCACGCCGAGGGCGGCCATGGGGTGGTGGCGGATCTGGCTCATTGGTGACGAACTCCTTTGAATTACTTGAATGCGAGGCGGACGAGGTCGACAGCGGTCGCGATCAGGACAAAGAACAGGCCCAGGCCGACGGGGGACGCCCAGCCGTGCCAGGCTCCGACGACCGGGTCCATCTCCGGGTGGCGGTTGTGTTCGTGTTCGCTCATTGCGCTTCCTCCTTGTTCCCTAACGACGTTAGGTGTAATATTCAGCATGATATCCCTAACAGTGTTAGGATTGCAAGCGTCACTAACGAAGGAAGTTGAAATTGCCACCAGATAAAGAGGAAGAGGGCCAGCGGGGCTTGACCAGGGACCGCGTTGTCGAGGCTGCCATGGAGCTGATCCAAGACGACGGCCTTGACGGGCTGTCGATGCGGGCGCTGGCTGAGCGGCTGGAGGTGAAGGCGGCGTCCCTGTACTGGCATGTCCGGGACCGGGAGGAGCTGCTCGAGCTGCTGGCCGGGTCGATCCTCGAAAGCGTCCCGCGCCCGCGTCCTGCCGCCGGCTGGCGCCCCAACGTGATCGCCATGGCGGCCGCGCTGGAGTCGCGAGTGTCCTCACAGAAGGACGCGAGCCGGGTCCTGCTCGAATCACCCGACGCCCTCGAGCAAAGCGGCACCTACGCCGGGCTGAAGGCGCAGCTGCAGTCCGGCGGGCTTCAGGGCGCCGAGGCGGCCGAGGTGGCGCGGATGGTGATGGCCCATGTCATCGCTGGAGGGAGCTCGTCCAGCGGTGAAGCCGGCGACGTGGCGAGCTCCGGGGTGGCCGCGATCGCGATCGACACCGGGTCGCGTGGCGTCGTGCTGAGAACAGGGTCGACCGAGATGGAGACGCTGATTCGCGTTCCCCATGAGCGGAGCACTGCGGCGCCGGCGGTGGTGCGTGGCGAGACCGTCATCGTGCGCAGGTTGCGAGGCGTCGGTCGCGGCGAGATCGAGCTGAACCCGCGCCGGTCGTGGAAGTTTCGTGTCCAGGCACCGACCTGGAACACGGTGCTCGAGGTCGGGGGCCTCGATGTGCGCGAGATCCACGTCGACAGCGGTGCCGCCAGGGTGGAGTGCTTCCTGCCCCGGCCTCGAGGAGTCGTGCCTATCCACATCTCCAGCGGCGTCGTGGGTGTCGCGCTTCACCGTCCGGCCGGCTCGGCCCTGGTGGCCAACATCAGCACCGGAGCGGTGAAGGTGAAGCTCGACGACTTCGCCATCAGGACGTCGGTCACCAACGTCCATTGGGAGTCCGAAGGTGGGTCAACGGCTTCGGATCGCTACGAGCTGCAGATCAGCAGTGGCGCAGTGAAGATCGACCTGGACACGTATGCCGCCAGCGCTCCACCTGCATCCATCGCTGCGCCTGTCACGCCTGGCAGCACACCGGTCTCGGCACTGGACATCCTGCTCGACGGGGTGGAGAGGCGGGTCAAGTCGCGCTAGCCGCGCTTTAGAGGGCGCGCACGGTGCGGCTGGCCGCGGCGCCGGCGGTGGCGGCCAGGATGAGGCCTCCCGCGATCACGAAGAGCAGTGTCGGGTTGACCTCCGCGATAGCGCCCGACACCGCGAGCGAGATCGGCACCAGGCCCACCGAGGCGAGCATGACGAGTGACATCACGCGGCCCTGCATGGTCGGGTCGGTGCGGCGCTGAAGCCAGCTCACCCCATAGGTGTTGATCACGCCGGTCGCGATCCCAGAGATGGCCATCACAGTCGCCGCGGGCGGCAGCGAGGGCACGAGGCCTGTCAGCACGATGCCAGCCCCAAGCCAGCCGCAGACGGCCACGATCAGCCAGCCCATGCGGGTCGGCCTCTTGACCACCCCTGCCACGGCCGCGCCCGCGGTCGCCCCGAGCCCGAACGCTCCGAAGAGGATCCCGAGGCCCGACGCACCCGCGTCGAAGCGGCCGTGCGCGAGCGTCGGTAGACCCACCTCGAGCGCGCCGCCGGCCGAGAAATCGACCGCCGCGATCATCAGCAGCATCACGCGGATGCCGGTGTCGGACCACGCGTAGCCGATCCCATCCCTGATCTGGCGCACCAGGCCGGAGCCTCCCCCCTTGGCATGCGCGATGCCTCCGCTCGCGGGAAGCCAGAGGATCACCAGCGTTCCAACCGCAAAGCACACGGCGTCGGTGGCGAACGCCCAGCCCGACCCGACGGCGGCCACCATCAGGCCGGCGACCGCCGGGCCGATGATCACCGAGGTCTGCCGGGTGATGTTCATGACCGCGTTCGCGGGCTCGAGCTGTTCGCGGGCCACGATGCTGGGAAGCACGGCGCCATGGGCCGGATAGAAGAATGCCCCGACGATGCCGAAGACGGCCGACAGGATGTACACCTCCCACATTGCGACGTGGTTGGTGAGCACGAGAAGAGCGAGCGGGGCTGCGCAGAGGACACGGAGCGCCATCGACCCGGACATCGTCAGTCGCGCCGAGATGCGGTCGGCGATGGCACCGCCGACGAGCATCAGCAAGGCTCGCGGCACCGCCTGCACTGTCAGCACTGCGCCAAGCGCCAGGCTGGAGCCGGTGAGCTGCAGCACCAGCCAGGCCATCGCTATGTAGTTGAAGAAGTCACCGAACAGCGACAGGCTGGTGCCGAGCCAGAACTTGCGGAAGGCGCTCGAGCCGGCGATCGACCACAGGCGCACCTTCGGCGGCGCGACCTGGTCCACGATTGGAACGGCTGGACTCTCCAGCATGGTTACTCGGCGAAAACCCGGATCTTGACGTCTTCGCGCTTCTGGTCGATGTCGACCGAGAGATCGCGCAGCTCGTCGATCAGCTCGTTGATGTTTTCGGGCTTGATCTTCGTGATGTCGAGGTCCATGCCCTGCTCGCGGAGCGCTTCGTTGACGCGCTTCTGGGCGTGCGCGGGGATGAGGCTCGCCAGGCGCACGCCGGCTCGCAGCAGCTGAAGAGGAACGCGGACGTTGATCTTCGTTGGGCCGTCGCGCTCGTCATCGACGTCGACCATCACGCGCAGGTAGCGCGGCTGAGGCTTCTCAGTGCGCTCGGTGGGGGTTGTGGCTCCCCCGTCTCTCAGCGCGTTGATGAGCCGGTCTGCCTCGTCCGTGCTGATCTTGCCGGCGGCGAGCATCTCCAGGACCAGGCGTGTGTGCTCGGTCATGCGAGCCTCTCGAGCTGGCGGATCGCATCCTCGGTGTCGATCTCGCCGCGGCTGAGCCGGTCGAGGATCTCGGCCCGCGACGGCAGGGGATTGGTCTCCACGAACTCGAGGCTGCCGGCGATTCGGTTGAGGCGGGCCTTGATGGTCGGGTAGCTGACGCCGAAGACGCTCTCCATCTCTTTGATCGAGCCGTGTGAACGGACGAATGCGGTCACGAAGACCTGGTCCTCGACGCTGAGGCGGGCCAGCTGGGGGAGCTCGAAGTCGCCCTCGATCGCGATTCCAGTGGCGGATAGGCGAACCCGCTCGACGGTGATCGGCTGACCCTGGGTGAGGTGCGTGAGCTCCTGCCAGTCGAGCCTCCCAGCGTCGTTGGTTGGGCTGAGAATTGATTTTATTGAGTTCATAATGAAGATTATTAAGATGGGAGGGTCCAAAAGTCAAGTTTGCTGCGGCTGTTGTTGGTGTGGCAAGCCGCTCCAAGCCCTTAACAGCCTGGGTATCAGAACCGGCGAGGGCGGCCTAGCCTCGAACGCAAACAACACAGGAGGTCGCCCACCATGCCGTTTCTCGCCGCCGGACCCGACATCACGCCGATCCAGGACCTGATCTCAACCTGGACTCACATCGCGCAAGCGCTGGTTGCGTCGATCGGTGCCCTGGCCTTCATCTTCGCGTTCATCTGGAAGATCACGGCCGTCGAGTCGCACTCGGCGCTCGCGGCCAAACAGTGGATCCAGCGCATAGTCGTCGGGACGATAGGCGTTGAGGTCGCGGGATCGCTGGTGGACATCCTGACCAAGTCGGTGCCCGGCCACTGAGCGTGGGCGACGCCACCAAGCTGCCCGAATACATCCAGCAGCTGATCGACGCCATCGACCGTCTGGTAGGGCTCCTCGCGCCGATCCTGCATCCCAATCAGGTGGCCGCGGTCCTGCTCAACGACAGCCTCGGGCTCTTGCTCAAGGTCTGGTTCGACTTCGTGCTGCGGACGACCGACCTCGACACGACCCATGACTTCATCCAGAACGCGACCATCACGCAGTTCGAGCCCACGGTCCAGGCGCTGGCGAACAGCGCGCTGGTGCTGGTCACGCTGTGGGCGTCGTACCGAATCATGTGGGGGCAGGGACTCCGCAGCCAGTTCAGCGCTCGCATCCTGCTGCCGCGCCTGTTCATGGGCGCGGTGCTCATCAACTTTGCGTTGCCGATGATCCAGGCCGTAGTCGCCGCCAGCAACACGCTGTGCGACTTCGTCATCCGCTACGGAACCATCCCCGACTGGCACTACTGGTGGTCGACGTTCACGCTGAACCCTGGTGATGGACTCTGGTCGGTCTTCACGACCGCTGTGCTCGTGCTTGGTTACGACGTGCTCGCGGTCGCCTACCTGGTCCGCTACACGATCCTGATCTTCCTGGCCATCACCGCGCCGCTCGCCGGCCTGCTGATGGTGCTGCCGGAGACGATTCACCTCGCCAAGCTTTGGCGAAAGCTCTTCATCACCAATCTCTTCATGCAGCCGGTCCAGCTGTTCGTGCTCGCCATCGGCTTCGCGCTGGAGAGCACAGGCCACACACCGGTGCGTCACCTGTTTGCGCTGGCCTCCCTGCTGGTCGTCTTCAAGGTCCCCGGCGCGATGGGCAGCGCCGAGAAGGTCGCGCACAAGCTCGAGTCCCTTCTCCACTCGGGTCTCACGCATGCGGAGCACGCGGTCGTGCGCGCGGCGTGATCGCAGCGTTGCGCGTGGCCGGAATCTGCACCGCCGGCGCGCTGGTCTGGACGGCTGCGGCATCACGCGTCGTCGACCACTCACGCCTGCCGTTGGCTGCGGTGGTGCGCGGGGCGGTGGTCACGCAGCCCTTCGGCTGCACCACACTCGTGCTCGAGCCTTTCGACCCGTTCTGCCCAGGCCGTCACGTGCACACAGGCATCGATCTCTCGGCCCCGCTCGGAACCGCAGTCTATTCGGCGACGAGTGGCATCGCTCGCGTGGGCTACGACCCCGACGGCGCAGGCATCTACGTCGCCGTCTCAGTCGACGAGCACGTGCGCCTTCTGTACTGCCACCTGCAGCGGGCCGATGTCGCGGAGCGTGAGCAGGTCACGGCTGGGCAGGAGATAGGCGAGCTGGGTGCAACCGGCCTGGCGACTGGCCCACACGTCCACCTCGAGGTGCAGGTTGACGGCCGTTCGGTCGACCCGGCGAGGTGGCTTGCACCTGTGCCTTAACAGGCTGGGTTGGCGCAGTCGCCCTGAGGACATACGCTCGCTGCAGTCATTTGAGGAGGGTGTTTCGAAATGGTCAACAAGGTCTTGCTCATCGGTAATCTCGCATCAGAACCCGAGGTCCGCGCGTCCCAGACGGGCACGTACGTGGCGACCGTCCGGCTGGCCACCAACGTCTACGCAGGCAAAGCAGAGGACGGCACCGCACGGCAGCACACCGACTTCCACCACCTGGTCATCTTCGGCAAGCAGGCCGAGACCGCGGGGGCCCACTTCCACAAGGGCCAGCTCCTCTTCGTGGAGGGGCGGCTGCGCAACAGCT
>VBFO01000130.1 GCA_005881025.1 Chloroflexota bacterium | reverse complement strand
AGCCAAGCGCTACGGGGACGTCCTTGCGCTGACCGATCTGACGGTGAACGTGGCCGAGGGCGCCTGCCTCGTCCTGCTCGGACGGAACGGAGCGGGCAAGACCACGGCTCTTCGCTGCATGGCAGGCGTGCTCACCCCCACGGCCGGAAGCGTGCGGGTGGATGGCATCGATGCTGCCGCCGAGCCGGCGGCGGTGCGCGAGCGCGTGGGCCTCATGCCGGAGCTGCCCGGCCTGTACGAGCGGATGTCGGCCCGCACTTACCTCGACTATTTCGGCTCGATCTACGA
>VBFO01000129.1 GCA_005881025.1 Chloroflexota bacterium | reverse complement strand
CGAGAACCTCTCTGGCGAGATAGGGATCATGTCGGCCGGCCGCGCGCTCGCGGTCGGTGATCTGTCAGAGCTGCGGCGAAAGTCAGGCTTGCAGACACGCCGCGAATTGCGCGAGCTGCCGACCCTTCAGGACATATACCTGGCCATCGTGGGCAACCATCGGGACCAACATGAGCGTGAGCTGGCCGAGTCTAGATCGGCGTAAAGCGGTCCTCGTGGCGCAGCGGGATCTCCGCGATGCGGTCAGCGAGCTGCGCCTCATCCTCGCCATGGTGGCGTTGACGGTGGCGATTCCGATCGGCAGCGCCATCGGCGTGCGTGGCCTCGCCTACTTTGGAGGCGGCACCGCGGTTGTCGACCGCCTTGCGCTGGTCGGCGCGTTCTTCGTCGTCTTCATCCCGGCGAGCTTCTCGCTGGTGCTTGCGCTCGAATCGTTCGTCGGCGAGCGCGAGCGGACCACGCTCGAGGTGCTCGTGTCCACCCCGCTGAAAGAGGTAGAGATCTACGCCGGCAAGGTGGCCGCTGTGCTGGCCATCTCTCTGGCCCTCTGCTACGGCGGGTTGATCGTCTACTGCCTGGCCACCTTCACAGGCCTGGGCTACTTTCCACTGAGCACGCTGATCGCCCTCGCGCTGTCGACCATCTGCCAGGTCGGGGCGATGGTGGCCGGAGCTGTGATCATCAGCCTCAACGCACGCACCATGCGAGCGGCCAACGTGATGGCGTCGTTCATCATCCTGCCGATGTCGGTCGTGCTCCAGGTGGAGGCGGCACTCATCCTGCTCGGCCGCGCTGAGTTCCTCTGGGGCTTCGCCGGCCTGATGATCGTGCTCGCGGCAGTGCTGCTGCGTATGGGCCTGGACGGTTTCTCGCGCGAGGCGCTGTTGGCCCGCGAGGTCGGTCTGCGGCAGCCGGTCAAGCGCGCCGCTGCGGCGTTGCGAACCGCTTTCACGAATCGCCCGGGCCTGTTTCGTTTGCTGTGGCACGGTCGAATCCCGCTTCTGATCGCCGCCGCAGGGCTGCCTATCGGCGCAGAAGCCGGCTACATCGCTGGGCTCACCGGCGCGATCCCGGGCTCCGTCGTAAAGCCCGTGCTGTCGAGCCTGATCCAGGCCTCGGGTGAAGACCCCGGGGCCGTCGCGGCGATCGCGATCTTCAGCCACAACGTGCTTGCTTTCGCTCTCGCGCTTCCGCTCGCCGTCCTGACAGCAGGTGTAAGCGGTTTCCTGCTGACATTCGCGCCCGGCTTCCTGCTCGGATACGCGGCCTCGCAGTCGTCGTGGGCGCTGGCGCTGTCAGGTGTGTTTCCGAATGGGCTGGTCGAGATCCCCGCCGCCGTCATCGCGGGCGGACTCGCCATCCGGGTGGGCGCAGCGTCGATTCATATGGAGCCTTCAGGGGGCTGGACGGCGCGTGTGCTTACGGCCACTGCCGACTACCTGCGCGCACTCCGGTGGCTCGTTCCCGCCCTTGCCGTTGCGGCGGCGCTAGAGGTCAGGCTCGGCTGAGCGAGAAGACCTCCGGTCGGAGCAGCCTCACCGCAACCAGCACGGCTCCAGCGGTGAGTGCACCAATCGCCATCGCCCAGGGCGCGTTGAGCAAGGTCGCCAGGGCTCCTGCCTGCATGCTGCCCAGCGGTCCGACGCCGATCAACGCCTGTGCATAGAGGGCCATGACCCGCCCGCGAAGGCGGTCCGGCGTCAGCGTCTGGATGCGGTTGTTGGCGGTGGCGACGAACGAGATCTGGCAGTAGCCGGCGACGAACAGCGTGACCAGTGACATCGCAAACACCCGCGACAGCGAAAAGATCAGCAGCGCCGCCACCCAGACAAGACCGACCCACAGCTGTCGCATGGGATTGGCACCGAGGCTCGGGATGAAGGCGAGGGTCAGCGCTCCGCCCAGTGCACCGAGCCCCATCGATGCCATGAGAAAGCCAAATCCGGCCGCGCCGACCTTCAGGACGTCGTCGGCGAAGAGCGGCATCAGCGTGAGCCGGTTCATGGCGAACAGCGAGAAGACGGCCACCGTGACGAGGAGGAGGCCGACCATCGGCTCGCGCCTCGCATACGACGCACCCTCGGCCAACCTCTGAAGCCAGTGCTGGTCGTGCTGCTCGCGCACAAGCACCGGCAGGTTGCGCATCAAGAGAAGCGCTGCAACTGCGGCGAGGTAGCTCAACGAGTTGGCGAGAAAGCAGATCGGCACCCCGACCAGTCCAATCAGCACCCCAGCCACGGATGGGCCGACGACCGCGGCGCCGTTGAAGACGGAGGAGTTGAGAGCGATGGCGTTCATGAGATCCTGTTTGCCCACCATCTCGATGACGAACGCCTGCCGCGCGGGTACGTCGAACAGGTTGACTGTCCCGGTCGCCGCCGCGGCGATGAGAACCTCCCAGTACTGAGCATTGCCGCTTGCGCTGAGCGCAAACAGTGCGAACGACGGGATCATGAATGCGCTCTGCGTGGCCAGGAGCACATCCCGTTTTCGATAGCGGTCGGCGACGATGCCGCCGAGCTGGCTTCCCAGCAGCACGGGCGTGAACTGGACTGCGAGCACGAGCCCAACCAGCAGTCCACTGTGCGTGAGCTGAAGCGCGAGCCAGGGCATGGCGACGCTCTGCATCCATGTGCCGACGGTCGAGATGACCTGACCCGTCAGAAAGAGGCGATAGTTGCGATGTCGCAGCGCTCCGAGCATCCGCGCCGGCGCCGGCCGGAGTGGACTGGGATCAACAAACTGCATTCATTACTCTTGGATGATCTCAGGATGACGAAGCTTCGCGAGACCGTGGACATCGACGCGCCGGCTGCCGATGTGTGGGCTGTCGTGCAGGAGGACGTGGTTCACGCGCGCCGCTGGACGACCAACCTGACCAAGGTTGAGAAGCTGGACGATGGACCCCCCGGCGTCGGTACGCGGTATCGATACCACCTTGATCTTCCGGGCGGGATCAAGGAGACGGTCGATGTCGAACAGGGCGTCTACAAGAAACCGAAGCACTGCGCCGGCAAGTTCATCAAAGGACCGCTCAAGGGCACCTGGTCATACACGTACACAGAGCGAAAGGACTCCACACGTCTGGTGTACGAGATGGACTACGAGCTGGCCGGGCTGCTCCGTTTTGCGGGCGGGCTGCTCTCACGGCAGTACGCCGAAGGCATTCGTGTCAACCTGCTGCGCTTGAAGAAGTACGTCGAATCGGGCAAGGGCCCAAAGGCTTCGAAAACACCGGCGGGCCGGTGACTCTCGCATACGTCTTCGCGCACCGGCCTGCATCCGGACTACCTGCCGGTGCTTACGAGGACGCCCTGCGGCGGTTTCACGCCGCGCTTGCGACCGGGCGGACGCCGGGCTTCATAGGATCGACCACATACCGCATCGGCGACGGCTACGCCGACTGGTATCTGGTCGAGAGCTCGGCGGCGCTCGACGGCCTCAACGACGCAGCGGTCAGCGGCTTGCGGGCCCCCGCGCATGACGCCGCCGCGAAGATGGCGGCAAACGGCACAGGCAAGCTTTTGCGCCTGGCCACCGGAGAGCCCGATCTCCTGGCGCGTCATGAGGTGCGGTTCGCTAAGCCGGCGGGAGTCGCCTACTCGGACCTCTACGAGACGCTCGACCAGTGGACCTCCCAGCCAGGCGTGTCTTTGTGGCGGCGGATGATGGTGCTCGGTCCGCCACCCGAGTTTTGCCTGGTCACGCCCATCCCGCTTCAGCTGCCCGCCGAGATGAGCCCGGAGGTGTTGAGCCGAAGCCCCCTCTAGGCGTCGCCCCGTAGCCCGGCGCAACTGGGCGTTCTTGAGATGGGCACAGATGAACACCGAAAAGGCGCGCGCCCCGAGCATGCGATCGGGCGATCTTGCCGCAGAGGTCGTCCAGGACGTGCAGCGTCTGATCAACCTCGAGGTCGCGCTGGCCAAGCAGGAGCTGAAAGAGCTTGCCATCACCAACGCGATCGCGGTCGTGTGCTTCGCAGCGGCGGGTCTCATGGCTGTGCTGGCCCTGCTGGTGGCGGTGCCAGTGATTGTCGTGATGCTTGTGCCCTGGCACTGGGAGGCGGCAGTCGTTTGGGCCGTCGCCTATGCGCTGATCGCGTCAGTGCTCGCGCTGTACGGAAGGGCGCGGCTTCACATCGGCTTGCCGGAGAAGACGATCGCGAGCCTCAAGGAGACGAAGACGTGGGCGCTTCAGCGAATGAGATCGACCGCGAAATAAGCGAAACCAGGGCCGGCCTGGACGAGAAGCTCAACGTGCTCGAAAAGCGGGCCGCGTCCGGTGCACGCCGTGTGGGCATCATGGCCGCCATCGGCCTGGCCGCAGGGCTGGCCGTCGCCGGCGCGGCATTCCTGGTCTACAGGCGAGTGAGGCGGCCATCGCTCACCGACCGCCTGCAGGACTTTCTCCCGGATGCTCTGACGGGCCTTCCCGACGAGGTCCGCAGCCGGCTGCGGAGCGGACCCATCAAGGTCGTCATCACCCAGGGCGACGAAGACGCCGAGCCCGGCACGTGGGAGTCGATTGGCCGCAAGGTGGCGCCGACTCTGGTCAGCACCGCCCTGGGCGGTGTCATGTCCCGCTTGCTCGGGCGCACACCGGAGCCCGGTTCCTCCGACGATTGATCCAGACGCTCCGAGCCAGGATCCAGTCCTGGCTACCCGTCCGCGTGATGGCCGCGTTCGGCGCCAGCCAGGCCAGCAACTATGCGGGCGCGCTCGCATTCGCCTGCCTGCTCTCGATGTTCCCGCTGATGCTGGGGGTGCTGGCCGTCATCGGGCTGAGCATTCGTGACCCCGCGACCGAGGCGCGCTTCCAGACCCTGCTGATCCAGGCCTTCCCAGGCACCGCACAGCCTGAGCTGCAGCGCGCCATAGTGGGGGTGAAGCAGTCCGCCGGTTGGTTCGCAGTGGTCGCTGCCGGTGGCCTGATCTGGTCGGCGAGCGGCATCTTCGCGTCACTCGAGTTCGCCTTCGCGCAGATACTCGGCATCCGTCAGCGCGACGTGATCCGCCAGAAGCTGATGGGCTTCGTGATGATGGTCGTCCTGGTGGTGGCGATCGGCTTGACCGTGACGGCCAACTCGATCACCGGACTCCTCCCGACCTCGCTCGCTGGGCTGCTCCCGGTGTCGCTCGCGATGAGCCTCGTGATCGGTGCCGTGGTGATGGTGTTGTTGCTGACGATGCTCTACCGGCTGGTACCGAACCGGTCGTTCGCGCTCCGCGAAGTTCTGCCCGGAGCTCTGTTGGCCGGCGTGATGATCGAGGTGCTCTCGCTCGCCTTCCCTCTTTACGAGCGGATCGCCGGAGGCTTCAACACGTATGGGGCGCAGTTCGCGCTGTTCTTTCTGCTCGCCGCGTGGTTCTACCTCTTGAGCAACCTCATCCTGCTCGGCGCGGTCTACAACAAGTTCCGCCTCGGAGAGCCGGCGACGCTGGGTCTGATCGCGAGCCCGGCCGCTGAGTCACGGGCAGTCAGGCGTCCGATCGAGGTGATCAAGCAGCACAAGCGCCAGCGCGATGAGAAGCAGCCGGTCGAGGTTCAGCAGCCGCCACGCCGCCGTGCGTCGATCGGAAAGCGGGCGGCCGGCTACGTGCTGGTGGGCCTTGCTCTGGCGAGCGGGCTCTTTCGCCGCCGCGGCAGCCACAGGATCAAGACGTAGAGGGCGCTCGCCAGCACCACCCACACCAGCGCGGCGGCAGCCAGGCCGACACCGCTCCAGTGCCTGAGGCCCCACGAGGCTACCATCGCGAAGCCGATCAACGCAACGGATCCCAAGATCGCACCCATGGCATCGATGGCGGCGATCCGGCGGCCCTCCTTCCGCTCTATCAGCGTCAGCGACGCGGGCAGGATGGCTGGGAACGCCAGCAGAATTCCACCCATCCTGTCGCCCACACCAAGACCGGCGATGGCGGCCACGGCGGCGATCACCGCTCCGAACGCGAACCTCATCAGGTAGGCGCGAGGGCCCTGCCGCTTGAGCGCGTTGAGGTTCAATTTTGGAGTTGGGCTCCCGTCCACCAGACCCAGGCGCTCCAGAGGGTTCACCGGAGGAGGGCCCAAGACGCGGCGCCTGCCGCCACGAACCACGCGAGCCAGGCGACCGCGCTGGACGTGAGCGCGCCCACCCGC
>VBFO01000059.1:6666-10843 GCA_005881025.1 Chloroflexota bacterium | reverse complement strand
TGGCATCGATTACCTGCGGCAAGCGGCGAGCTCGATGACGAACCTGAACAAGCGTTTCGACCTGGTGGGCTTTGACCCCCGCGGCGTGGGCCAGAGCGCGCCCATCCGCTGCCTCGATGCGGCCGGGCGAGAAAACTACGACTCCCTGGATGGAGTCCTGGACGACCCACAGGAGAAACAGGCCGCGATCCAGGCTGACAAAGACTTCGCGACGGCCTGCGCACGGAAGAGCGGCAAGCTGCTGCCGTATGTCGACACCGTCAGCGCCGCCCGTGACATGGACGTGATGCGCGCCGCGCTGGGCGACGCGCAGCTCACATACCTGGGCCTTTCCTATGGAACCTACCTGGGTCAGGTCTATGCGCAGCTGTTCCCGACGCATGTACGCGCGCTGTCACTGGACGGAGTCGTCGACCCCAACATCTCGCCCAACGATCTGCAGCTCCTGCAGGTTCGCAGCTTCCAGAGCAACCTCGACGCCTTCTTCGCATACTGCCGCTCCAACGCTTCCTGCCTGTATGCGCGGTCCGGCGACCCGGCAGCCAAGCTGAGAGCTCTGCTGCAGCATCTGGACACCACGCCGATGGCAGTCGGTAGCCGCCTGCTGACGCGTGCGCTCGCCTTGTACGGCGTCGGGGTCACGCTCTACAACCAGAGCTTCTGGAAATACCTCGATCAGGGGCTGACAGCCACCGACCAGGGCAACGGCACGATCCTGATGGCGCTTTCGGATGCGTATCTCGGCCGCCAGGCGGACGGCAGCTACGACAATGAGGTGGAGGCGAACTGGGCGGTGAACTGTCTCGACCGACCCGTCCCGACCGAGGTGACCGCCTACGACGCGCTCGGGCCGTCATACACAAGCGCCTCCTCGGTCTTCGGACCGTTTTTCCAGTACGGCAACCTGCAGTGCGCCTTCTGGCCCGTGAAGGCAACCGGCAAGGTCGGACCGATCACCGCTGAAGGGGCTCCGCCGATCCTGCTCGTGGGCGGCACCAACGACCCGGCGACACCTTACGCGTGGGCGCAGTCGGTTCACAGGCAGCTTGCGGGCTCAGTTTTGTTGACGCGTCGCGGTAATGGCCACGTCTCGTACGACAAGAGCGCCTGCATCCAGGCCGCAGAGGACGCCTACATGATCAGCCTGACGCTGCCGGCTCCGGGGACAGTCTGCAGCTAACGGTCAGGCAACCGGTATCGCCCTCGGCGAACGTGCCCTCGAGCAGCTGTATCGCCAGAGGGTCCTGCACAAGCCGCTGAATCGCACGCTTCAGGGGTCGCGGTCCCGTAGACCGGATCCCAGCCGCGGTCACCGTATCTTGGCGCCATGCCCGAATTGCCCGAGCTGGAGGCGCTGCGGATCCGGATGGGACCGCGGTTGGAGGGCAAGCTGATCACCGCCGCCTCGGTGAACCCCAAGAAGGCGCACATGCTCCGCTACCCCGTCGACGATTTCGCGCGGGAGCTGCCGGCGCGCCGGATCCTGTCGCTGACCCGCCGCGGCAAGCACCTGGTCTTCGCGACCGAGGTGGGTGGAGGCGGCTCACCGCGTTGGTTGGTGATCAATCCGATGCTGGGCGGACGGTTTCAGCTCGAGGACGGAGAGGTGGCGGTTCCTGCCACCGAGGTGTTCACGGTTCGAGTGGAAGGCCGGCTGGAGATGCGATACCTCGACTTCCGGGACATGGGCAGGATCTATTGGGTCTCGGACTGTGATGGCGAGGTGCCGGGTTATGCCCAGCTCGGCCCGGAGGCCGATTCCGTGCCGGCGATGGGCCTGGAAGCCTTCCGAAAGCGGCTGCGGCGTTTTCGCGATGAGCTCAAGGACCTGCTTCGCAACCAGGAGTTCCTGGCCGGTATCGGCAACGCGTACTCAGACGAGATCCTGTTCGAGGCCCGGCTGCTGCCATTGCGGCGGCGGGCGTCACTGAAGCCTGAGGAGGAGGAGGCCGTGTTCACCGCGATTCCGGCGGTGCTGCACCGGGCCGTGGAAGCGATCCTGGCCAATCCCAAGTACGAGGAGTCGAAGCAGGATCGGTCGTTCATGGCCGTGCACATGAAGGGTGGGAAAACGTGTCCTCGGTGCGGCCACCGCATCAGCCAGCTCGGTACCAACCGGGAGCCGCTGAACTTCTGCCGGGGCTGCCAGCTGTAGCGAAGCCCTTCGGCGGGCCCTCCCTCTCCCAAGGTGCTGGACCCCTCCCCCGCTCCTATCGCACCTGGGCGCCAATTTACGCGAGGCAGGTCAGCCGGGCCACCCTGCCTGTTAAGACGCTCGAGATGCCTAGACGGCCACGGCCTTGTGGGGCAGGTTTACTGCGATGGCCTCGAGGAGCCGCTGCGAGACCACCGTGATCTCGTCGATGGCGCCCTCGAATGCCTCTTCATGCTTGCCCGACGGCCGCTGAAATCCGCTCACCTTGCGCACGAACTGTCGTGCCGCGGCGCGGATCTCCTCCTCGGTCGCGATGACGTCCGCGTGGCGGAGCGTCTTGATGCTTCTGCACACGCGACAACGATAGACGGAGCGGATCAGCTCCCGCGGTGCGGCGGTAGCTCCGGCAGTGGCGGCGGCGCCAGGCGGTCAGGATCGAGCCCGGCCCGCTTCAACATCGCAGACGCCAGGCGCTCATATCGATGCTCTGCGAGATCGCCCACCGGATCCGAGCTGGCCGACATCAGCTGGCGGAAGCTCAGGCTCGTGACCGCGCGGAAAGCGAGCACGGCACGGGCCTGGTCCGCCCGCCCCGTCACGGACGCGATGCGGACGAATGCCAGCGCCGCCCCCACCTCGCGCATGTCGCGCCAGCGCCAGGTCCCATAAGGCAGAAGGACGAGCAGGATCGGTGGCACGCACACGAGCAGGGCCAGCACGATCGCCAGACGAATGATCGCGTCGTGGATGTTGTGGCCGGCAGACACCAGCGAGTCGCCTGAGTACCTCTGCAGGGCGTCTGCAGTGTCGAGCAAGAACTGAGTCAGATAAGGAATGCCGCCTGGCACAGCGTGCCGAAAGGAATCGATCCAGTTGTTGAAGGTGATGCCGGTGCTGGTGATCCCGTCGGCGATCACCTCCAGGCCCATAACGGTCTGGTAAATCAGCCAGCCAAGCACCGCCCACCCGGCGGTCCACAACAGCGAAAGCAGGTCGCCCGCGACTCGAAGCAGCGCCGGCACGGTGCGGTCCGGGTAGGCCTTGATCATGACCCGACCATAAGGCAGCGCAGGCTACACGAGGCATCGGATCGCATACTCGTCCCGTGCCGGCTCCATCGTGGCTGCCCAACGCCCTGTCCTTGGCCCGACTGCTGCTCATCCGGGAGTGACCGGGCCGCCAACCAGGACTGCGATCGCGGCCAGAACCGGGGCCGAGATACCCAGAGCTCCGGTCAGCCGGCGCACGCGATCAGTCCGAATCGGTTCGCATCTGCAGCGCGCGGGCTTCCGCCTTCTCGCGGTCTGAGTAGGGACCATCGAGGCGGACGCCCTCTGCTCGCCCGTCGCTGCTGATCTCGGCGCTGACGACATACCAGCGCTTGCCGAGGTGGAGCACGCCGTGATGGAGTTCCATGGTCCAGCTCTTCGGGGTTATGCCGATCCTTTCACCCATCATGCGAGTCTATGCTCCCGCCGTTCGGCCATGATGGCGGATCGCTGCCGACGTTCGGAAGCGAGCCCGACCGCCAGTAGATACCGTGGTCCCTCTGCATGAGCTCCTCGTCGACCAGGTAGCGGCGGAGAGCCGCAAAGTCCGGATGATGCCGGGTAATGATCCGGTTGACCTCGCGCTCGGGGTATCGCAGCCCAGGCTGAAACTCCTCCACGAGCCAGCGCAGCACGATCATCCGCTTCTTGCGCTGGACCGGAATCGCGGTCAAACGACCGTGATCAATGAAGTGCTCGAGCACTGGATCGTCGTACCGATGCACTGATGTAACTCCCAATCGCTTGAGGGGTATCAAACCGTGGACCGCTCCATAAGATTCTCCAGTGATCCGAAGCGTCGCATCAGTATTTCTCCTGGCTATCGGTGGGTTGTTGCCGTTCGCCCCGACCGATACCCAGCCGTCGCCGGCCGCGGAGACATTCCTGCTTCAACCGCCGAGTGGGTTCAAGGTCGCCCAGTCGGTACCGGTGCCGGCCGGTCACTTCACTGCAAATGCGCTGGCGGGAACCT
>VBFO01000059.1:0-6508 GCA_005881025.1 Chloroflexota bacterium | reverse complement strand
AAGTACGCCAAGACCTACGACCAACATGAAACGACCTTCCGACACGAGGACTCAATTTCGGGCATTGGCAACCACTTCGGCGAGCACTACGTTTATCCAAGCCGTGACGTCGGGGACTACTTCCTCTTCGTCAAAGGCAACGACATGTTCGGGGTCGGATACACGTCCACGAGGGACAACGTGCTCAATGCCGCCATGGCGCGGGCAAAGCAGCAGTACGACAACGCACCTGAATTCACGTTTCCGCCGGAAGCGTGGCCCGAGAATGCGAAACCTGCTGCAGCGGAGCCGAGCCCGTCAGCCTCACCGACGATTCCCGTTCAGCTGCTGGCTGCGGGAGCAGTTTTGCTGATCGTGGTCGGCGTCGGCGCGGTTTTCTTGCAGAGCTATCGGCGCCAACGCAACGCGTCACCGGTGGCACAGCCCATGGCGCCGGGTGCCTCGTGGTGGGATGGGGAACGCTGGCGAACAGACGCGCCACCTGGCGAGACCTCGGGTAGAGGTCCTTAAAAAATGGCGGAGGGGCAGGGATTTGAACCCTGGATAGGCTTGCACCTATAACGGTTTTCAAGACCGTCGCCATCAACCGGACTCGGCCACCCCTCCGCGGGCACCACGGATTCTAGGAAGAGCGCCTGCCGATCACTTCCAGCCCGCCCATGTAGGGCAGCAGCGCCTCCGGCACCTCGATCGTGCCGTCTGCCCGCTGGTACGTCTCGATGATTGCATCGATCGTCCGCGTCAGCGCCAGGCCGCTGCCGTTGATCGTGTGCGCGAACGAGGGTGGCGCTCCACGGGCCGGGCGGTACCGGAGGTTGGCGCGCATGGCCTGGAAGTCGTTGAACACCGAGCATGACGACACCTCGAGGTAGCGACCAAGCCCCGGGCACCAGGCGTTCAAGTCGTACTTCTTGAACTGTGCGAAGCCCATGTCGCCCGAGCACATCAGCATGACCTGGTAGTGCAGCCCCAGGCGCTGCAGGATGACCTCGGCGTCGGCCAGGAGGTGCTCGAACTCTGCCATCGATGTCTCAGCTGACGTGACCTTCACAAGCTCGACCTTCGAGAACTGGTGGAGGCGGATGAAGCCCCTGGTGTCCTTGCCCGCGGCTCCCGCCTCCGAGCGAAAGCACGGCGTGTACGCGACGTATTTCAAAGGCAGGCGATCGCCATCGAGGATCTCGTCGCGATGGAAGTTCGTCAGCGGCACCTCAGCGGTGGGCACCAGCCACAGGTCCTGACCTTCGATGCGGAATGCGTCGGCTCCAAACTTCGGCAGATTGGCGGTGCCCGTCATCGACGCGCTGTTGACGAGCACGGGCGGCAAGACCTCGACGTAGCCGTGCTCGCGCGTGTGCGTGTCGAGCATGAACTGCACCAGGGCCCGCTCCAGTCGCGCCCCCTCACCGATTAGGAAAGCAAATCGCGAACCCGAAACGCGCGCGGCGTGCTCGAAGTCCATGATGCCCAGTGTCTCGCCCAGGTCGTAATGCGTGCGCGCCGCAAAGCCAAGCTCACGCTTGCTGCCCACCTCACGGACGACCAGGTTGTCCTTCTCCGTCTCCCCGACCGGCACCGACTCGTGAAACACGTTCGGCACCCGCAGCAGCAGGTCATCCAGCTCATGCTTCACGGCTTCGGCCTCTGCCAGCTCTGACTTGGCCTGATCGGCCATCTCCCGCAGGCGCTCCTTCAGCGCGTCGTCCCGCGTCTTTGCAAACTCCTTCGAGAGGCGGTTCTGCTCGGCCTTGACCGTCTCCGCGGCGTGCAGATGCTCGCGCCAGCCGCGATCCAGGGCGAGGATCTCATCGATCGGCGCCTCCTCCCCCTTCAGGCGCGCGGCTCGCTTGACGCGATCCGGGTCGCGGCGGATCAGCTCGAGGGGCAGCATCAAGCGGTCTCTGGCTTCATGACCGGGAACAGGATCACGTCACGGATCGCCGGCTGATCGGTCAGCAGCATCACCAGCCTGTCGACTCCCATGCCGAGGCCACCGCATGGTGGCAGCCCGTACTCGACGGCGCGCAGGAAGTCCTCGTCCATCGGATGCGCCTCGATGTCGCCGGCAGCCCTCTTCGCCGCCTGCGCCTCGAAGCGCTCGCGCTGGTCGACGGCGTCCGTGAGCTCGGTGAAGGCGTTCGCATACTCGCGGCCAAGGATGATGAGCTCGAACCTCTCGACGAACCGCGGGTCGTATTCGCACCTGCGGGCGAGGGGCGAGATCTCGACCGGGTAGTCGATCACGAAGGTCGGCTGCCGGAGCTTCGGCTCCACGTGCTCCTCGAAAAGGTCGTTGAGCTCGATTCCATATGCGGACCGTCCCGTGTGCTCGAGGACAAGATCCGCCATCCGCTCCCGCCGGTAGGGCGGCTCGAGGTTGACCTCCTCGCCCTGATAGGTCGTGGCCAGGGGCTGGCCGGCCGCCTCCGCGGCCGTGACGATGATGTCCTCCACCAACCGCATCACATCCTGATAGTCGACGAACGCCTGGTACGACTCCAGCAGGGTGAACTCCGGGTTGTGGCGTGGCGAAATTCCCTCGTTGCGAAACACACGCCCGATCTCGTAGACGCGCTCGAACCCACCGACAAGCAGCCGCTTCAGGTGGAGCTCGAGCGCGATGCGCAGATACAGATCTCGATCGAGTGCGTTGTGGTGAGTCAGAAACGGTCGAGCGTGACCACCACCAGGGATCTCCTGAAGCACGGGCGTCTCCACCTCCAGGAACCCCCGCTCGTCGTAGAGATGCCGGATGGCGGCGATGACCCGGGTGCGCGCGCGAAAGACCTCGCGCACGCTCGGGTTTGCGATCAGGTCGACGTAGCGCTGCCGGTACCGGATCTCGATGTCCTTCAGCCCGTGCCACTTGTCGGGCAGGGGCCGGTGAGCCTTGGTCAGCAGCTCGAGGGCGTGAACCTCGAGGGTCGGCTCGCCACGGCGCGTCGTAAACATCGGTCCACTGGCGCCGACGATGTCTCCGGGGTCGAGCTCCACAAACCGATCGAACGGCTCGGGTCCCAGGATGTCCCGGCTGGCGAACAGCTGGACGCGACCAACGCCGTCCTGGAGGTCGGCGAACGCGGATCCGCCATGCAGGCGCTTGACCATGACCCGCCCGGCAAGCGATACCGGGTCGGTCCTGTCGTTTGCCTGAGCGAGAAGCGCCTTGGCGCTCTCGCTCGAGTGCGTCGGACGAAACATGGGGACAAAGACTAAGCGACGAGCTTCTAGAGCACGATCTCCTGGTCCTCAGCCGCCGGGAACGCCACCACCCGCGACCCGCCCGCCTGCCGGTGATCTCCAAGCGCCTCCTCGATCAGCGCGTCGACGTCGGCGTCAGAGTGCATAGGGTCGTGATGGAAGAAGGCCAGCTGCTGAGCCTCGGCCTGCTGCGCCAGCGCCAGCGCCTCTCCAAACGTCGAGTGGCCGAAGCCGGCGTGAGTCTTGTACTCCTCACGGCTGTACTGAGCGTCGTGCACCAGCAGGTTCGCGCCGCGGCACCAGTCGGCGAACTCGTTCAGTGACCCGTTCTGGTCCTGCGCAAACATCGAGATCTCGTTGTCGGTCGCGAACGCAAAGCGGGTGGTGCCCTCGTCGATCCGGTAGCCAAACGTTGGGATCGGATGCATCAAGAGGTGGGGCGTGATGCTCAGGCCCCCTACCTCGAACGTCTCACCCGGGTTGCGCTCGATGAACTCCATGTCCGCCGGCATGTGGTCGAGGCGCACCGGGAAATAGGCGGGATCCATCTGGTCGGCAAACGCCGCCTGCAGCGACTTGGCCGAGCCCGCCGGGCCGACGATGGTCAGATGAGTGCCGGGAACGAAAGCCGGCGGGAAGAACGGAAAGCCCTGGATGTGGTCCAGGTGTGTGTGCGTGATCAGCAGGTGCGCTTGCAGCGCGGTGTCCTGTGCGAGGTCGGCACCCAGCTCGGCAATGCCGGACCCGGAGTCGATGATGATCAGGTTGTCGTGCCGGTCGCGGACCTCGATGCAGGTGGTGTTGCCGCCGTAACGCAAGGTGCGCCGGCCGGGAGTGGGCCTGGTGCCCCGCGTGCCCCAGAACTTGATCCTCATCGAACAGCTGTCAGATCAAACACTCGCCTGGCGACGAAAACGTCGAGCAGGTCGCGATCGAGCTTTCCGGTGCCGGCCTCGGCATGAAGGATGTCGAGCGCCCGATCGAGCGGCACTGCGCGCTTGTACGGACGGTCCTGCGCAGTCAGCGCGTCATAGATGTCCGCGATCGTCATCATCTTGGTCTGCAGCGGAATCTGGAGGTCGGTCAAGCCCCGAGGATAGCCCGATCCGTCGAGCTTCTCGTGGTGCCCATACGCGATCTCCGGAATGTTGCGCATCAGGGGCGTCCACGGAATCTTGCTGAGGAAGTGGAAGCTGTGCGTGACGTGGGACTCCATCTCGAGTCGCTCCTGCTCGTCGAGAGTTCCTTTGCGGATGCTCAAGAACCTGAACTCCTGCTGGTCGAGCATGGGGTGGGCGGTACCTGACATGTCCGTGTACGTCTCGCGGGAAAGGACCTCGAGCATCGAAGCCTTGTCCTCAGGCAGAACCGTCGGCTCGTTGGCCGCCGCGATCGCCTCGAACCACAGGCGCAGCTGCTGAAGATCAGCCTCGAGCTTGCGATCGATGTCCGCGAGCGATGGCGCCTCCGTGCCATCCCTGCGCATGGCTGCGAGCTTCTCGTTCGCGTACCTGACCTGCACCGACCGCTGGACGAACTCAAACCGGGCCTGGATGACCTCGAGCTGGCCTGGAATCAGCTTCTTCGCCTTGATGAGGATGTGTTCCCGCACTCCGACCTTCCCGAAATCGTGCAGAAGGCAGGCGTAGCGGAGCTCCTTGAACTGGTCGTCAGAAAGATGGACGTCCCGGTACTTCCCGGTTGCTATCTCCGTGACGGCGTGCGCGATCCCGGTGGTCAGAGTCTCCACTCGACCTGAGTGGCCGGCGGTGGTGGGGTCTCGTTGCTCGATCGCGGTGATGCTCGCCTGCACGAATCCGTCGAACAGGGCCTGGATCGAATCCAGGAGGTTCTTGTTGTCGATGGCGACCGCGGCCTGGCTGGCGATGGATTCGATCATCTCCAGGTCCTCGGGCCGGAAGCTGACGACCTCGCGCTCCACCGTGTCAACAGTCAGCTTGGTTTCGAATCGTCGTTTGGCATTGATCAGCTGGACTGCGCCGACGACCTCGTGGTTGTAGTTGCGCATGGGCACGGTCAGCATCGACCTCGTTCGATAGCCGAACTGGGCATCAAAACCCTTACCACCTTGCGGCTTGCCGGGCGGTGGGTGGTAGGCGTCGTCGTAGATCTGGCTCGTACCCATCGTCACCGTGTAACCGACCACGCTCTTCTCGTCGACCGGCACCTTGAAGGCCTGATAGGTGTTGTCGATCGAGCTGTTCTGGCTCGAGGCCAGGAACAGCTTGGGCAGGCCATCCTCACCCGGTGTCTTCAACCACAGGCTGGCGCCGTCGGCGTTGGTGAGCTGGCGCATGGTCGTGAGGATGAATTCCTGCAGCTTGCCGATGTCGCGTTCGGCAGACAGCGCGATTCCGATTCGGTTCAGCTCTTCGAACTGGCGGTGCTGGCGCCGCGCCTGCTCCTCCAGCTGCTTGACCTCGAGCTTGAGGACCGCGTTCTGCAGCGCGACCCGAAAGATCTCGCGCAAGGCGGCAGGCGGCGCGTCCGCGGGAGGCCGGATCGTGCTGTCCTCGAGGCCTTCTGGGGCCGCCTCTCCGGGAGCGAGGACGATGAGGGCGGGGGCAATCACGGAATCCGCGTCGCCCAACGGCTTGCTCTGGAGTCCGAGCTCCTCGAGGACTGTGGCGACCTTGCCGTTCTCGATCCCGGGCGCGACGTAGATGTGGAAGGCGGGAGCCGACTTCACCGCGTCCATCATCGGCCGTCGGCATTCTGGAGGTAGATGAGACGCAGCCCCTCCACGGTCAACAGCGGATCGGTTTTTTCGATCACGTGGGTGAGGCCCGCCACCAGCGCGGCCTGCCCACCGGTGGCGACCACATGCGCCGAGCCGCCCAGCTCCTTGACCATGCGCGCGACCATCCCCTCGACCTGAGCGACGAATCCCCAGACCAGGCCTGACTGAATGGACGTCACCGTGTTGCGGCCGATGACCGAGTCAGGCGCCACCGGCTCGACCCGGCGCAGCATCGCCGTCTGCGATACGAGCGCGTCCAGGGAGATCTCCACACCGGGTGCTATCGCGCCGCCCAGGTAGTCACCTTCGGCGTTGATGGCGTCGTACGTGACGGCGGTGCCGAAGTCGATGACAACCACGGGACCGCCGTACTTGGTGAAGGCCGCGAGCGCGTTGGCGATCCGGTCGGCCCCTACCTCCCGCGGGTTCTCCGCGCGCACTCTCACGCTGGTCTTGACTCCGGGACCGACCATCACCGGCTCGCAGTGCAGGTAGCGCCTGGAGGCCTCCAGCAGCGCAGGATTTAGATTGGGCACCACGCTCGAG
>VBFO01000088.1 GCA_005881025.1 Chloroflexota bacterium | reverse complement strand
GTGCGGCCATTGGTGCACCTTAGCGGCTGGAGGGCCCGAACGCACCACGGTCGAGGCACATAGACTGCCGCCATGGCCACCGGAGATGCCGTGACCATCGTCGCCACCTTCCGCGTCAAGCCGGGTCGGGACGCAGACTTCGAGCACTGGGCGCATGACATCACAGCGGCGGCGGCCCAGTTCCCTGGGCACATGGGCGCGAGCTGGCTGGGCTCGAAAGGGAGCTACCAGGTCGTTTACAGATTTGAGAATGACGCGCTCTTCCACGACTGGCACGATTCGACCACGCGGGCCGAGTTCCTGCGGAGGCTGGAGCCGTTTGCAGCGCTCGCGACCGACAGGCATCTCACCGGGCTGGAGACCTGGTTTGAGCTCCCGAACCAGCCAGGGCGGCCGGCACCCCCGCGCTGGAAGATGGTGGTGGCCACCTGGATCGGGGTGTTCCCACTGCTGCTTCTGCTGCAGTGGCTGGTGGTGCCTCTCGTGTCCAACGTGCCCCTCCTGATCAGGGTCATGGTCTTTGCGTTGATCGTCGTCACGACCGCCACGTATGTCGTCATGCCGAGGCTGACCATGCTCCTGAGAAGGTGGCTCTACCCGTAGGCGAACGATGGTGACCGTCCAGGACGTGCGCGCCCTCGCAATCACCCTGCCGCGAACGACCGAGGCGCTCGTTGGCGGGAGGGTCAAGTTTCGCGTCGGCCGCATCGTCTACATCTCCTTCTCGCGTGACGAAACCGTGATGGGTTTTGCATTTCCGAAGGAGGAGCGGGACTGGCTGATCGGTGGCTCGCCCGAGAAGTTCATGCTCCCTTCGGCGTCCGACATGCGCTACCACTGGGTGCTCGCGAAGATGGCGGCGCTCGACCGCAAGGAGATGCGCGAGCTGGTCGTCGACGCCTGGCGGATGGTGGTTCCAAAAAAGCTCGCCACCGAGTGGGATCCAGGGTTCTGACCAAGCGGCGATCTGCCAACCTATCTGCCCGTGGTCCGCTCCAACCCCATCTCCCATCTCAACTGGACCTACGTCCTGGTCGGGATCGCGGACGGATCGCTGCTGACCTTCATACCGCTGCTCCTATTCGAGCGCGGGCTCACCGCGGCCCAGATCGGCGTCGTACTTGCAGCCGCGGCGGGCGTGTCTCTGGTCGCGGGCCTGGTCTGGGGCTACCTGGTCGACCGCGGTCTCCGCGCCGAGGGAATGCTCGTCATCGCCAGCGCCTGCGCCGTCATCGTGGCGCTCATGCTCGCGCTCACCGGTGGCGGGGTCGCCCTGGCGCTGGTGGTGGTGGCGCTGTACGTGGCGAGGTCACCGCTCATGCTGCTCGACCCGATCGCGCTGCGCCGGCTGCGGACCGCCCGGCGCACCGACTACGCTCGCATCCGGCTGCGGATGAGCGCCGGCTGGGCGGGCTCGGTGGTCCTGTCAGGGGGAGCCTTCCAGGCCCTCAGCCTTCGCCTCCTCCCATTCGTCTACGCGCCGCTCGCCGCAATCGTCGGACTCTGGGTGTGGCGCTTCATCAAGCCCGTCGAAGTGACACCGGTGGCCGGCGATGCGATCGCCCACCCCGCTCCGATGAACGCCCGGCTTCCGCTTGCCATGGTGAGCTTTCTGCTCAGCCTGTTCTTGCTTGGCGCCGCCCTGTCGGCGACCCAGAACTTCCTTACCGTGCAGATCGACATCCTCGGCGGCGGGGCGTTCCTCATCGGTGCTGCCTCCGCGTTCCAGGCCCTGACAGAGATCCCGACCATGGGTTACACCCACGTGCTGAGCAGGTTCGCAAGCCAGAAGGTCCTGTTCGCGATCGGATGCGCGATTTACGTCGTGATCTTCATCGCGTGGGCCTTCACCACCAACGCGCTTGTGGCAGCGCTCCTCAAGCTGGTGGTCGGGGTCGCGTTTGCGCTCACCTATGTGGCGGCGGTCGTGATCACAGAGGAGCTTTCGCCTCCGCATCTGCGCGCCACGAGCCAGGCGCTCATGAAGTCGGTCACGTTCGGCCTGGCACCGATATTCGGCGCTCTTGCCGGCGGCTTCCTGTACAGCGCCGCCGGCCCGCGCGCCATGTTCCTGACCTCTACGGCGCTCATGCTCGTCGCCGGAGTGGTCGTCCTGATCGCGGTCCCGACTCGAAACGCCGCGGCCGCGCTCCCGTCCGCACCTGCACCTGCATTGCAGCCCGCAGCTGCAGCCGTCGACGAAGCCTGACTAGGCCTGTACTGGCACCTCGAACACCTGGTCCGTCGGGTGCCCGGCTCGTTCGTGGATCCGCTTGACGGCGTCAGCGTTGGGCGCCTCCGAGAGGCAAAAGACCTTTCCCGTCTTGGGGTCTGCCCAGGCGTGCTTGAAGTTCACGCCTTCGTCGTCCTGAATGTCCAGGTCCGCCTGGTGAGCCTCGGCCAGCGCCTCGGCTGTGATCCCGGTCATGCCCTCGTGAACATCCATGAATTCCGGCATAGCCCACCTCCAAATCTGAACTTGAATAAGCCGGCGGTCATCGTCCCACAACACCCGCAAGCGTGCAGAGACGCTCAACGTCTTTGCAGCCTAGGCTCTATCTGATGGAGCTTTCAGCCGGCGGCGCCGAGCGGACGCCCGAGACCACCGTCGGCGACGCGTTCGCGTGGGCTATGCGCGACCCGGAGTGGATATCGAAGCTGGTCCTGATGGGCCTGATCGGAATCATCCCCATAGTCGGGACCCTGCAGCTGCTCGGATGGATGCTAACCACCATCGACAACCTGCGAGCGGGACACCAGGTGCTTCCTCCTGCCGGCTTCCGATATGCAACCCGAGGTCTATACCTGTTTCTCGCCAGCTTGATCTACATCCTCGTCTTCGCCGTTGTCTTCTACGGGACGATGTTCGCGCTGGTGTTTGGATTCACCGGCACCATTCCGCACTCTGGAAGCGGCCAAGGAACCGTCACCCCCTTCCCCTTCCTTTTCTTTATCGGGATGTTCGGGGGCATGTCAGCCATCCTCGCGCTCAGCCTCGCCCTCTATCTGTTCGTTCCCCTGGTCATCCTGTTCACCGACCGCAGGGGATTCTCAGGCGCCTTCGACTGGGTCGGGTTCATCCGCGCGATCAGGATCAGCCCCCGCGAGACGGTGGCGGCGGGGGCGCTTTCGCTCGTCGCTTACCTGATCTCGAGCCTGGGCAGCTACCTCTGCTACGTCGGACTGCTGTTCACGATCCCCTATTCGCTGACGATCATGGCCTGGGTCCTGCGCTGGTACGAGATCAAAGCCAGGCCCGGCGCTCTTCCGACCTAGGATTCGGAGTCCGATGAGCATCCACACCACCATTGCCCCGCTCGACCGCGCGGCAATGGAGCGCGCGAAAGCGAGGCAGGATCAGCTCACCAAGCCGGCGGGCAGCCTGGGGCGGCTGGAGGAGCTGTCGATCAAGCTCGCCGGCATCACGGGCCGTCTCGATCCACGCCTGAAAGACCGTGTCGTCTTCACGCTGGCCGCGGATCACGGGGTCGCTGCCGAGGGCGTCAGCGCCTACCCGCCCGAGGTGACACCGCAGATGGTCCTGAACTTCCTTCGCGGAGGCGCTGCGATCAATGTCCTGGCGAAAGCGGCCGGCGCGCGGGTGGTGATCGCCGATCTCGGTGTCGACGCAGATCTGCCCGATCGTCCTGACCTACGCGCGCTCAAGGTGCGCCGCGGCACCGCCAGCATCACGCGCGGCCCGGCCATGACGTTGAACGAAGCCCAAACGGCAGTTGAACATGGCCGGCGACTGGTCGCCGGCGAGGTGGGCAGAGGTCTTGACGTCGTGCTGACAGGGGACATGGGCATCGGCAACACCACGTCCGCGGCGGCGGTCATATGCGCACTCACGGGGCTAGATCCAGCCGAGGTCGTCGGCCGCGGCACCGGGGTCGACGATGCCGGCCTCGAGCGCAAGCGTGATGCGGTGCGGCGAGCCCTGGAGGTCAACGCCTCATCGATCGCGAAGGGTCCGCTGGAAACGCTGGCCGCGGTCGGTGGGCTCGAGATCGCGGGCCTGGTGGGGGTGATCCTCGAAGGCGCGAGTCGCAGGCTGCCGGTCGTCATCGATGGCTTCATCTCGGGTGCGGCCGCGCTGGTCTCAGCCCGCATCGCGCCGGATGTGACCGGCTACATGATCGCCTCTCACCGGTCGCAGGAGCTGGGCCATACCGCTCTACTCAAAGAGCTCGGGCTGGATCCCCTGCTCGACCTGAGCCTGCGACTCGGCGAGGGTACTGGAGCGGTGCTTTCGCTCTTTCTGCTGGACGCCGCGGTGGCCGTTCTCAATCAGATGGCCACCTTCGACCAGGCCGGAGTCTCGCAGCGGGAAGGTCTCATAATCGAGTCAACAACTGAATAGCCCATAGGTTGTCGGGAAGCCGGTGCGAATCCGGCGTTGTCGCGCAACTGTGAGTGGGGAGCGAACGGCTAGCGGCCACCGAGTCGGTTCGGGAAGGCAGCCGGGAGCAGAGATCCACAAGCCAGGAGACCGGACCCATGGGCGGAACGCTCCACCTTGCGCCGAACAAGGGGATGCCTCTTGCGGCGAGGTCTCCCCGGCCGGGTGGGCCACTGCCGCGGGAGGAACGCCGGATGCAGAAGCATCTGAGCGCGGCCGGCGCGAGACCGGCTGCCCGAATCATCACCTTGGCGCTGGCGATGCTGATCGCCGCTTGCCAGAGCAGCTCGACCGGCCAGAGCTCGTCGCCTCCATCCACCCGCTACCCGCTCACGATCCAGGAGTCGAACGGCTCGACCGTGACCATCGCACAGAGGCCCGTCCGCATCGTCTCGCTGTCGCCGAGCGCCACGGAGATGCTGTTCGCGATCAACGCGGGTCCACAGGTGATCGCGGTCGATGAGCAGTCCAACTACCCGTCCACCGCGCCGGTGACGAAGCTATCCGGATTTACGCCGAACGTCGAGGCGATCGCGGCGTACCGTCCGGACCTGGTGGTGGCGGCCGACGACACGGGCGGCCTCGTCCATGCCCTCAGCGTGCTGGGCATCCCGACGCTCATCGAGCCGGCGGCCAGGAACCTGGACGACTCGTACGCGCAGGTCGAACAGCTCGGCGAGGCGACCAGCCGGCAATCAGAGGCGCAGGGACTCGTGAAGCAGATGCGCTCGCAGATCACCGCCGCGGTCGCAACCATCACCAAACCGTCGCGCCGGCTGAAGGTTTATCACGAGCTCGATGACACCTACTACTCGGCGACCTCGAAGACCTTCATCGGCCAGGTCTACGCGCTGCTCGGGCTCGCCAACATCGCCGACGTGGCCACCGGAGCCGCGAGCGACTATCCCCAGCTTTCGTCGGAGTACATCGTGTCATCCAGTCCCGACCTGATAGTCCTTGCGGACACAAAATGCTGCCATCAGAGCGCGAGCACCGTGGCCGCGCGGCCGGGCTGGGGCTCGATCGCGGCGGTGAGGTCGGGGCAGGTCATCGGCGTCGATGACGATGTCGCGTCGCGCTGGGGACCCCGGGTGGTCGATTTCCTGGTTGCCGTGGCGACACACGTAAGGCAGCTCGAGGCAATCAACGCATGACGGTGCAGGCTGTAGCCGCGCAGGTGCGAATCCCCGGCCTGCCACGCCTGCGCTGGCTCTGGACTGCCGCCGGCGTCGTGGCGCTGCTCGCCGCCGCGCTGCTTGGGGTGCTGGTCGGACCAGCCCACATCAGCCCCGCTGCCGTGCTGCAGGCGCTGACAGGCTCCAGCATCGATCCCGGCCAGGCCACGATCCTCTGGCAGCTTCGACTGCCACGGGTCGTGCTGGGCGCTCTGGTTGGTGGAATGCTGGCGACTGCAGGCGCCGCTTACCAGGGCGTGTTCCGGAATCCTCTCGCGGACCCTTACCTGCTCGGTGCTGCTGCCGGCGCGAACCTCGGCGCCACGCTTGCGATTGCGTACGGCCCGGGCGCGTCTGGAATCGGCGTGAACATCGTGCCGATAGCAGCGTTCGCGGGCGCGGCAAGCGCTGTGGGGGCCGCCTACGTCCTCGGCCGCACGGTCACGGGCCTTCGCAGCACCACCGCCCTGATCCTGGCCGGAGTCGCGGTCGCGACCTTTTTCAATGCTGTGCAGACCTTCGTGCAGCAGTCGCAGACTGACACCATCCGGCAGGTCTACACCTGGATCCTCGGCCGGCTCGTTACGGCCGGTTGGGATGGAGTGTTCCTCGTCCTTCCTTATATCGCGATCAGCCTCGTGGTCATCGTGCTGCACCGCCGCCTGCTGGACGTCCTCAGCGTCGGGGACGACGAAGCGACAAGCCTGGGCATCTCCGCGCGCAGGATCAGGCTCGTGGTCGTGATCGCCGCCACTCTCGGCACCGCCGCTGCGGTTGCCATCGCGGGGACCATCGCCTTCGTCGGGATCATCGTTCCGCACACAGTCCGCCTCCTGACTGGACGCAGCTACAGGGTCGTGATCCCTCTCAGCATATTTTTCGGAGGGGCATTCCTCGTCCTCGCCGATACCGCCGCCCGCACGGTGGTCGCCCCGGCAGAGCTGTCCATCGGCGTGCTCACTGCCTTCATCGGCGCACCGTTCTTCATCGCCGTCATGCGCTCGACGAGGGCTGCAGAGCTGTGAGTGCGATCAGCCTGCGCAACCTCTCGATCGCGTATGGGCGCCTCAATGCGGTAAAGCAGATTGACCTCGATGTGGCGGCGGGCGAGTGGCTGACCCTGGTCGGGCCAAACGGCGCCGGGAAGAGCAGCGTCCTGCGCGCCATCGCGCGCCTGACCCAGTTCACGGGCGATATCACCATCGGTGGCGACCACGTCGGCGCTCTGCGCGGCGTGGAGCTGGCTCGGCGCGTGGCGATGGTGCCGCAGGCACCGCACATGCCTGTGGGCATGGCCGTCTCGCACTACGTGATGCTCGGTCGGGGGCCGCATCTCGGCTACCTCGGCCGGGAGGGGCGGCGCGATATGACCGTCGTGGCGGCGATCCTCGACCGCCTCGCCCTCCAGGCTTTTGCCGGGCGCACGCTCGACCAGCTGAGCGGAGGTGAGCGCCAGCGAGCGGCGATCGGCCGCGCCCTGGCTCAGGAGGCGCCGGTCCTGCTGGTCGACGAGCCCACGAGCTCGCTCGACGTCGCCCGCCAGCAGGACGTGCTCGAGTTGATCGACGAGATCAGGCAGGCGCGTGGGCTCACAGTGGTCGCGGCCATGCACGACCTGACCCTGGCGGGCCAGTATGCAGATCGCCTGGCCCTGCTGGTGGAGGGCGAGGTCGTGATGGCCGGGCCGCCACGGGAAGTGCTGACGGAGGCCACGATCTCCGCCCAGTACGGCGCGCAGGTTCGCATCATCGAGCACGACGGGGACAGCCGCGCGGTCGTGCCGATTCGGAGGAGATCACGCGCGTGAAGCAAACCGAGGTTCCGATGAGGGCGCCACGGCGTGCCGAGAAGCGAGCACCGTCGGTCGTGCTCGTCAACACGGGCGACGGAAAGGGGAAGTCAACTGCAGCATTCGGGACCGTGCTGAGGGCAGTCGCGCGCGGCTGGAAGGTGTGCGTGATTCAGTTCATCAAGTCGGGCAAGTGGAAGGTGGGCGAGCAGCAGTCCGCGACTGCGCTTGGAGTGGAGTGGTGGACAATCGGCGACGGCTTCACCTGGGATTCAAAGGACATGGAGCGCTCGGAGGCCGTCGCGCGGGAAGGCTGGAAGGTAAGCAAGGAGAAGATCGCCTCCGGGGCTTACGGGCTGATCGTGCTGGACGAGATCACCTATCCCATCAACTGGGGTTGGATACCAGTCGCCGAGGTGGTCGAGGCGATACGCAACCGGCCGCCCACGTTGAACATCATCGCCACGGGCCGTGATGCGCCGGCTGCGCTGATCGAGGTCGCCGACACGGTCACTGAGATGCGAAACCGAAAACACGCCTTCGACCGCGGGGTCCGCGCGATCCGCGGCATCGACTTTTAGTGTTCACGCTCCTGATCGGCGGCGCGCGCAGCGGCAAGTCGGCGCTGGCTCAGCGCCTTGCGGAGCAGTCGGGCCTGCACGTGACCGTGATCGCGACAGCCGAGCCGAGGGACGAAGAGATGAAGGAGCGCATTCGCCGGCACCGGCGGGATCGACCCACCGCCTGGCGCACCGTTGAATCGCCTGTCGACCTGGCGGCGGCGGTCTCCGCCGCGCCGGACGATGACTTCCTTCTGATCGACTGCCTGACGCTCTGGGTTTCGAATCTGATGGAACGAGGGACGAGCGAGGACGCCATCCTGGATGCCGGCCGGCATGTCGCCGGCCTGCTTGTGGCGCGGCACGCAGTGGTCGTGACCAACGAGGTGGGCCTGGGCGTCATCCCGGCGAGTGAGCTGGCGCGACGTTTCGAGGATGTCCTCGGCCGCGTCAACGCCACGTTCGCGGAATCCGCGCAGCGCGCCGTGCTGATGGTGGCGGGGAGGGCTCTCGACCTCACGTCTGTCGAGACGGTGCTGAGGCGCTCTTGAGCATCCGGTCGCTGCGATCGGCGGTCGCGTTTCTGACCGTGATCCCGGCGGCCGATCGCGACGGCAGCCCCGGCGAGCGCCTTGGCCGCGCGTACTTTCCCGCGGTGGGAGCGCTGGTCGGCCTGATCGCCGGCATTGCATCGATCGCCATGACCTCCGTCGCCGGCGGTCTGGTCGGGGCGGTGACAGCGGTCGCAGTGCTGGCGGCCCTCACTGGCGGTCTCCACCTCGACGGCCTGGCCGATGCTGCCGACGGCCTGTTCGGCGCCGGATCGCTGGAACGGCGACTCGAGGTGATGCGCGACCCACGCGTCGGCTCATTCGGAGCGATGGCGCTCGTGATCGTGCTGGCGGGTGACATCGCAGCACTCGCCGCAATGTCGCCCGCTAAAGCGCTGATCGCCCTTGTGATCGCGGGCGCCCTGTCGAGGTTGGCCATCCTGAGCGTCGTGGCACTGGCGCCCTACAGCAGGCAGTCAGGGCTGGGCGTAGCAGCAACGGGCGGCCACGCGAGGTTCGATCTGGCCCTCGGAGCGGCGCTGACGGCGGTCGCCGGCCTCCTCGATCCCGGCCGAGCCGCGGTAAGCACCCTGGTGGCGGCGCTGATCACGGTCTGCGTCGTGGTCCTGGCCAGGCGCCGGATCGGCGGTGCGACTGGCGACGTCTATGGGGCAGTTGCCGAGCTCAGCCTCCTCGGCGTGCTGATCGTGTTCGCGGCCTGACGGCCGCCCTCTCGAGGTCGACTGCAATAGGGAGCGAATTGCGAGCCCATGAGCTCAGCCGCCGCCCGGGCACCCACTCCTCGTACTTGGCCGCCAGCAGCCGTCGAGCCTTCGCGTCCTCTTGTTTGTCGCTGATCAGCCGGCCGGTGCCGAGATAGGTGTTTCGTCCGAGCTTGACGCTGACCCGATGGTCGGCTTGCAGGTTCTGCACCCAGTGTGCTTCCTCTCCGCCGCCCGACAGCAAGTAGACGGTGTCGCGTTCCATGCCGAACCAGATCTCGATCGTTCGGGCGAGACCTGACTTGCGGCCGACCGTCGTCAGGTAGCAGAAGTCCAGGTCCTCCCTGGTCATGCCACGTGAACCTGACCCAGCAGCGAGGTGTTCCGGCCTCGTAAATTCACCTACGTGACCGCGATCGGCTGGAATCAAAAGACCATCGACGAGTTCCACACCAAGCAGGGCCGCGGGATCGGTCCGTGGAATGACAACCTGCTGCTCATGACCGCGAAGGGTGTCAGGAGCGGTGACGAGATCACCACGCCGCTTGTCTACAAGCGTGACGGCAACCGGTATGTGGTCATCGCGTCAAAGGGCGGAGCTCCCGACAATCCGAAATGGCTCGCCAATGTCCGCGCGCATCCCGAGGTCGAGGTCGAGGTGGCAAAGGATGGCGGCACTGACACTTTCAAGGCTGAGGCGCACGTGATCGAGAGCGGCCCCGAGCGAGATCGGCTTTACAAAGAACAGGCGACCGTGTGGCCCGCGTTTCTCGATTACCAGAAGAAGACCAGCCGTGTGATTCCAGTCGTGGTTCTCGAGCGGATCTGAAACCAGGCCGCCGGCTAACCCGTTTCTGCTGAGGTTGAAGGTCCGCAGGTTCGCGCTGCTCCTGGTCGCATTGGTCGCCGGCTGCACTTCGTCATCCGTGGGCCAGTCCCCGACGCAATCGCCTGCGGCATCGCCATCCGCGGTCGCGTCGCCAACCGATCAGCTGGGACCGGGTGGCATGACGCTCGATCAAGAGATCGGCGCGGTCATGATGGTGGGCTTTCAGGGACCGGCGACCGGCTCGGTGCTGGCCGATTGGAAGCAGCATCAGTTCGGTGGTCTGCTGCTGATCAATCTGAACCACAACGCATCCTCCGCGACCTCAATGAGCGCGCTCATCCGCTCGGTTCGCGGCGTCTCAGGGCATCGCTTGATCGCGGCCACCGACCAGGAGGGAGGTTATGTGTGCCTGGCGGTGAGCTCGGTTCCTTGTGCGCCGATGCCAGTCGGTAAGGCTGACACCACGCGCATGGCCGGCGCGCTGCATGGGCTCGGCTTCGACCTCGACCTTGGTCCCCTGTCTGACGTATGCATCAGTTCGAGCTCCATCATGTGGGGCAGGTGCTATGGCACGAGCCCCGGTGCGGTCGCAGGTGCCGTGGGCCCCGTGGTGGATGGAATCCATGCCGCGCACATGCTTTCGGCGGCCAAGCATTTTCCTGGTCACGGCGACACGTCGGTGAGCTCCGAGACAGCGCTTCCACGCATCGACGAAAGCCTGGCCACGCTCCAGTCGCGCGAGTGGCCGCCCTTCGCGGCCGCGATCTCACACGGCGTGGACTTCGTCCTGCTGGGTCACCTCTGGTATCCCGCCCTCGACCCGCATCGGTCGGCAGATCTGTCCCCGGTGACGTTCCAGAAGCTGCGCGATGAGCTCGGATTCAAAGGCGCGATCGTCTCCGACGACATGGAGATGGGAGCCATCACCAAGAGCACTCCCGCGCCCGAGGCGGCGGTCGAGTTCCTCATCGCGGGCGGCGACATGGTGATGATCGCGCACCACCTGGCGGTCGCAGACGCGACCTTCGACGCCGTCAAGCACGCTGTCGCGACGGGCCGGTTGCCCCGCGCCCGCCTTGACCAGGCGGTCGCCACGCTCCAGGAGCTTTCGGCCACACAGGCCTGAGCGCGGGGCGCCATACAGTGATGAGGCGATGAGCCGCTTTGACTTTGACGAGGTCTTCGGCGATGACTATCTCCACTTCTACGATGTCCTGCTCACCGATGAGCGGACAGACCAGGAGGCGGAGCTGGTCATGCGCTTGCTCCACCTGGGTAAGGGGGATCGGGTGCTCGACATCCCCTGCGGGCACGGCCGGATCGCTCGGCGCCTCGCCCGTGCCGGCTGTCGTGTGGTTGGGGTCGACAACAACCCGCGCTTTCTCGAAGTGGCAATGGGGCATCCGGAGCCGGTGAAGTACGTCCAGGCCGACATGCGAGAGTTCTCAGCGAACGCCGAGTTCGACGCAGTCGTCAACTGGTTTACGTCATTCGGGTACTTCGACGACGCGACCGACAGGGCGATCCTCGCCGGCTGGCGGCGCGCGCTCAAGGCGGGGGGCAAGCTCATCATCGACCACCAGAACCCCCAGCGACTGCTGGCGGTGCTCGCGGCCGCCGGCGGCGAGGCAACCATCCTGACCGAGCGCGGAGACGATCTGATGATCGACCGCACAACGTTTGACGTCGCGACCGCCCGGTCGAACACTGAGAGGATCACCGTTCGGGACGGACAGCTAAAGCGGTACCACTTCAGTGTGCGGACATTTGCCCTCACCGAGCTTCGTGAGTGGCTCCTCGCAGCGGGCTTCACCTCGGTCACCGCCTACGGCAACGACGGCGAGCCTTTCACGCTTACCAGCCGCCGCATGGTCGTGGTCGCCCAGGCCTGAGCGGCCGGAGCGGCCCCGGCCAGCGACTATGATCTGCCCCTGACTTTGAACCCTTACCCCTGCGCCGGGTGGCGCAGTCCGTGACCGTTCAGGATCCGCCGGTCGCCGTCGCCGAACCGGAGGTGGTTGCCTCCCCAGGCATCGCCGTACTGCCCGGGCGCGCGCCTGCGCTGCGAATCGCGCTTCCATGGCGCCTGACCTGGGCCCAGGCTGCGGCTGCCGCAATGACGATCTCCGCGGCGGCCGGGTTCTCCACGATCTCGCTTTTCCGCTACAACCACTTCGCAGCCAACGGCTTCGACCTCGGCATCCAGGATCAGACGGTCTGGGGCTACAGCCGGCTCCAGATCATCCCCAACACGGTGCTGGGAATCCCCAACCTGCTGGGCGATCACTTTCACCCGATCCTCATGGTGCTCGGGCCGTTCCGGTTCTTCTGGGACTCCGCAGGAGTGCTGCTGGTGGCGCAGGGCATCCTGCTGGCCGTCGCCGGAATTCCCATCTACCTCTGGGGCGCACAGCGCCTCGGCAGCATCGCAGGGCTCGCCTTCCAGGGCGCGTACCTCCTCTTCTGGGGCGTGCTTGCCGGTGCGGTTTTCGACTTCCACCACGTCGTCTTCGCCGTGCCGGCCATCTCGACCGCTCTGTACGCGGCAGTCAATAGCCAGCGACGGCTCCTCTGGGCAGCAGTCGCGGCGGCGATGTTGACCCGCGAGGACGTCGCGCTGACGATCATTGCCCTCGGCTTCTACATCGCGGTCGTTCAGCGAAGAGCGTTGCTCGGAGCCGCGCTGATGATCCTCAACGGTGCTTGGTTCATCTTGCTGCTCGATTACGTGATGCCTGCGTTCAGCGGATCCAGCTACCTGCACTGGACTTACGAGGGACTGGGTAACGGACCTTCAAGCGCGGTCCTGTACCTGCTCGAGCACCCGATCAAGAGCCTCGAGCTGCTCGCCACCCCGATGCAGAAGCTGCGCGTTGGGGCGGGTACGCTCGCGAACTGGCTCCTGCTTCCACTGCTCTCGCCGCTCCTGCTGATCGCGATCCCGAGCTTCCTCGAGCGGTTCTGGTCGTCGTCCAGCAACCTGTGGTCATTCCACTTCCAGTACTCGATGCTGCCGGCTCCAATCCTTGCCTTCGCAGCGATCGACGGAGCCGCTCGTCTCAAGGCGTGGAGCCGCGGGCGCTTTGTCTCCGTCACGACCATCTTTCTGCCGGCGGCGGCACTCGCCACCAGTGGGATCCTGAGCTTCGGAGTGGTCAACTCGCTTGGCGAGCTCACGACCTACGTGTCCGACAGCACTGCGCAGCAGATACAGGAGTGTCTTGATGTGATTCCCGCCGGCGCGAGCGTCGCGGCCACCGATCCGTTGGTGCCGCACCTCACCAGCCGCGCGAAGATCTACGAGGTCACGACCTACAGCAAGACCGACTACATCGCGATCGACGTCTCCACAGCAGGCGGTGTCAACTCACCCGATGACTCGCTCCGCCGTGTCGTCCAGGACTCGCTCGCCGGGGGATACGGGGTCGCGTGCTCCAAGGGGTATACGGTGGTGCTCGCCCGCGGAGCACCTTTGGGCCAGCTCTCCGACCAGATGCAGCAGTGGCTGTCAGGCGCATGCACTGGAAGGGCCTGCCTGCAAGACCGCTGAGCGCATGAAGCCGCAGCAAGACAGCGATCCGGCCGGCGTTGGAACGCGTTAGAGGTATGAAGCGATGAGCGCCCGGCTGAGACTGGTGGCGTCGTTTGCTGTCCTGGTGGCCGTGATCGTCTTCCTGGTGCTTGCCGACGCGGCCATCGTCACGGTGAGACTCACGTCAACGCATCCGAGCACAAGCTCGCCACAGGCCAACGGTGGCGGGCCAGGCTCGACAAAGCAGCACCCGTGCAACCACGGTTACTACGTATCTAGGGCTGCTCACTCGCACCCCGGCGGAGCCGGCCTTGGGGACGTCGCCAAGAGCAAGCTGGGGAAGGACGGCAACTGCTCGGCGCCGCTGCCTGCAGCCGGCGGCTCGCAAGAGCCGGAGGGCTAGGCCCCGACCGGTATTCCGCCGGCCTTTCGGCGAGTGACCAGCACATGGTTGAGGCGATCACGCCCTGAGCTGGTGCACGCCGATCCGCCGTCGAAGCCTGCGTAATCGAGCAGGCACCGATACAGCGCGGGCGAGTAGTACTGGGCCCGGTAACCGGCGTAGCGACCGCCGAGCGAGTAAGTCGCGGCCGAGAAGCAGTCCGAGAACAGCACGCCATCCGGTGTGAGGTTGGCGCGCAGCCAGCGCAGATGCCGCAACGAGTGCGGCTTCGGCAGCCAGCTCGACAGGCCGACGAACAGGGCGATGTCGTACGGACCACCCGCGGCCAGCTCCTGCTGCAAGTCCCGTGCAGTGATGTCGCCGACCACGAACCGGAAAAGCCCAAGTCGCAGTCGTTTGGCGCGGCTTTCCACCTCGCCGGCCAGGAGGCTATGCGGATCGAGATCCGCAGCGACCAGCTCGACGTTGCGCATGAGCTCCGGCTTGTGTGCCGCGATCGCTTCGAGCGGGCCGAAGAGGTCATAGGCGAAACCGCTGGGCGCGGTGAAGATGCGAACCCTCGAGCCGCGCGCGAGCCGCGACTCGAGCTCGGTCTCGATCACGTTCTGCAGGATGTGAAGCCGGTCGTACACAGCTCGGTGCAGTGGATAGTCCAGAAAGACGCGATCGGCCAGGCTGTGGGCCGATTCACCCTGGTCATAGATCGTGCGCATGACGCCGGCGGAATAGCCCTCCCGAAGCAGCTGCCTGCCCATCTGGCCAAGCAAGAACAGAGGCTCCCTCCACGCGCCCTGGAACCAGCGACCTGCGAGGTACCGCACCAGGTACCGCGAGTTGAGAAAGCTGCGGCGGCCGCCCTCGGCGGTTCCCAGCACCGAACCGGATGCGCTGGTGCGCTGCGCTTCGACGTGCGGCCGCAGCGCCGCCACCGACTTTGCCAGGACCTCGGCCGGCGTGGCGTCGGTGGCATCGATGACATGACTGCAGGTCGCGCCTTGATATGTCTGGAGGGCACGCAGCGCTTTGAGGTACGTCTCCCGCGCGCGCTGCATGTCAGCAAGGTTCTCGTGGGGGTCCACCCTCGCGCCGCGACCTCTGATCCGGCTGAGGGCGATCTCGGGGTCGACGTCCAGGAACAGCACCACGTCTGGGATCCAGACGCCATCGAACCCGAGCATCCGAGCGGCGCCGCTGACGGCCCCGGCGGCCGACATCGATGGCAGCCTGCGCGCGCTCTCTTCGGGAAGGGCTTCGCCCTCGATCAGAAAGGCGAACACCGCGCGCAGGTCATCGACCGACGAGCGGGCGCGCGGTGCACCCCCATGGGTCGCGCCTCGCCGGTAGTTGCCGGCACGGCCCATCGCGGAGAGGATCAGGTTGCAGTCGCTCACGACCACGTCGCACCCGTACCTGCTGCCGATCGAGACCGCAGCGTCGTCCTGGAACATGAGATGGGCGAGCTTCAAGTAGGGGTAAGCGGCGCCATCGCGAAAGCGCTTGGCGAGGCTCCGAAAAACGTGAGCCAATCTCGCTGCCAGCGGGAACCCCTCGGGGTGAAAGCCCGGCGCAAGGTGATCCTGCTCTGTGCCGAACACCAGGAACTCGTCGCCGGCAGCGCCTGCCACCAGGTTCAACTCCGCCGCGAGGACCATCGGCAGGGTGCGCGCGAGTGTGCTCTTCCCGCTGCCATCGATGCCGAGTACAGCCACCCGCAGCGTCATGCTGCCTCCCGGTAGGCCGAACCAGGTACGAACGCCAGGGTTCCTGCGGCCTCGATGCTGAGCCATCCATGAGCTACCTCAGGGTCTTCGTCCAGGAAGAACTCGACCGAGGGGCGGTCGAGCAGCCGAAGGCGGAGCTGCTCGCCGGGCAGGAGGCGCCTCGAGCGCAGGCGGCCGCCCCGCGGCAGGAGCAGGATGCCGGCTGCGGCATCGGAGATCGTGACGTGAGGGTCGAAAGGGATGCCGGCCACGCCGAGGTTCATGACAGCGCCCGCGAGCAGGCGATAGCTCTCAACCCGCCCTCCCAGGGCCACCTCGACCAGCTCGCAACGGCGGGGCAGGAGAGTTGCCGCTCCGAGGCGGTAAGCGGCGGACAGCATGTACTCCAGGTTGTTCACCCGCTCGATCCCGAGCCGCGAGGTCATCGCCCTCCGTCGCGCCGCGATGCGGCGGTGCCACCTGACCAGGTCGCCGGAAGTCCTCCCGAACTGACCGAGGCCGCACATTGTCACCGCATGCCGCACGTCCTGGCCCCCGGTCGCCGTGCCGAACCGGCAGCGAATGACTCCACAGGAGGCGGTGCGACCGTCCCGCAGCGACGTCGCGAGGTCTCGCATCGCAGCCATCGGTTCAGCTGGAACTCCGAAGCGTCTCGCCACCACATTGCCTGAGCCCATGCGCAGGGCACCGATCTGCACCTGCCGTGGCTGAGGCAGCTGGTCGGCGCCGTCGCACGCGCCCTCTACGACCGCCCTCAACGTGCCGCCACCGCCGCCGGCGATGATCACCGCGGGCCTGTGTGACTCAGCCAGGAAGCGCCTGGCTGCGGTCCTCGCGGCAGGGTGGCTCTCCACCACTGCGGTTTCGAGCTCCTCCGGCCAGCCGGCCCCATCCCGCAGCTCGCGCAAGAGCGGCCCGACGAGCTCGGGACCGTATCCGGTGCCGGCGCTTCGGTTGACCAGGAGCAGCAATCGCTCGACCATGGGGCCAGCTTCTGGCGAACTTCATCTCAGGCACAGTCTCAATCCGTCTCAAAATGAGTTTCGACGGCTTGGGCCGCCTCCGAATGAGGGAGAGGCCCGGCATGCCGGGCCTCCCCAGGTACCGGGTCAGATATGAACCGGCTGTGGCCCAACGGAGCCACCGATGCAGTAGTACTCGATCGCATCGCACGCTGAAGCCCCGGCGAACGCGATCGCCTTCCCACCATGGAAAGGCACCGCAGGCGCGTAGCCGTAGGAGATCGGGGTCACCAGGACGATGACGGTCTGTGGCGAGGTCGGGCAATCGGCCAGGAGAAAGCCACCCACGCCGGTCGCGACCGACTTGCCGTTGGCTTGCTCGATGACCACATCGACCTCACCAAATCCGAAAGCATTTGGAAGCTGGCCGGTGCATGTGACGGTCACAGGCACGCTGACCAGGAGCTTGTTCTGCAGGTTGATAGGCGATCCGATCGAGACGGTGATGCCGGTGAGGCCACCGCCGCCACCACCACCCGCCGCCGAAGCCGTCATTGGAATGGCGGCAGCGAGTGCAAAGCCGGCAAACGCGAACAGACGCAAAACGTTCTTGAGCATTGATTGGCGCTCCTTGTGGAGTAATCCGGCGAAAGTCGGCTGGTCAGGCGGTCAGGAGCTCACCTCAGAGACCACCTCCCAGCCGGCACTCGCAGTCGAAGTCGAAAGGGAGCCAGGTGCCTTGCATGCGGGCAACCGTCAGCTCGTTCGCGTATCAGGGTCAGTCTCAGCCCATCTCATAATTGGTTCCAGAATGAGCACGACTGCGAGCATCCGCTTCAGGGTTTCCCCGGTGGCGGCCAGAGTGCCGCCTGAACAGCGCGACCTCCTGCTCGCGAATCCGGGGTTCGGCCGGATCTTCACCGAGCACATGATCTCGATGCGGTGGGACGCCAAGGATGGGTGGCACGACGCCGAGCTGAAGGCTTACGCGCCCCTCCAGCTCGATCCCGGTACCGCGTTCCTTCACTACGCACAGGGAGTGTTCGAGGGACTGAAGGCATTCCGTCAGGCGGACGGAGGCGTGGCCGTGTTCAGGCCAGACGCGCACGCCGCTCGCTTTCGCCGCTCCTCGCGGAGACTGGCGCTTCCGGAGCTGCCGGAGGAGACGTTTGTCGAGGCCATCGACCTGCTGCTTCAGCACGATCATGCATGGGCACCATCAGCGCCCGAGCACAGCCTCTACCTGCGGCCGTTCATGTACGCGAGCGATGTGACTCTGGCCGTGCATCCGGCCGACGACGTGACATTTCTGTTGATCGCATCGCCATCCGGCTCCTACTTCCCGCGCGGCGTCAAACCGGTTTCGGTGTGGCTGTCGGAGGACTACACACGCGCGGCACCTGGCGGTACCGGCGAGGCCAAATTCGGAGGCAACTACGCGGGCAGCCTGCTGGCCCAGGCGCAGGCCGTGCGCGAAGGCTGCGATTCCGTGGTGTGGCTGGACGCGGCCGAGCACGAGTGGGTCGAGGAGATGGGCGGTATGAACCTCTGTTTCATCTTCGGCGCCGGGTCCACGGCCAGGCTGGTGACTCCCGCGTTGACCGGGACGTTGTTGCCGGGCGTCACCAGGGATTCCCTTCTCCTGCTCGCTGCTGATCTTGGCTATGGCGTCGAAGAGCGGCGGGTGAGCGTGAGCGAATGGAGGAGCGGCTGCGCCGACGGCTCCATCACGGAGGTGTTCGCGTGCGGCACGGCCGCGGTGATCACGCCGGTCGCGGAGGCGAAGTCCGCGCACGGTGCCTGGAAGATCGCGGACGGCCAGGCCGGTCCAGTCAGCATGCGGCTGCGGCAGGCGCTGGTCGACATCCAGCGCGGCTCGGCGCCCGACCCGCGCGGGTGGCTGCACCCGATCCGGGCTGCTGGATCTAGATAGCCCGCATCCGGTTGTTCTTCGGGTTGTGCTCGACCTCGGCCATGCCGAGCGCCTCGAGCAGCGGCGGCATGTACATGCCGAACCGCCCGCGCAGGCCCTTCTTGAGGCCGTACCAGCCTCCGACCGGATTCATCGACGAGCGGCCCCATGCCTCCACGGTCCCATCCGCCGCCGGCTTCTGCTCGTCGGCGCTGCCGAGCGGCATCCAGTCGCCATGCTTCTTCATCATCGCGTGGAGGTCCTCGATCGCGCGCAGGTGATAGCGCAGCTGCGTGGAGCCCAGCTGGCACACGAGGGCAGGCGGATCCGCGTCCGCGTCTCGGTACATCGTGTACTCAGACGTTCCGCTAGGCGTCTTCAACACCCAGGGCTTGTCTTTGGTTTGCCTTCGTCGTTGCCATCCTTCCTCCTCGAGCTCCACTGCGACCGGTTGTGTCACTCTCCAAGGTATCGCCTTGACTGGAGGTTGAAGCAAAGTGGCGAAAAAGCGAGTGGTCATTGTCGGGGGTGGCAGCGGCGGCGACGCCGCGGCCTTTGGCCTGCGCAAGAAGGGCTTCGACGGCGAGGTCGTGATCCTGAGCGCAGATGGGGACCGGCCTTACGACCGCCCATACCTGTCCAAGGAGTACCTGCGCGGCGAAGTGGAGCTGCCCAAGGTCTACCTGCACGATGAATCCGAGTACACGAAGCAGGCCATCGAGCTGGAGCTGGGCACCCGAGTCACGGCAGCTTCTTTGGAGGAGCGCTCGGTGACGACCGATCGCGGCAGGCAGCTCAGTTTCGACACTTTAGTGCTGTCCCTTGGAGGAACGCCACGCCAGCTGCCCGGCATCCCGGCGGCGGCGAACGTGCACACGCTCCGCTCGCTGCGTGACAGCTCGAACCTCCGGCGGTCGATCACGAGCGGGTCGCGAATGCTGCTCGTCGGCGCAGGGTTCATAGGCGCCGAGGTCGCGGCCTCCGCACGCAAGCTGGGTAAGGAAGTGCTGATCGTGGAGGCAGCTCCTGTCCCGCTTGAGCGGGCGCTCGGCAAAGATGTCGGCGAGATCTACGCCGAGATCCATCGCGACCATGGGGTCGACCTACGCGCCCGCACCCAGATCAAGGAGTGGCACTCCGCAGGTGACCAGGTGATCGGTGTGACGCTATCCGACGGAAGGCGCGAAGAGGTTGACGTGGTGCTGATCGCCGTTGGAATCACTCCCAACCTCGAGCTGCCTACGGCCATGGGCCTTCCGATCGATGGCGGCGGCGTTCGCGCCGATGGCAGCCTGCGCGCCTCAGAAGACGTGTATGTCGCCGGCGACATCGCCCTTCACGACCACCCGGTTCACGGTCCGATCCGCGTCGAGCACTGGGAGGTCGCGAAGGGACAGGGACGCGGGATCGCATCCTCGATCGCGGATCGGCCTGCCCCGTACACGAAAATCCCCTACTTCTGGTCCGACCAGTACGACGTCAGCCTCGAGTACCGGGGCCACGCGTCGGGCGAGGACCATATGGTCTGGCGGGGAGATCGAAGCGGACGCAGGTTCTCGGTCTTCTACCTGCGCGGTGGCCGCGTCCACGCGGTCCTGTCGATGAACGACAAGGAGACGGGCGCAGCAGGCGCTGGCTTGATCGAGTCCCAACGCGAGGTCGATGAGCGGACGCTGGCGGACCTGAGCGTCGACCTCCAGCGGCTGGAAGCCGCCGGCTAAACGTCTCTCTGCGCCGGAGCCTCGACGCGAATCCGGGCGTCGACGATGACCGTCCCGGTGGGGTGAACGACGACGGGGTTGAAATCGACGTCCGCGATCTCCGAGTGCGCATCCGCCATTGCCGCCACACGGACCAGGACGTCTTCCAACGCTCCGACATCCACGGGTGTCGCCCCCCGGTATCCATCCAGAAGCGGATAGGTGGCGAGCGAGCGGACCATAGATGCCGCGTCGGTACGCCCCAGCGGCGTCAGCCTGACCTGAGCGTCCTTCATCAGCTCGACCGCGCGACCCGCCGCGCCCAGGGCCACCACCGGACCGAAGTAGCGATCCTGTACGACGCCCACCAGCATCTCGACTCCCGGGGGCGACATTCGCTGGACCATGAAGGCCTGCACCTTCTGGCCCAGGGCACCGAGCTTCTGCGTGATGTCTTTGGCCGCGGTCTCCACGTCGTGCGGTCCTTCGAGGTCCAGGCGAACGGCGCCCGCGTCTGACTTGCGCACCAGCCCTGCGACCATCCCCTTGAGCGCGACTTTGCCGCCGAGCTTCCGCGCTGCCTCTCCCGCGTCGTGGGGGCTGGCGGCCAGCACCGATTCGGCGGGCGAGAGTCCGTAGCAGGCGAGGAGAGCGTTGACGGCCGCCGGAGGAAGCCAGCCGGGGCCCTGCGCGAGAGTGGCCGAGATCACCGCGGCGGCGCGATGCGAGTCGATTCCGCCCAGCTCCGGTGCTGACTCAAATGGAGTCTTGCGCCAGGACACGTAGCGATGCGCGTGGCCGAGCGCACGGGCAGCATCCTCCGGGAACGGATAGACGGGGACTCGGCCGCCACCGTCTCGGATCAAGGCTGCGCTCTCGGGGCTCGACATGAAGACCGCGAGAATCGGAACCGCGCGGGGCAGTGCGGTCGCCGCGCGCCTGATCCCCTCCGCTGCCTCAGCGGCATGGGTCCCGACCTGCGGTGTGAAGATCACGATCAGGGCATCGATTGCAGGTGATGCAGCCATGATCGTGATCGCTCTCTGGTACTCCGCCGTGCCCGCCTGCGCCAGGAGCACCACCGGGTTCTGGAGCGTGCTCGTAGAGGGGACGAGGCCTGCAAACGAGACCTTGACCTCATCGGCAAGATCAGGGACGCGGAGTCCGCGGAACTCGCAGGAGTCTGCGCAGAGGACGCCCGGGCCGCCGGCGTTGGTGATTATCCCGACCCGATCACCGGCCGGCAGCGGCTGATCGCTCAGCAGCTGTGCGGTGCCGAAGAGCTCGGCGAGGGTCGCCGTGCGGATGATCCCGGCTTGCTGGAACAGGGCGTCCTCACCCACGCCCGAGGTGGCGATCCTGATGGTCGAAGGTCTGGTCAGGGTGCCCGAGTGCGAGGTCGTGGCCGCCCTTGCGCCGGAGGCGGAGCGGCCACCTTTGACGGCGAGGATGGGCATCTCGCGCCCCACGCGCCGTGCGATGCGCGAGAAGTGGCGCGGGTCACCGAATGATTCGAGGTACAGCATCACCAGGTTGGTATCGGCGTCGGCCTCCCAGTACTGCAGCAGGTCGATGGCCGAGATGTCGGCGTTGTTTCCGACTGACACGAACGACGAGAATCCGGTTCCCTGCACGCGGGCCAGCTCGATGATGGCTGTGCCGAGGCTTCCACTCTGCGACATGAAGCCGATCCGGCCTTGAGGGGGCAGCCCTGCGATGACGCTCGCGTTGAGGCGCACGGCTGGAGCGGTGTTGATCACGCCCGAGCAGTTGGGTCCAACCAGGCGCATTCCGGTGCGACGGCAGATCTCGAGCAGCTGCTGCTGATGCACGATCCCTTCGCCGCCTGACTCCGCGAATCCGGGAGAGATCACGACCAGCGCGTGCACACCCTTGGCGGCGCATTCCTCTGCGGCGGCCACCACCTGGGCCGCAGGCAACGTGATCACGGCCAGGTCGACATCGCCGGGGATGTCACGCACCGACGTGAACGCGGTGAGGCCTTGAACGTGGGCTCCGGTGCCGTTGACAAGGAGCAAGCGTCCGGCGAATCCGCCCTCGAGCATGTGGCGCATCAGCGTCCCATCGGTGGTGTCAGGGTCAAACGCCGATCCGATCAGCACAATCGAGCGTGGGGCAAGGAAACGCTGGACCGCTGCTTGGGCCGAGAGCGCGTTGCGGCGCTCGAAGTGGATCCCGGCTTCGTCGCTCGGCGCAGTCGCGAGCTCCGCGTGCACCTCACCCGGCTCGGAGCGGAGGCGCAGCGGGAATCCGCTCTCCCGCAGCAGCTCGAGCATTCTCGTGTTGTCGGCCTTGACGACGGCCTCGAACACCTCGATGCCTGCGTGCGCGGCCGCGTCCGCAAGCTGGGCGAACAGCAAGAGCCCAAGGCCGCGACCCTGGAACCCATCGGCGATGGCGAGGCCCATCTCCGCACGCCGGCCGCCCGTGACGATGTAGACGGCGTGGCCGACCACCTCTGTGGCCGAGGTTGCAACCAGCCCGAACTGTGATTCGTACCCGGCGATGACCATGCGCTTGGCGATCTCGCGCACGTCAGCAGGTGCGGCGAAAAACCGATAGGACTGTGACTCCGGCGAAAGCCTCGTGTAGAAGTCGGCCAGCGCCGACTCGTCGTCGGGCCGGATCGGGCGCACGGCCACAGTCGATCCGTCCTTCAGGACGACCGTGGCTTCCGGTGTGGGCGGGGCGCTGCTCACGGGCAGCGCGCAGGCTAGCTCACGGAGACGGGATTATTGACGGGATAACGTAGGCCTCGATCATCGCCACGGTGCCGACGAGAGCCGTCAGGATCAGGCTGTAGCGGATCACCCGCGCGAAGATCGCCCCCTCGGCACCCACCTTGTTCACACCGGCGGCTCCGACTGACAGGTTCTGCGGGCTGATCATCTTGCCCATGACGCCACCGGACGAGTTGGTGCCGGCGGTGAGGATCGGGCTGACGTTGCCCAGCTGCTGGGCGGTCTGGGCCTGAAGAGGACCGAAAAGCGTGTTGGACGAGGTGTCGCTGCCGGTCAGGAACACACCCAGCCAGCCAAGGAACGCAGCCACGAACGGGAAGACTGCTCCAGTGCTGGCGAAGGCGATGGCGAGGCTGGAGGTCATGCCTGAGAAGTTCATCAGGTACGCAATGCTCAGGATGAACGCGATCGTCACGATGGGCAGCGCCAGCTGGCGGATGGTGCGGCCGTACACGGCTATGAAGTTGACGCGCGCGCCACGCGCCCTCATGAAAAGCCAGGCTGCGATGCACGCGTAGAAGACCAGCGAACCGGCGGCGGCCAGGAAGTTCCAGTCGAAGGGAACCTGATAGGCGGTCTCCTTGCTCACGATCGGCTTTTCGCGGAACACGAGCGAGACGGGAGCGCCCTTGGCGTTGGTCTCGTACGTCCCCGGCCAGTAGAAGTTCCAGTCAGGGAACTTGAACGATTGGCGATCCTTAGCCGGGTCTGCCCCGATCCAGGGGAGGGCACAGAGCTTGAACTGCGGCGTGCCGCACTTCAGGTCGGCGGTGATGTTGGCCGGTGCGGCCAGCTTGGTCAGGCCGGGAAGGTTGCCCATCTGGCCGACCAGGATCACGACCACGAGCACGACATACATGGCATAAGCGGCCCACACGCGGCCGGTCCGGTCGGCTGAGCGGTCGTCGTCCATCCTGCCGCCCTTCGCAACCGCCTCTCCCGGCAGGTCCGATGACGCACCCATGACGCGTCGGGGAGCCGGCACGGGTTCTCCCGGATGGGTGCCACTCTCGTGCTCGAAGCGGTAGACCTGAGCCGGCCGCCAGACGCGGAGCAAGGCCGCGAGGCAGGCCATCGAAACCAGCGCGGCGATGATGTCGGTCAGCTCGGGCCCGACAAAGTTCGAGACCAGGAACTGGACCACTGCGAACGACACGCCGGTGAGCAGGACGGCCGGAAGAACCTCACGCATCCGGCGCCAGCCGGCGAGCACCACTATCAGGTAGGCGGGGATGAGGATGGAGAACAAAGGGAGCTGCCGGCCGACCATGGCGGACAGCGCGCGGGTCGTGCTTGCCGGGTCGGTGTGACCAAGGATGGGTGCCACCAGTCCGCCCAGGGTCGTGATCGGGATTCCGATTGACCCGAAAGCGACGGGGGCCGTGTTCGCCAGCAGGGCCAGCACGGCGGCTGTCACAGGCTCGAACCCCATGCTGGCCAGGATCGAGGCGGTGATCGCGACGGGAGCGCCGAAACCGGCGATGCCCTCGAGCAGCGCACCGAAGCTGAAGGCAACCAGCAGCGTCTGCAGCCGGCGGTCCTCGGTCAGACGGGTCAGCGAGCGACGGATCACGTCGAAGTCGCCACTGGCGACGGTGAGGTTATGGAAGAAGACGGCGTTGAGGACGATCCAGCTGATCGGCCACAGGCCGAAGGCCATGCCCTCGGTGGCAGCGCCCGCGGTGATGCCGATGGGCATGCCCCAGACCAACCAGCCAAGGGCCGCGGCGGTCAGCATCGATGTGATGGCGCAGATCCACGCCGGAAGGCGCAGCACCGCAAGCATCACGAACAGGACGTAGAGGGGAACCCCCGCGACGATGGCCGACAGCAGGATGCTTCCGGCCACAGGCTGATAAGCCTGCTGAAAAGCAAGCACGATTCCCATTACCCACAACCCCCGCTAATGACGGGTTGACGCAGCCAAGTCAAATTCAACGCTAGAGCGCGTTGTTTTGCAACTTGGGCCGGAGCTTGCGGAGGGAGCTAGGGCCCTTCGTCAGGCAGCAGCCAGGGCAGTGCCTCCGCCATCGGCCTCACGAGAGTGGCGAACTGCTCGGGCTTGATCAGGTTTCCCGCCACCAGCGCCAGCGCCGCCCCAAACGCAGCATCCTCTGCCTTGTGCCCGATGTCGCCGTGCTCCGCCTTCCAGGAGACGAGCGCCTCCCCGGACTCGGTCAGGCCGAACAGAGAGCTGCGAAACGTGTCCCAGGCTGCGCCCCGCTCGTGCTGTTCGACGGCGTGAGTGGCGGCACGCTCCGCCTCATGAAACGAAGCCAGCCCCGCCTTGCCGGCGTACCTGTCCCACCCCTCTGCCGCGCGTTCGACTCCGGCAGGGCCCATGACGCGTACGTCTGACATCAGCCTCGCCAGGGTGCGCTCGTGCTCAGGAAATCCGTAACCCTCTGCGTCAAGTCCCACGGCGTCAAGCGTAGTGGGTGACCCAGGCGCGGGTCAGCGCAGGATCGCGGGCACCCACCCGAACCGAGACAACGCAATGGGTCCCGGCCCTGAAACGATCACCTGTGCGTTCACCACCACGGCGAGCCAGTAGAGCCATCGGAAGCCGTCGTCGCTGATGGCGAAGGCGACGGTGAGGGCGAGGTTCGCCGCCAGGAGCAAGCCAAGGATGCCGGCCCACCGAGTGGCGAGGCCCAGGATGAGAAGGAAGGCAGCCAGCGTTTCCCCCGCTGCCTGGCCGAGGGCAAACAGCTGCCAGTTGGGCACCACGACATCGGTCAGGAGCTGGTGCAGGCCGGGAATGGGGTTGGCGTCAGCGGTCGACTTGATCACCGATCTCATCCAGTCGATCCCCTGCCACTTCTGCATCGCAAAGTAGAGCCAGAACAGGCCTGCCGTGAGCCTGAGGAGGCTCGGCCAGGCCGATTCCAGGGCCCCTCGCGAACTCGGCGCAGCCTCGGATTTGGTGGGGATCTCACTCATGGTCGTTGACCACCACCAGCGCTGCGTCCATTCCCGGCACGACCGCCAGCGCGACCGCGGGCGCGCCGCGTGCCCAGACCCTCGTCTGGGTGCCTTCGATCGCGAGGACCTCCCTGTCGCCGTGGGCCGCTATCAGCACCTGCGACCCGGATTGAAGCACCTGGTCCGGATCTCGTGGGCTCGTCAGAGTGGTGAAGGCCTCGGACATGACGTCGAACTGGAACACCGCTCCCGGGTCGGCGTCCTCGTCGGCTCCTTCCGCAGACACGAGCAGCTTTCCGGGCCCACCAGGTGCGATCCAGAACGGGTGCACCGCCAGCGGTAGGTTCACGCGATGTCCATCGCCCACGCGCTGCAAGAACGACCGGTCGTAGTCCTCCGTCCAGACATCGTGGCCGGAGATCGCCACCGAAAAGCCCTTCCCAGCCGGTCGTGAGGCTCCGTCGAGGGAGGCGAGGCTGCCTTGCCGGCCGGCCACGATCACGCGATTCATGTCATCGACGCCGAGCACGGCCGGGGCGGCAGGAACACGGTGAGTGGCAATCCGAGCTCCACTCGAAGGTTCCAGCTCGAGCACCGCCTCGGCGGCGAACAGGCTGACGAACAGATGACCTGAATGCAGAAGCAGTCCAAACGGCGAGCCGCCGACGTGCTGCCTCCACATCACGGTCAGTGCGGGGACGCTGACCGCGTACACGTCACCCGGTGAGCTGTCGGCGACGTAGGCGGCTCGACCGTCAGCGGAGACGATGACCGCCACCGGGTCCGCTCCAAGCGTGGCCGCGCCTAGCTGGGCGCCGTCATGGAGCGACAGCAGGATGACGCCAGTCTGGGTGGCGCTCGTGTGAGGCGCGGGCGCCGTGGCGTTGCCGCACCCGGCCAGGACCAGAAGGGCAGCGGCCGCTAACGCAGTGCGCGTAGCACCGGGTCGGTGGCGAGCTCGAAGGCTCTGGCGGCAGGCTTCATGTGCAGCTTGTTGAGACGGTGCTGGATGGCTCCCTTCAGGATCGCGGCTCGCAGCTTGTGCTCTGAGAAATCGGTGTTGAACAGGAGCCGGTTGTGGCGGACCTTGTGCCATTCGCCGAGCTGCCGGCGCTCACGCACGCGTTCGTAGAAGCCGGTGCCCGGCAGCGGATAAGCGATCGTGTAGCTCACGTAATCCAGCGGCAGGCTGCTGGAGAAGTTGATGCTGCGGATCAGCGAGTCGGTCGTCTCTCCCAGATAACCGACCATGAAGAAACCAGCTGCCTTGATGCCCGCGGCGACGCAGGCCTCGACGGCGGCCCGCGCCTGGTCGGGCGTGATGCCTTTCTTCATCTCCTTGAGCACTGCCTCGTCGCCTGACTCGATACCGAAGAAGATGCGCTTGCACCCGGCGCGACGCATCTGGTCGAACAGCGGCTTGTCGACGTGGGTCACCCGGCTGAGGCACTCCCACGTCAGTGGGAGGTGGGCTTCTTCGATGGCCTGCGCCAGCTCGAACGTCCGCCGGTAGTTGAGCGTGAAAAGGTCGTCCGACATCCAGACGTGGTCGTAACCCAGCTCCGCGATCTCGCGCATCTCGGCCACCACCGATTCGACGGGCCGCGCGCTGAACAGGTCACCGAATACCGACTTGTGGCAGAAATCACAGCGGAAAGGACAGCCGCGAGTGGACATAAGAGGCGTGGTGGCGTCCTTCCAGTGCTTGCGCCAGTACGCGATGTACTCGTGGTTGGGGATGTCCCCCCGGTAGGGCAGCGGGAGGTGCGACATGTCTTTGCTGCGATGAAGGCCCTCGGTCTTGACGACGTATCCGTCGCGCTTGAACACCAGGCCTGGGATGTCGTCGAAGGCGCGATCGTCGAGGTGCCGCATGATCTGGACTATCGTCTCCTCGCCCTCTCCGACCGCGACCAGGTCGAAGTCGTCCACGAAGGTCTCGGGCTCGCCGGACGGGTAGGGTCCGCCCACCACTGTCAGCGCTTTGTCGCGAACTTGCGCCGCCAGCGACAGCGCCTCGTCCTGCATCGTGATCATGCAGTAGATGCCGATCACCGAAGGCTTGAGCATGTCGATCTGCTCGAGCACGTCGCTGCGCTCGAGGAACGTGTGGTCGATGTGCCTCACCGTGTATCCCGCCTGCCGGAGAGAAGCGCTCAGGTACATGAGCCCAAGGGAGGGCATGATCCAGTGCCGCCCATGCACCGGCGCTCGCTGCGGATAGACGAGCACGACATCGGTCTTCGACATGTTCATCACCTCGCCGGTTGCACCTGAATCCGATAGCTCGCGCCCGAGAACCGACCGTCGAACACATAGTCGAGTCCGGCCCAGTCAAAGCTGGGGCTCGAAACCTCGCGGCCGGCATAGAGCTGTGCGCCCGGAATTGCCGGCAGCGACCACTCGACCCCGAGGCTGCCGGCCCGAAGCCGGGCCCAGTCGCCGGCGACCGGCACCCAGCTGCCGAAACGGCTACCGATCAGCGTCCGCGACGTGTCAGCGAAATCGTTGAAAGCGCCCGACTCCTCGTTGAGGATCGCCACCTGCTCATAACCTGGCTGCAGCTCGAGCGGACGCACCGTGATGTCGATCGAGTCACCGGCGACCGCATAGGTGACCTCGACTCTTCCGCGAGCGGCCGTTGGCGCGAAATCGAACCCCCCGCCGCCGGGCACTGCGTTGCCTCCAACCTCGTCCAGCACGTAGATGCGCCGCCATCTGGCCACACCACCGGAGGACAGATCTACTGTCTCGGAGGTGCTGGGGAAGATCCAACCATCCGGGTACCTCACGATGGGGACCCCGAAGCCCATGCCTTCGCCTGCGGCGGTCACGCCGGCCAACGTGAGCGTGACGCCTTTCGCCAGCGGCGCGGTCTTGCCCTGGTGCGGGCTCGGCAGCACTGCGGCGTCGACACCTGGGTAAAGCGACTGCTGGTCGAGAGCGGCACCCAGCCGGTACGCATGAACGGTCTTGCCGCCCGGCACCGTGTAGTAGCTCTGGTCACCCAACGGCTCGAATGGGGGAGTGGCCTGGCCGGCCGCCAGGCCGGGGAAGACGGCAGTTGCACGGTAGTAGCTGATGTCCTCGACCACGACCTCGGTGACGCCTCGCTGGCGGATCCAGGCCACAGCCTGATCCGGGTCGAGGGGAAGGCTCTGCGATCCGGTGATGTCGGCCGGCGACTTACCGCTGTAGAAAGCGACCACCGGTGAGTCGGTCAGGAGGACGCCGCGGGTGCCGCTCGCCGCGCGGCCGGCGGCGATCAATCCCTGGTTGTCCAGGGCGAAGCTTGCGAAGACCGGCAGGTAGGCCACCGACAGGATCGCGGAGGCACCGACTGCGATCAGCCGCGTCGCGGCTGGATTGCGGTCCAGCGTCGCCGCCGCCAGCAGCGCGAGCGATGGAAGGACCGGGTAGAGATATCTGTGGCTGCCGGAATACGCCCCGACAGCCACCAGGAGGAAGACCGCCGCCAGGTAGGCTGCGGCGGGGAGGTGCAGGAAGCGGAGGGCGGCAGTCCCGCCGGCCAATCGTGGTGATCGCAGCGCGAGCACGAGACCGACGACTCCAAAGACGACCAGCGGCAGAGCCGCCAGGCCGAACATCGAGCCAAGCTCGAACACACGCGAGAGGGCGGTACCGGGGAGGCTGCCTCGCGCGGTCGCGGACATCACCTCGAGCGAACCGCGCGCGAGCGAGTGTGAGACCGGTACGAAGCCAAGCTGCAGGAAGAGCAGCACAGCAATCGCCGGCACTGCAAAAACCCCACTGGTGCGCAAGCTCCATCGCGGTGCGACGCCCAACCTCGCCTTGCGTCCCATCGCGGCCAGCTGCGCGGCAAGTGCAAATGCGATCGCCGCTCCCACCCAGAGCCATGCTTTGGTGGCGGTCAGGCACGCAAGCAGCGCCAGTGCTGCCGCCAGCCTTGTGCGGGCGCGGATGGCGGCCAGCGCTGCGGCGCTCAGCAGGGCGGTCATGAGCGGTTCCGCCACGGTGGCGCTCGCGGTGAAGAGGAAGACCGGGTTGAGGGCCAGGAGCGCGACCGCGAGCCTGCCCTGCCTGGCAGTGGGGGCGAGCCTGTAGACGATCCCCAGCGTGATGACGCCCAGCAGGACGCCCGCGACGCGCAGCGCGTCGATGTTGCCCGGTCCGAACAGCCTCAGCACGCCCGCTCCGACCAGGTGGTAACCCGGAAGCCACGTGTCCTCCATGCCGAAAAGCGGATCGTGAAGGTGCCCGGTCGCGGCCAGGTTGGCCGCCACCAACCAGTGCGCGAACCCGTCCTCGAACGGCTGTGGCATCTGGGCTGCGGCCAGCAGCAGGGCGCCGCACGCCGCCAGAAAGCCGGCCACCGGCGCGACCGCTCGTATGGTGCGCAGCGCGCGCAGCCCGAGGCTGCGCAGCGTCATCACCTCCAGGAACTCGATAGCGGTCATCGAGGCCAGGATGAGGAAGCCAAGGGCGAAGACCCCGGAGTACACGGCGATCAACGCCTCACGGCCAGTGATCGCGATCCCCAGGGTGATGAACGCAGCCACTCCAAGCAGGGCCTCGCCAAAAGCGCGTGGGTCGCCGGCGCGAACGTAGGCCTGATCCCGCCATTCCTGGCCCCGGTGCACGATCTGATACTTGGGCGTGCGCACGAACTGCCCGCCGGCACGGGTCGCGCGCGCGGCCGCGACCATCACCGTGAAGCTCATGCCGGCGCCAACCACCTGGCAGAGAAGCGCCGGCGCCCCCCACCACCATGGCCTACCGCGTCGCGTCTGGGCGACCGCGAACCCTATCCACGGCGATGCGCTCACCAGGTTGATCCAGACAGCAGCGGCCGGCACCGCCCACGGAAACGAGTGATGCGCCTCGCTCAGGAGCAGCACCGGGTAGCAGCCGAGCTGGACGAGCATCAAGGGGCCAACGGCATACGCGAGCAGGTGCACAGCCGCCTGAAACTTGACCGCCGGCCGGTGGCCGCTGCGCATCACCGGCATCAGCAGGCTGAACGCAGCCTGGAAGCTACCGGTGGCCCATCGCGACTGCTGACGCCGGTAAGCGTCGATCGACACCGGCAGCTCTTCCGGCACGACCAGGTCCTCCAGGTAGACCGCGCGCCAGCCGCGCAGCTGTGCGCGGTAGCTCAGGTCGAGGTCCTCGGTCAGCGTCCTCGCGCTCCACCCGCCCGAGTCCTCGATCGCGGCGCGGCGCCAGACGCCGGCCGTGCCGGTGAAGTTGGTGAAGTAGCCGCGCGCGGAACGGACCGCCTGCTCGACCAGGAAGTGGAAGTCGATGGCGAGAGCCTGCAGCCTCGTGAACCACGAGTAGCCCTCATCCAGGTGGCCCCAGCGCGCCTGCACGAATCCGACCTCCGGATCACCGAACGCACCGATGGTCCGGCGAAGAAAGTCGGTAGGCGGTACGAAATCGGCGTCGAAGATCGCGATGAAGGGCGCCGCCGTGGCCTTCAGGCCATGCGCGAGGGCCCCGGCCTTGAACCCGGCGCGGCTGCCTCGGCGCACATGGGAGATCGAAACGCCCCGCCTCGACCAGCGGGCAGCGCGGCCGGCGACTATCGCGACAGTGTCATCGTCCGAGTCGTCGAGTACCTGCACCTCGAAGCGATCGCGCGGCCACTCGAGGCCGCATACCGCGTCGATGACACGGCGCGCCACGTAGCGCTCGTTGTAGACGGGTATCTGCACGCAGACCAGCGGCTCGTCCCCATGGCCCGCAGGTGGCTGCCGCGGGCTCTTCAGGCGGGCGGCGTGCCAGGTCAGGTAAAGAAGGTTGGCGCCGAAGCCGAGGAGCAGGACGCTGGTCGCAGCGAGCAGGGCGACGATCCCGGTGGTGAACTCCACTAATCACCCGCCGTGTCGAAGAGGGTGTATGGCCGCATCGTCTCGCGAACGAAGGCCACACGCGCGAGCGCCTCGGGCCGGTGGCGTCGCGTCCACTGCATGTACCTCCACGCCGCGCCACCGAGCGCGCGAGCCGCGCCGTCGGCCCAGGCCGGAAACAGCCATCGGGGCAAGCGAGCCCGGGGCGCTGGTTCAATCAGAAAAGGCGCCGGACGACGCGACAGCTGCGGGAAGTGCTCGAGCAGCGCCGGGTTGGCTTCCACTATCTCGCGGTAAACATCCAGACCGTATACAGGCTCGGAGACCATCAGCTCGAATGCCATGCCTGCATCCACGCGATCGAGAGGTCGAGTCTGCCGGCGTTCGAGGATCAGGTTCGCGGTCATCAGGCGCGGGGCGATCGGCCTGCGGGTCAGATCGTCCACTGGTTTGCTGCGGTGCTGGAGTGCGTGCAGCATGCCCAGCGTGTTCACCGCGACGTAGGCAAGGTGGCGATGACCGTCGTCCACGACCAGGTTGAGGTCAACGTCATCGGTGTCTCGGAACCCACCGGACGCCAGCGAGCCTGCTATCCAGACGCTGCGGATGAATGGCGCGCAGGCGACGAGCGTGCGCACGAAACTCTGCGTCATCCCGATGTAGGCGGAGGCCGCCGACTCGTGTCCGGCTGCACGAGCCCGTATCTCGTCCAGTCGCGGAATCCCTTCGCGAGCTACGACCAGGTCGTGGACGAGTGTGAGGTCGCCCGCGGATGCGACAGCCCAGCGCACATCGTCCTCCCGCATCGAGCCGCCTACGCACAACGCGCCCAGCACGTCAGGCGTAAGCGCGTAGCCTCGCCGGCGCAGCAGCGCCACCGATCGCCTGATCCGATCTGGCGCGGTGAGGTCCTGAGGTGGGGAGAAGTCGAGCAGTAGAGCACCTCCAACCGTTCGGGCGGCTCACGGGTGGATACGGGCTGGGGTTACCCTGATAGAACGCATGCGAACCCTCCACTCCTGAAGGAGAAAACATGACCGCCGACGGACATTTCCAGGTCCCGCTGCCAATCAACGAGCCGGTGCGCCAGTACGCGCCCAGCGATTCTCACCGCAAGACCTTGAAAGCTCGCCTGGCCGATCTGACCGACGCGCGCACCGAGGTTCCGATGATGATCAACGGCGAGCGGCGCGGGGGGGCTTCAAAAGGCGACCTGAGATCGCCCCACCGGAAGGAGCTCAGCATCGCCCAGTACGCGGTGGGGTCGGTCAAAGACTTCGACGACGCCATCAGCAGCGCTCTGAGCGCGCGCAAGATGTGGGCCGCCACCTCTTATCACGAGCGCGCCGCCGTGCTGCTGCGCGCCGCCGCACTGCTGGCCGGTCCATGGCGCGACACCATCAATGCCGCCACCATGCTCGGCCAGTCGAAAACGGTGCACCAGGCCGAGATCGACGCCGCCTGCGAATCGATCGACTTCTGGCGCTACAACGCTTACTTCGGGGACCAGCTGCTGAGGCAGCAGCCCTTGAATGACGCAAGCGCCTGGAACCGTTTCGAGTTCCGGCCACTGGAAGGTTTCATCTTCGCGGTCAGTCCTTTCAACTTCACGTCGATCGGGGCCAACCTTCCAACAGCGCCGATGCTCATGGGCAACACTGTCGTCTTCAAGCCGGCTACGCAAACCGTGCTGGCATCGCACTTCCTGATGGAGCTGCTGACCGAGGCCGGCTTGCCTCCTGGCGTCATCAACATGGTGAGCGGCAGCGCCTCGGAGATCTCCGAGCGCGTACTCAATCACCCGGAGCTCGCGGGCATTCACTTCACCGGCTCGACCGACGTATTCCAGATGATGTGGAAGACGGTTGGCGCGAACATCGACAAGTACCGCACCTATCCGCGCCTCGTCGGCGAGACCGGAGGTAAGGACTTCGTGGTCGCGCACGAGTCGGCCGACGTGCAGGCTCTGCGCACGGCGCTCGTCCGCGGGGCTTTCGAGTACCAGGGTCAGAAATGCTCGGCTGCCTCGCGCGCCTACATCCCGCAGTCGATGTGGAAGCAGCTGCGCTCTGACATGGCCACCCAGGTGGACGAGATTCCGCAGGGTGATGTGGCCGACTTCAAGAACTTCATGGGGGCGGTGATCGACGGCAAGGCTTACGCAAAACACATGTCGGCCATCGAGTACGCGCGCACGAACGGTGCCGCCACGGTGGTCGCCGGCGGCAAGGGCGACGATTCGGTCGGTTGGTTCGTGCGTCCGACGGTGATCGAGACCACCGACCCCGACTTCCGCCTCCTCAAGGAAGAGCTGTTCGGCCCGATCCTCACCGTCTACCCGTATCCGGACGGCAAGTTCGAGGAGACGCTGCAGCTGTGCGACCGGACCAGCCCTTACGGATTGACGGGCGCGATCTTTGCCCGGGACCGCAAAGCGATTCGCACCGCGTCCGAAACTCTGGTCAACGCTGCGGGCAACTTCTACATCAACGACAAGCCCACCGGAGCGGTTGTAGGCATGCAGCCGTTCGGCGGCGCCCGCGCATCAGGTACCAACGACAAAGCAGGGTCGTTTCTGAACCTCATCCGCTGGACGAGCCCCCGCACGATCAAGGAGACCTACGCGCCGCCCACCGACCATCGCTACCCGTACATGGACGCTGAGCCGACGGACGGGCCGTAACCGACACGAGCCTCCGGTGACCGTGCACTACGACGTCGATAGGGCGGTCGTCACCGTCACGATCGATCGGCCTGCAGCCCGAAATGCAGTCGACTCGGCAACCGCCGCCGACCTCGCCGTCTGCTTCAAGCGGTTCGACAAGGACAAGGAGCTGTCGGTGGCGATCCTCACCGGAGCCGGCGGCAACTTCTGCGCCGGCTATGACCTAAAGGAGATAGCTGCGGGGCGCAACCGGCGGCGCCTGATCTCTGCGCCCAGCTCCAGGCGGGGAGACGGGCCGATGGGGCCCACGCGGATGCAGCTGAGCAAGCCTGTGATCGCCGCGATCGAGGGCTACGCCGTCGCGGGAGGGCTCGAGCTGGCGCTGTGGTGCGACCTTCGAGTGGCAGGGCGGACTGCCACGTTCGGGGTCTTCAACCGGCGGTTCGGCGTGCCCTTGATCGACGGTGGCACGATCCGGCTGCCGCGCCTGGTCGGTCAGGGACGGGCTCTCGATCTGATCCTGACCGGCCGGCCGGTGCCGGCCGTGGAAGCCTTTCAGATCGGGCTGGTCGAAAGGCTGGTGCCGGCGGGAGAGGCGCTCGCTGAAGCCCAGGGCCTGGCTCGATCGCTGACGGAGTTTCCGCAGCGGGCCATGCGGGCCGATCGGAAAAGCGCCTTCGGGCAGTGGTCGCTGGGCCTGAGCGAGGCGATCAACACCGAGTACAGGGGAGGGGTGCGCGTGATCGCATCAGGCGAATCGCAGGAGGGTGCGCGCAAGTTCGCCTCCGGCAAAGGCCGGCACGGAGAGAGCTGAACCGAGGAGACTGAAGACGTGGCGGAAGCGGTGATCGAGGCGAAGGGCCTGGTCAAGAAGTACGGCGAGCTGGAGGCGGTGCGCGGCATCGACCTGCAGGTTGCGCCTGGGGAGATCTTCGGATTCCTCGGGCCCAACGGTGCGGGCAAGTCGACGACGATCTCAATGCTCTGCACGCTGCTCAGCCCGACGGCCGGCACCGCGCGGGTGGCGGGCATCGATGTCGTGCACGATCCTGCACGCGTCCGGCAAAAGATTGGGCTCGTCTTCCAGGACCCGTCCCTCGATGATCAGCTGACGGGTCGCGAGAACCTCGAGTTCCACGCGTTCATCTACAGCGTTCCCGCTGAAGTCAGGCGCGCGCGGATCGACCAGATGCTCGAGCTGCTGCAGCTGACCGACCGCGCCTCCTCGCAGGTCCGGACTTACTCAGGCGGAATGAAGCGCCGCCTGGAGATCGCGCGCGGCATGCTGCACGAGCCGCAGATCCTGTTCCTCGACGAGCCCACGCTCGGCCTCGACCCGCAGACGCGCCGCAACATCTGGACGCACCTCAATGACCTTCGCTCGCGGACCGGGATCACGATCTTCATGACGACGCACTACATGGATGAGGCCGAGTACTGCGACAGGATCGCCATCATCGATCGCGGTCAGATCGTGGCTCTGGGCACCCCGGACCAGCTGAAGGCAATGGTCGGAGGTGACGTGGTGACGATGACCTCGACGCAGCTCGACGCAGCAGCGGAAGAGATCGAGAAGTCATTCAGGGTGACGCCGACGCGCGTCGACGGAACTCTTCGAATGGAGGTGCCGGACGGCAAGAAGTTCGTGCCCAGGCTGGTGCGCGAGCTGACGGTGCCGGTAGACACGATCTCGCTGCGCCGGCCGAGCCTGGACGATGTCTTCTTGAAGCTCACCGGGCGCGCGATCCGGGACGAAGAGGCGGGCGACCGTGACCGGATGCGCCAGATGGCCAGCCGCTGGATGGGGAGGCGTCGTTGAGCGTCGAGACCGCGACCAAGCCGATGGCAGCAGACCTGACGATTCCTGTCGACACCCGCGCAGCGAGCCTGCGCGCGATTTACATCATCTGGTACCGCGACATCCTTCGGTACTGGCGCGATCGCTGGCGGCTGGTGGCCTCACTCGCGCAGCCGCTCCTCTTCCTGATCGTGTTCGGGTCAGGCCTCAGCTCGTCATTGGGCAGCGGAACGCTGTTCGGAGCCCGCGGCGGCCTTTCCTACATCCAGTTCATGTATCCCGGCATCATCGGCATGTCGATCCTGTTCACGGCCATATTCGGCGCGATGTCGATAGTGTGGGATCGCGAGTTCGGGTTCCTCAAAGAGGTGCTGGTGGCGCCGATCGATCGGTGGGCGGTCGCAGTTGGCAAGGCGTTGGGCGGCACGACTCAGGCGATGATCCAGGGCTTGATCCTGCTCGTGCTCGCGCCCTTCGTCGGTGTGAAGCTGAGCGTGCTGACCGTGCTGGCGATCATTCCGCTTGCGGCGGTGCTGGCTTTCGGCCTCGCATCGTTCGGGGTGATGCTGGCCTCGATGATGAAGTCGCTGCAGGGATTCCAGGTGGTGATGAACTTCCTGATGATGCCGATGTTCTTCCTGTCGGGCGCGCTCTTCCCGCTCACTGGCCTTCCCGGGTGGATGACGGTCCTCACGCGCCTCGATCCGGCTTCATACGGCATCGATCCACTGCGGCGGGTGGTGCTCTCCGATTCAGGACTGTCGAGCGCAGTGGTGGACCGGCTAGGACTCACCATCAATGGCCACGTGCTGCCGATCCCGCTCGAGGTCGGTGTGATGTTGGCCTTCGGCGTGGTGCTGCTCGGCATCGCCGTCGTCATGTTTCAGCGCCGCGACTGAGAGCAGGGCCAAAGCACCGAGCTCTCCAGCCAGCACCGGCCCTGCGCCCCAAATGGGAAAGCCTTCGGCCGCGATGACGACTCCCAGCAAGTACGTCCAGGTCCAGCGTGGGTGCGGCGCGCCGAGATACAGGAGTGCCGCCAGACCCAGCATGGTGAGGTCGTCGTAGTGGGCGTAGGGGCTGGCGGCCAGGCCTCCGACGAGCGCCACCGAGAGCGGCATGCGGGCATCGCCGCGGCGCAGCCGGTACAGGAGCGCCAGCGTCCAGGCGGCGATCACCGCCTGGACCGCCCGCGTCAGCTCCAGATTTGGGATCCATGCGGCTAGCGTTTGTGATCGGTTCTCGGGCACGCCGGAGGCAAAAGCCAGGCGTGCCAGATAGGTCTCTGTCCCCTGCGGGCCCAGGGCGATCAAAGAGGCCACCACCAGGAGCCCGATCGCGACTGCCGCGCCTGCAAATGCGCGCCAGCGACCCATGACCAGCAGGGCGGGCGGGACCAGCAGTGCAAGCTGTGGCTTGAGCACCAGAAAGCCCAGCACCGCGCCCGCGGCAAGGGGCCGGTCGTGCCTGAGCAGCCAGCTGCAGCACGCGACCGCGGCGGCCACAAGCAGCGCCGGCTGCCCAAGCTGCAGGCCGTAGATGACCGGCAACCATCCCACCGCAGCGACGAGAAAGATCAGGCTGGCGCGGCCCTGATCCGGCGCCGTGAGCCGCCACGCCAGCACGAGCGCGCCGGCGAGCACCGCGCTCCAGGCCCAGTAGGCGATCTGATAGGGAAGCGGCGTGAGCGGGATCATCAGCCAGGCCAGCGGCGGCGGGCTGACGTAGCGCGCCAGCTGCGCGACTGTGATGTGCGATTCGATTGCGTCGAGCTGCTGCTGCTGCAGCCCCAGGTCGTAGAGCCGCGCCCATCCGTGCTGCAGCCCAAGTCGGGCCGCGGCGTAATAGAAGGTGAAGTCGTTGTGAAAGTTATCGGCGGCGTAGTTGGTCAGCCACAGCCACAGGTCGTAGACCGCAGCGACTGCAGTTGCGGCTGCGGCTGCTGCGATGGTGAGATTTCGTCGGGCCGCTGCCGGCACCCCCGAATCCTAGTAGGGCGTACCTTTACCGGCCGTGGCCATAGCGGGATTCGAACCGCGAACGATCGAGCTGAGGGAAGGGACCAAGGTCCATATCCGGCCCATCGTCCCCGAGGACGAGCCTCTCCTTCACGAGGCGGTGGCCGCGATGTCGGAGCGGACCGTTTACTTCCGGTTCTTCTCGCCACTCAAACGGCTCCCCGATGCTATGGCCCACCGCCTGGCGGTGGTCGACTACAACGACCGCTTCGCGATCGTCGCCACCTCGCACCGTCCGACAGGGAAAGAGCGGATCCTCGGGGTGGCCCGTTACGACCGGGTCGTGGGAACCGACGTGGCCGAGACGGCGGTCGCGGTGGTGGACGAGTTCCAGCGTCGTGGCCTCGGCCGCACGCTGCTCGCGGTCCTCGCCAAGGTCGCCCGGGCGCACGGAATCAAGACCTTCTCGCTGATCGTGCTGCCGGAGAACCAGCAGATGCTCGGCCTGCTGCGCAAGATGGGATGGATCCACCAGGCGAAGCTTGTGGGCGGCGTTTACGAAATCACCTTCGACCTGCCGGACGAGACCTAGAGCCTCTCGGCCGCCAGCCTGGCACCAAAGCCGAGCAGCACCACACCGGTCACCCTCTCCATCCACTGCCGGACGCGCGGTGCGGTGATGAAGGCTCGAATGCGCGTGACCATCAGCCCGTACGCGATCATCCACGTCCATCCGATCAGCGCGAATACCAGCCCAAGCTCCAACAGCCGTGGCAGCACCGCCTGCCCCGGCACCACGAACTGGGGTAGGAACGTGACGAAGAACACACCGAGCTTGGGGTTGGTCAGGGCGGAAAGAAAGCCCTGCCGAAAGATCGCATGGGCCGGTGCAGGCGGCGGCGCGGTGGCGAGCAGATCGGCAGGTTGGTGCCTGGAGTCGACCAGCGTCCGCAGGCCGAGGTACGCCAGATAGGCCGCGCCGATCAGCTTCAGCCCGAAAAACAGGTCAGCTGATGAGCGCAGCAGCGCGGAGACGCCGAATGCAGTCGCGCTGATCCAGAACGAGAGTGCGAGCGCGATGCCTGTCGTCGTCAGCACCACGCCGCGCCGGCCGTGTGCCAGTGCGTTGCGAGTCACGACCGCCATGTCTGGGCCAGGTGTCACGGACAGGAGCAGCGACACCCCGGCGAACGCGATCAGCTCGGTGTCCATCTGGAGACTTTCAGCTACCCCAGCGGAACTGGGAGCACATGTAGTCGAAGACGTAGCCCTCGGGCATGCCGTTGGCGAAACGGGTGGTATCGGCTGGATCGAGCGCGAAGACAGTCACCGTGACACCGCCTCGCGTGGCGGCGATGGCCGCGAATCGGATCTTCGTCGCCTTCGAGTTCGCTCCTATGAGGTTGGCCGCGTAGATGGCACCGAGACCGTTCTGATCGCCTATATGCGCCCCCTTGAGGTCGTCAACGCGGGTGACGTTCTGGTAGGTGGCGGTCGGCAAACCCGACACCAGGCCCTGGATGACCTGATCGAGGGGCTGGCTCGAGCTGGTGCCTGCCACCCTGACCAGGCCGATGTCGGTGCCAAGCTCGATGCCGGCGGTGTCCTGGCTCCTGACCGTCCACCGCTCGCTGTAGTCCAGCTCGTACCTGTACTGAAGGCTCTTGTAGGTGGCAGACGCGGGCAGCGGCGTCACGACCCTGGGGCTGCAGTTCGCGGTGCAGTTCTGATGCGAACCGACAGACTGGCGGATCGCGAACGCCGTGACCGCGATGGTGACGATCAGGATGATTCCGATCAGCGCAGCCGAGATCGCGACCTGCGGACCGATCTGGGATCGTGGGGCGGCGACCGCGCGGGGGTAGGCGTAAGCCTGATAGGCGGCGGGGGTCGCCGAAGCCGCTGCCGCCATCGGGACGACAGGGCCCACCGGCGTCCCGCATGTCCCGCAGAACGGCGCTCCCGGCGTCAGCGCGGCGCCACAGCGTCCGCAGTACCCAACCTGCACAGCCATCAGGCGACAGTTCCGATCCGCGACGAGCGCGGGGCAGCGGCGCGAGCTGCACCGCAGTTGGGACAGAACCGCATGGTTGGGACCACGTGGTGGCACTCAGGACACGGCGCAGAGGGACCGATCTCACGAACCGACCCCTCGGCCAGGAGCGCCTGGTGGATGACCTGACGCACGTAGAGCGTCAACGCGAGCGCCGCCAACACCCAGACGAGCACCTGGATCCCCAGCTCCGGCAGCACGACGGTGACGATCGCCAGCAACACCTGCGCGCCGGCTGCCACCAGCGCCGTCGCCGGCACGCCCGCTTCCCACGCCCGCTCGGACCGCCTGCGGTCGTAGCGCTGAAGCCACAGGGCGGCTGTGATCAGCCCGGTGGTGCTGGCGTTTACAAGCGCGACCAGGACGCCGAGTCGCAGCAGCCTCAAGCCCCAGTCGACAGAATCGCCGGTCGCGACGAGAGGACCGCCGAGGAGCGGCCAGAGAGTGGTCAGTTCCGTCGCGAGCGAGAAGCCGAGCGCAGAGGCCGCACCGAAGGTCAGGCCGTCGAGAGGCTCGCGGTAACGGCCGCGAAGAACGTAGAGCGCCAATGGACCGGTGAGCATGAGCAACTGACCGACGA
>VBFO01000023.1 GCA_005881025.1 Chloroflexota bacterium | reverse complement strand
GCTTCGCGAGCTGCGCGGTTTGCTGTGAGCCAGCGAAGGCGTCCAGGACGCTTGTGGCTGTTCTTCTATGGTCGCCCCCGGCGGGGATTTCCCTGGTTGCTGGCTGGAATCGTCGTCGCGATCCTTGTGCTCAGCCTCACGTTCGCAATCCCCGGAGGTGCAGACGTGTGGAGGGGGCTGGCGCCGGTGTTCCTGGTGGTGCTTATCGCGGGCGCGGTCGTGGCTGCCGTGGTCGTGATTCGGAACCCACGCCGGCGGCCCTGAGAGAGCGAGCGGAGGCGGCGCGACCCGCTGCGAGCACCGCCGCGGCGCCGGCCCCGACACCGTTGTCGATGTTCACGACGGTGAGACCGGTGGAGCAGGACTGGAGCATCGTGTTCAGCGCCGCCTCACCTGCGCCACCGCGTCCATAACCGGTCGACACCGGAAGCCCGATCACCGGCACCGCCACGAGACCCGCGACGAGTCCGGGTAGCACCCCGTCCATGCCCGCTGCGACCACGAGCACGTCGGCCTCCCATTCAAGGATGGAGATCAGAGGTCCGACGAAGCGGTGAAGACCTGCCACGCCGAGGTCAGGCTCGAGCCTCGCCTGCAGGCCGGCGGCTTCGACGACCATGCGCGCCTCGTCCGCCACGGGTATGTCGGAGGTGCCCGCAGTAAGGATCCCCACCCGTGCCTCGACGGGCTCGGGCATGAATCCCGGCTTGAGCACCCTCGCCGAGCTCGTGTAAGCCAGGACGTCCATTCCGCTGCGCGTGGCTTGCTCGTCGAGCACGGCCCGATGTTCACCGGACATTCGGCTGACCAGCCCCTGACCCTGGCGCGCAGCCGTGGCGATCACCAGGCGGGCGGCGTCATCGGGAGATTTGCCGGGGGCGAGCACGACCTCCGGGACACCGCGCCGAACCAGGCGTCCGAGATCGAGCCTCGCCCGGCCGCCAAGCTCCTCCAGCTGGAGCAGACGCAGCTCGGCGAGCGCCTCGTCCTCGGTGAGCTCGCCGGCGACGAGGCGCCGGAGCACGTCCTTCACAGGCCGGCCAGGACCTCCCGCATGCGCCGCCAGTGGGTGCCGGCCCAGTAGACGCGGCCGCACGCAGGACACTCCGAGTATGTGGACTGCGTTCTGCGCACGTAGGGCGGTACGCGCTCTGCGACCCCGGCGGGGAGCCTGGGCTGGAGCTCTGAGTTGCACTCGATGCAGCGGGTGAGCGAACGCTCCAGATCGAGCCCCAGCTCGGCGAACACCTGGCGCAGCTGTGCGGTCACCTCGTCGTCCCGGATCAGGACCGCACGAACCACGCCAGACTGGATGACACGGCGCTTCATCAGGTCACGGTCGCGCGTAAGTAGGACGCGAGATTCGGCAGCCGCCTCACGAACGAGCTCGCCATCGCCGATGTGCGCGTGATAGGAGGCGTCGTATCCGAGAGCGCGCAGCCAGCGGGCGAGCCGGCCGACGTTGCAGTCGGCGACGAATCGAGGTGTCATCGAATGCAATCTTAGAATCGGGTCGATGGCAGCTCCCACCAACAGGTTCGACACGCTGATGGAGAAGCTTCGGGGTGAGGCGAGCGGATGCTATTCGTGGTCGAATGGCCCACGCGATCGCTACGCGCCACATTCGCACCCTTACGAGAAGGTGCTGTACTGCGTCGACGGTTCAATCACATTCGGGCTCGAACAGGAGCATCGCGAGCTCGAGCTGAAGGCGGGTGACCGGATGGTGCTGCCGCCGGGGACTGTTCATTCCGCGGTGGTCGGACCGAGCGGCTGCACGTGCATCGAAGGGCATCGCTGATCTGCTTTGGCGGCTTGCCCCGCGGCGTAATATTGGCCGCGCGATGAGCATCATCGAGTTCATCCGCGACCGGGCACGGTTCTACAACTGCCCGGTATGCGGACGCAGCCTCAAGGGCTGCGACATCCAGGTCCTCAGTCATGAGGATGAACGGTTCCACCTTCAGGTCACCTGCGCCCAATGCCAGGTGACATTCATCGTGGTGCTCGCGGTCGCAGGCGGCGCGGTCGAGGAGGTCGAGTCGGTGGGAGCCGTGCGGTCGGGTCCGGTCGAGCCGGAGCCCGAGCCGATCAGCGTGGATGAGATCCTCGACGTGCATCTGTACTTGAAGTCATTCCAGGGGACGCTCACCGACCTGCTCCAGCAGCCGCATCGAAGCCGGTAAGCGCGAGCGCGAGCATCGCGCGCGGTCTTTACTGGCTGGGTTGGCGGACTCGAAGCTGATGACTAAATTGAACGCAGGTTTGGCCGGAGGGGGAGGGTCCGGCGGGAGGGGGAGGGCCCAGCGACGGATCTACCTTGACGACGCCGGCGCTGCGCCGCTCCTACCGGAGGTCGCAGCAGCGCTCCGTGACCTGACCCCTGCCAATCCCTCCAGCCTTCACCAGGAAGGACGCGCGGCGCGTGCTGCGCTGGATCGCGCTCGAGACATCGTCGCCACTCAGCTGGGCGCCGACCGCGGCGAGATCACGTTCACGTCATCAGGCACCGAGGCCGTCAACCTCGCGCTCTTCGGTGTCGCGCGACGCCTGCCGAAGCAGGCGCGCATCCTGACGTGGGCCGCCGAGCATCAATCAGTCCTCGGACCAGCTCGCCGCCTTCAGGCTGAAGGTCATAGCGTGACCATCGCCGAGGTCGACGCAGCCGCCCGGGCTGATCCGGACGCAATCACCTCCGGCATCGCCCTGGTTTCGATCGGGCTCGCGAACAACGAGGTCGGCACGGTCCAGCCCGTCGACGAAATCGTGCGTCGAGCCCACGACGTCGGTGCGCTTGTCCATCTCGACGCCTGCGCCGGCCCGCGCTGGATTCCAGTCCCGCGTGGACCGGACCTCATCTCGATCAGCGGACAGAAGCTCGGCGCTGGGGCCGGAGGCATGCTGTTCGTCCGCGAGGGCGTGCGCATCGATCCTCTGCTTTACGGCGGCCCGCAGGAGTGGGGCCGCCGCGCCGGACGCGAGGACGTGGCCGGTGCAATTGCGGTGTCCACTGCCCTTGCTTCCAGCGGGCGTGGCCGCGAGGAGCGGGCCGTGGTGGCGGCGCAGCACGCTGAAGGTCTGCGCGCGCTGCTCGAGGAGTGCGGCGGGCGGCTGACCGGCGCCGCGCTTCGCCTTCCCAATTACGCCTCGGCGACATTCCCGGGCAGGCGGGGCGAGGACATGCTCCTTGCGCTCGATGTCGCCGGCGTCGCCGCATCAAGCGGTTCGGCATGCGCGAGCGGGTCGCTCGACCCGTCGCATGTGTTGCTGGCGATGGGGCTCGGCATGGACCAGGCGCTCGGCAGCCTCAGGCTCACGATCGGCTACGACACGACGGACGATGATCTGGCCCTCGCGCGCGCGATCCTCTCATCTGTGCTGGCACCCACCACCGCCCGTGCCTAGCGTCGAAGAAGCGCTCGCGGAGCGGCTCGCCCGTGGCGAGGAGGTCGTGCTGGCAACTGTCATCCGCGTCGACGGCCAGCCGCCCTCGCGCCCCGGTGCCAAGTTGCTGATGTCGCGGACCGCGTCGCTGGCCGGGACGCTGGGTTGCAGCGAGTTCGATTCCGCCGCTCTGACGGATGCACCTCAGGTCGCCGACTCCGGCGCTCCACAGCTCCGAACCTACAGCCACGATCTCGGCTCCATCGAGGCGTATCTGGAGCCGCATGCCCCGGTCCCGACTCTGGTTGTCTTCGGGGCCACTCCGGTCGCGCGGTCGCTTCTGGACTGGGCTCCCGAGCTTGGATTTCGGGCGGTGCTCGTGGAGACCCGACCGGACCGGCTACGGGATCAGGACTGGCCGGAGGCCGTGACCTCCGTCCCCGCTCTGGAGGCGTTGATGGGCACCGAGGTGTACGCGGTGCACACGGATCACGACGCAGCCGACATCGTTCCGGCCCTCCTCGCGGTGGTGGCGCACCGTCCGCGGTTCATCGGCCTCGTCGGCAGCCGGAGGCACACCGGCCATCACCTGGAGGCGCTCCGCGCCAAGGGCGTCGGCGAGGAGGTGATCAACCAGATCCAGACTCCCGTGGGCCTCGATCTGGGCGCGCTGACGCCTGCCGAGATCGCGCTGTCGATCCTCGCCGGTGTGGTCGCCAAGCGGCGGGGACGCTCGGGAGGGTGGCTGGAACTTACCCGGACCGCGTCATCTACTTAACGTTGTAAAGGCTCCCGTATCGGGGCTGGAACTCGAAATCCCCACCGCATAATCAGGTGCCGTGCCGATCGGGCCGGGGACCAAGCTGGGGCAGTACATCGTTCAGGACGCCATCGGCGAAGGCGCCATGGGCGTCGTCTACCGCGCCTACCATCCCCAGCTCGAGCGCACCGGCGCGGTCAAGGTGCTGCACGGGATAGGCCTGGACCTGGACTCGGCGGCTCGCTTTCGGCGTGAAGCCCAGGCCATCGCCCAGCTGCGCCACCCCAACGTGCTCAACGTCTTCGACTTCGGTGAGTACGAGGGAACCCCGTACATGATCGTCGAGTACGTACCCGGCGGCAGCCTTGCCCCCCGCGTCAAGAGCGGACCGGTGGAGCGCACCGCGGCGATCGCGTACCTGCGCGGGATCGCCGAGGCCCTTGATTACGCGCATAAGCACGGGATCGTGCACCGCGACGTGAAGCCGGCCAACGTGCTGCTGGGCCCGGACGACAACCCGATCCTGGCTGACTTCGGCCTGGCCAAGCTCATGGAGTCCTCATCGATCAAGTCGCTGACCGGCGTCACGACCGGGACGCCCGCCTACATGGCGCCGGAGCAGGTGAGCGGGAGCCAGGTCGGGCCGGCAGCGGATCGCTACTCGCTGGCGGTGATGGCCTACGAGATGTTGACCGGGTCTTTGCCGTTTGATGAGGGTGGCGTGCTCGAGGTGCTGTACGCACAGGTGCACCGCGAACCGTCAGCCCCGAGCTCGGTCAACCACGACCTGGGTCCGCGCGTCGATTCGGTGATCCTGCGCGGCATGGCCAAGGACCCGACGGTGCGCTGGAGCCGCTGCTTGGACTTCGTCGCAGCGCTTGAGACTGCTATGAAGCCCGCGACAGCTTCGGCCGCGGAAAAGACCATCGCGTTCGCCGCGCCCGCTGCGGTGGACAAGACGGTCGCGATCGCACCGCCCGTACCGCCGAGGAAGCGGGCTCCGCGCGCGGCCAGCACCGAGGTTCAGGGGACGACAGTTTTCGCCGGCGAGGATGCCGTCGGAGCGCTGCGAGGCCCGGATCCTGCAGTCCCTCATCCCGTCATCACGTGGAGAGGCGTCAAGGTACCTGCGCGAGAGGGGAAGGGCTCGCGAAAACGGAACTATGCCTTCGCCGCCGCGGCAGCGGTTCTCGTGCTGCTGCTGGGCGTCTGTGGCTACGTTGTGCTGCTGCCTACTTCGCTTCATCTTTCGCGTTCGATTGTTGCGCCGGGTGATTCCATCGTCGTGTCCGCCAACCACATCCCATCCGGCCAGACCGGACAGATCGAGCTTCACAGCGTGATCCGGTCCTACGGATTTCGCGCCGACGCGATCGGTCGTGTCACACGTGAGGTGGCGATTCCGTTCGACATCGACCTCGGGGCGCACACGGTCTACATCTGCTGGGCCAATGCCTGCCGCGCGAGCGCGGCGCTCCAAGTCGTGGATTCGGTGGCACTTGCCCCTTCGGACTCACCGCTTCCGGGTTCAAGCCCCAGCACCGGACCATCGCCGTCAGGGAGTCCTCGTTCCACGCCAGGCTCGAGCCCGCGCTCAAGCCCTTCGCCTAGGAGCTCAACAAGTCCATCTCCAACCCGGAACCCGAGCCCAACCCCCACGCCGCCTAAGCCGACCCCCACGCCACCTAAGCCAACGCCAACTCCAAGTGCTTCCGTCACGGTCGTCTCGATCTCGGCAACGCTAAGCACAAAGGTGACGTTTCACTACTTCTACGGGGGATCCACGACGGTCAGCGTTTGCCAGAACGGAAAGTGCTATGCGGCCGGAACAGTGACCGTGGGCGCTGGCGCCAACGTGTCCGTAAGCTTCAAGACTCCAGTCGGAATCGCACCGACTAACTCCCTACTTGGCGTAGGCCAGGCATACGTTGTGACGGGTTGCTGCGGAGCGACTGGCTCAGTCACCGTCGGCGCTTAGAAGACTTCAGCCGCCAGCAGGTCGTCGAGGGTTTCGCGGCGGCGCATCACGCGAGCATCGCCGTCGCTCACCATCACCACCTCGGGCCGCGGCATTCCGTTGTAGTTGCTGGCCATCGCTAGGCAGTACGCGCCCGCGGCGGGAAGGCAGATGACATCACCGGTTTGAAGTTTGGGCATGTCGATGTCGCTGATGAGGATGTCGGTCGATTCGCAGTACTTGCCCGCGATCGTCACCTTGCCATCAATCGGAGCCTCAGGCCGTGACGCCAGGAACGCCTCGTAGCGGGCTCCGTACAGCTTGGGCCGGATGTTGTCACCCATGCCGCCGTCGACTGCGACGTAGCGCCGCACGCCGGGGATGTCCTTGATCGATCCCACCGTGTAGAGCGCCACCCCGGCAGGACCCGCGATCGAGCGGCCCGGTTCGACGACGA
>VBFO01000087.1 GCA_005881025.1 Chloroflexota bacterium | reverse complement strand
GGGACGGCGTGATCGCCGACTTCGAGCACACCGAGCAGATGATCAAGCACTTCATCGCCAAGGCTCACAATCGCGCCTGGCATGTGAGCCATCCGCGGGTGGTGATCGGCATCCCATCCGGGGTCACAGAGGTCGAGAAGCGTGCTGTGACTGATGCGGCCACGATGGCGGGCGCCCGCGAGGCGCATCTCATCGAGGAGCCGATGGCGGCCGCGATCGGCGCGGGTCTTCCGATCCAGGATGCAGCTGGGTCGATGATCGTCGACATCGGGGGAGGAACTACAGAGGTCGCGGTCATATCGCTGGGTGGAGTGGTCGCTGCGACATCGGCGCGTGTAGGCGGGGATGAGATGGACGACGCGATCGTGCAGTACGTGCGCCGCACGATGGGACTCCTGATTGGTGAGCGGACGGCAGAGGACATCAAGATCGCAATGGGCTCCGCCTTTCCCCTGGTCGACGAGAGGTCGTTCGTGGTGCGAGGGCGGGACCTCATCACCGGGCTGCCAAAAACCGTAGAGATGTCCACGGCGCATGTCCGTGAGGCTCTGTCCGGTGTGCTCATCGACATCATGCGTGCTGTTCGCTCGACGCTCGATGCCACGCCATCGGAGCTGCTCGAGGACGTGATGCATCGTGGCATCGTCGTCTGCGGGGGCGGAGCCCTGCTCTCCGGGCTCGATCAGCTATTTGCGCACGAGACCCTGATGCCTGTGCGCATCGCCTCCGACCCGCTCACCTGTGTCGTGCGCGGGACCGGCATCGTGCTCGAGGAGATCGACACGCTCAACCGCGTGCTGTTGCGCACGCGGCGCGTGCGCGCGCTCCGCTATTAGGTCGATATGGAAAGGCGGACGCAATCCCGCCACACCGGCCTCTTTCTGGTCCTATGCGCGGTGATGCTGCTCCTGTCGATGGTGACGCAGCAGCCGTGGGCCTCCGGTGCTCGCGGCTACGCCAAGGGCGCCATCGAGCCGATGGAGGCAGGGATGATGGCTGTGGCCGCTCGCGTTGGCGCCTGGACCAGCGTGCTGGGTGACATCTCGAGTCTGCGCACCCAGAACCAGCATCTCCAGGACGAGAACGCCTCGCTGCGCAAACAGATCGCTGAGCTGAGCGCAGCCGGGCTCGACAACCAGGCGTTGAGGCAGGCGCTCGACTTTCAGCGTTCGTACGGCCACACGATGGTCGCGGCAGCGGTCGTAGGCCGCGGGCCCGACAGCTTCAGCCTCACGGTGGCGATCGACCGCGGAACCGCGGACGGTGTCCGGCCGGGCATGGTGGTCGCGAGCGGCGCCGGCCTGGTTGGTCGTGTGCGCGAGGCCGGCCCGCACGTCTCGATTGTGCAGACGCTCGCCGATCCGCAGAGCCGCGTCAGCGCGTTCCTGTCGAAGTCAGGCCTTCAAGGCACGGTCATCGGCGGTCCGGGGTCGCTGGAGATGCAGATCGACCCGAGATTTGGGATCGCGCCTGCCGTCGGCGAGTGGGTGATCACCAACGGTGTCGGTGGCGGCTACCCGCGCGGGCTCGTGGTCGCCCAGGTGGCCGCGGTGAACCACAATGACGCGGCCACAGTCGACGAGGCCGTCCTTGCCTGGGTGAACGACACCACAAGCCTGAGCGTCGTGCTCGTGATCACGGACTTCACGCCCTCATGATGCGGCTGCTCGGGTTCGCAGCTTTCCTCGCCGCAGCCCTCCTACAGGTGACCTGGGCGCCGGGCCTCGCCATCTGGGGTGCGTATCCCAACCTCGTCCTGCTGATGATGGTCGTGATCACCTGGCGCAATGGCGCGCGCGCCGGAATGTTTTGGGCGTGCTGGGGGGGCGTGCTCCTGGACCTGACCGGCCCCGGCCCAATTGGTCCTCACGCGCTGGCGCTGCTCGCAGGCGCCTACGTCAGCGGTTTCTGGACGCGCAACGTGGATAAGGGGAGCCTTTCTCAGCCAGTTCTGGCCACCGCGGCCAGCACTGTTCTGTACTCGCTGATACTGATCGGCTCCGACGACACTCTCGGCCTGCCTGTGCCGCCTCTCGGTCTAGCGTTCCAGCTGACCTTCGCTGCGTCGATCTACAACGCCGCCCTGATGCTGCCGCTGCTGTTGGTGCTTGGGCGCGCGGTCCCGCTGCGAAGGCAGCCGGCGTGATCGAGCGCGGCCGGTGGCTCGTCCTCGGTGGAAGCAGTGCGCGCCAGCGCTGGTCCTTTCAGCTGGTCGCGCTGGGTCTGCTCGCAGTGGTATCGCTGAGCGTGCTGGCGGTCAAGCTTGCCGAGCTCCAGGTCTCGGAGGGATCCAGCCTGGCAGCGCTCGCTCGGTTGAACTCAGTGCATCGGGTGGTGCTCGAAGCCGAGCGCGGGATCATCTACGACCGGCACGGCGTCGCGCTGGTCCAGAACGCTCCGGCGTGGAACCTCGAGGTCATCCCGGCGGCGCTCGCTCTCACGACCCCGGCGCGCATCGCCGAACTGACGGAGCTGGCGCGACTGTCAGGCATCCCCGAGGACGAGCTCGTCGTCTCGATCCAGAACGCTGACTCTTACGGCAGCCTTCGGCTGGGCCCGAATCTCACCGAGGCGCAGCAGCTTGCCATCAACGAGCGCTTGCCGGGGCTCCCTGGCGTGACCATCAGGCGCCATGCGGTGCGCACTTACATGAATTCAATGGTCCTCGGCCACGTCATCGGTTACGTCGGACCGATCGACGAGGTCGAGATCAAATCGCTCAGGAAGCTCGGTTACCAGCCCGACGAGCTGGTGGGCAAGGTCGGCGTCGAAGCAGGCCTCGAGTCACGGCTCCGAGGTGTCGACGGCTGGGCCGACGTCGTGGTCGACGCCCGGGGGCAGGTTGTGCGCACCCTGGCCTCGCATTCCCCGATTCCCGGCAGCTCCGTCTATCTGAGCCTCGACCTCAAGCTCGAGCTCGCCACTGCAGCGGCGCTGGCGGCGGGCTTGAGACGCGATCACAAGACAGCAGGCGCCTCGGTGGTGGTCGACCCGCGCAGTGGTGAGGTGCTGGCCATGGTCAGCATCCCGGGCTACGACACCAACCTTTTCACGCACGGCATCTCGCGCGCCGACTACGCCAGGCTGACGACGGATCCGAACCGACCGCTTCTCAACCGCGCGATCGCTGGCCAGTACGCGCCGGGATCCACGTTCAAGATGGTCACCGCGACCGCGGGCCTTCAGGAGGGCTTGATCAGGCCCGACACGCTGCTGAGCTGCCCAAGCTACCTGAGCTACGGAGGCTGGGTCTATCACAACTGGGCCAGCTACAGCCTGGGCTACATGAACGTGGCCAAAGCGCTGGCCGTCTCGTGCGACACGTTCTTCTATCAGGTCGCCGCGCGTGTCGGCGACGTCACCCTCGCCCGCTACGCACGCGCCTACGGATTTGGGACCGCCAAGCAGATCGAGATGCCCGGCGTGCAGCCGGGCCTGGTGCCTGATCGCATCTGGAAGCAGCTTTCGTGCGGGGTGCCGGACCTCAACTCCGACCTCTGCCGGTGGACCCTCGGCGATACCGTCACATTCGGGATCGGACAGTCGGCTCTGCTGACGACTCCGCTCAACCAGGCCGTCTACGTCGCCGCCATCGCGAACGGTGGCAAGGTGCTGCAGCCAACGCTCGTCCACATGATCCGGGACGCTGCTGGGCATGTGACCTTCACACAGAAGACGCAGGTCATCAACACAGTGCCGGTCTCGCCAGGCAACCTGGCGGTGGTGCGCGAAGGGATGCGCGAGGAGATCAACCGGCCGTACCACATGAACTACTGGTTCGTGCACGCCGGGGTCCCCGCCGATGGCGGCGGCAAGACGGGCACCGCGCAGTGGGGAGGCAGTGGGCTCGATCTACCGACGCACGCCTGGTTCGTGTTCTTCGCTCCATTCGCGCAGCCGTACGTCGCGATGTCGATCTTCGTCGAGCGCGGTGAGCTCTCGGAGGTCGAGGCGGCGCCGATCGGGGTCGACATCATGAGGTATTTCCGCGGCCACCGATCTGCCATCGAACCGGCGATCTTGCCGTGATCGCGGCGCGTGCGTGGTGGCGGCGTGCCGAGCGGACCCAGCCCATCCTGGCGGCGGCACTCGCCGTCCTGGGCCTCATGACCGTCTACTCCGCAAACGCCGACTGGGGCCGGCAGGCGATATGGGTCGGGCTCGGAATCGGAGCCTATGTGGCCGCGGCTTGCTTCGACTATCGGCGGCTGCAGGGGCTGATGCCAGGAATCTACGCAGGGATGCTTCTGCTTCTGGTCGCGGTGCATCTCGTCGGGCACGCGGCACTGGGCGCGCGCAGATGGCTTTCAGTGGCGGGCTTTCCTCTCGAGCCCTCGGAGCTTTCAAAGCTCTTGTTCGTGCTGGTGCTCGCCGGGCTGCTTGGCCGCCCGTCGCGACTGTCGTGGCGGACATTTGGGCTGGTGCTGGTGCTGGCGGTGGCTCCTGCCGCGCTGATCCTGACCCAGCCTGACCTCGGCACCACCATCGTGTTCGTGGCCGTTCTGCTGGGGATGCTCTTCGCGGGGAAGGCTCGACCCGGACAGCTCGCCTCCCTCGCGATCGCAGCCATCGTCGCCATCCCCCTGATTCCATTTGTGCTGCACGGTTATCAGCGCAGGCGGCTCGAGATCTTCCTCAACCCCTACAGCGATCCGCTCGGCGCCGGCTACAACCTGCTTCAGGCCAGGATCGCGGTCGGTGCAGGGGGCTTTTTCGGGCAAGGCTGGCTGCACGGCCTCCAGGGCCAGCTGGGGTTCGTGCCCGAGAGGGCGACCGACTTCGTTTTCGCGATCTTCGCCGAGCAGTTCGGGTTGCTCGGGAGCCTGCTGCTCCTGGCCATCTTCGGGGCGCTGTTGATCCGGCTGCTGAAAGCAGCCGCTGTCGCGCCCGATCGGTTTGGGGAGCTGATCGCAGCCGGCGTGTTCGTGATGGTGCTGGTGCAGGTGGTGGAGAACGTAGGCATGAACATCGGCCTGCTGCCCATCGCCGGCATCCCGCTCCCGCTGATCTCGTATGGAGGGTCGGCGACCATCACCACCCTGGCCGCGCTGGGACTCGTCCAGTCGGTGGTCCTGCGCCGCCGGAGGGTGGTGCACCAGGCACCCGACCCGGTGATGCAGTGGGAGCCAGAGCTCGAGCGTCGAGTCCGAATCGCCCCTACTTGGTAGAATCTTTCGCCGTGCCCAAGCCAGACGGTTCGCTGTCGGCTGTCGTCGTCAGCGGCGGAAAGCAATACCGTGTCGCCCCCGGCGACAAGGTCCTGGTCGATCGCCTCTCGGCCGAGCCGGGCTCGGAGGTGAAGATGAACCGCGTCCTGCTGCTCCACGACGGCGACGACGTGCAGGTGGGAGCGCCGTCGATCGACGGCCTCGAGATCTCGGCGACGGTCATTGCGCACACGCGCGGACACAGGATCGACGTTCTCCGCTACAAGTCGAAGAAGCGCGTGCGCGTGCACCGAGGCGCGCGGGCTGATCTGACTGCCATCGAGATCCTGCCCTTCGGCGGCAAGCGCAAGTCCGCGGCGAAGGACGATAAGAAGGAAGCCGAAGAGGCAGAGCCGAAAGCAGAGGCCGAGGCGAAACCCAAGCGCGGAGCACGCAAGCCACGCGCCACGAAAACGAAGGACGACAAGTAACTAGATGGCACACAAGAAAGGTGGCGGCTCCTCTCGCAACGGACGCGACTCCAATCCGCAGATGCTGGGCGTGAAGATTTACGCCGGGCAGGCTGTCGGCGCCGGGGCGATCCTGGTCCGGCAGCGTGGCACCAGGATCGCGCCGGGCGTTGGCGTCGGGCTGGGCCGCGACCACACGCTTTTCGCGCTGGTCGCAGGCAAAGTGCGTTACGAGCGGGTGGGCAAGGACCGGCGCCGAGTCAGCGTCGAGCAGAACGGCCAAAGCTAGTCAGCGGCGGTTCATCGATTCGGCGCGCGTGATCCTGCGCGCCGGCCACGGTGGAAAGGGCTCGGCCACCTTCCGACACGAGCCATTCGTGCCCCGCGGCGGTCCCGATGGTGGTGACGGTGGGCGCGGCGGCTCGATTGTGCTGAAGGCCAGCCCGGAGGTGACCGACCTTTCGGGATTCGTGCGCAAGTCACGCTGGAGCGCACAGCCCGGTGGCGACGGCGCGGCGCGGCGCCGGACAGGCAAGAGGGGCGTGGATCTCGTGCTCGAGGTGCCGGTTGGCACGCTGGTGCTGGACGACGCCGGCGCCGTCATCGCCGACCTTGCCCAACCAGGCGCCTCAGACGAGGTCGTGCGCGGTGGCGTGGGCGGCCGTGGCAACGTGCGCTTCAAGAGCTCCACCCGCCGCGCGCCGGATTATGCGGAACCAGGGGGGAAGGGGGAGGAGCGGACGGTGGTGCTCGACCTGAAGCTCATCGCCGATGTCGGCCTTGTCGGACCCCCCAACGCAGGCAAGTCGTCGCTTCTTCGTGCGCTCACGGCGGCGAAGCCAAAGGTGGCCGCGTATCCGTTCACCACGCTTGACCCGGAGCTCGGGGTGATGGAGGTGGGAGAGCGGGCGATAGTGCTGGCGGACATTCCCGGCCTGGTCGAGGGTGCGTCGCGAGGAGCGGGACTCGGACTTCGGTTCTTGCGTCACGTCGAGCGCACGAGGGTACTGGTGTATGTCATCGACGGTGCCGCGCCTGACCCGTGGTCTGACCTGGCCGCAGTGCGGGCTGAGGTCGAGACTTTCTCGGCCGAGCTTGCCCGCCGCCCATCGCTGGTCGCTCTCAACAAGGTCGACCTCGAGCCGGCGCAAAAGCTGCGCACGCGCACGCGGCGCGCCGGGGTTCGCTTCGTGTCTGCGCTCACAGGTAAGGGCCTCGAGGAGCTCAAGCGGGAGATGGCCGGGGCGCTCGCCGGCGCTCCCGAGCCCAAGCGCCGTGAGCCCGCTGCCGCGGTGAGGTTGCCTGAGGTGCAGACGGCCCTGGCGGTGGAGCGTTTCCCGTGGGGTTTCGGAGTCCGTGGACAGCGAGTCGAGCGTTTGGTCGAACGCACCAACCTCGAGTCGGACGGAGCTCTGCAGCGGTTTCAGGTCGAGCTCGACAGGATGGGCGTCAGCGCGGCGCTCGAGAAGGCCGGGGTCCAGCCTGGGGATACAGTCCGCATCGGAACGGCGGAGTTCGAATACCAACCGTGAAGATGGGAGTGCTTGGTGGGACTTTCGATCCGATCCACCTCGGGCATCTGGGTGCCGCCGAGGCGGCGATCGAATGCGCCGACCTGGACGAGGTCGTCTTCGTGCCCACCGGGAATCCGCCGCACAGACCGCGAGCAGTCGCCTCCGACGCTCAGCGCCTGGAGATGTGCAGGCTCGCGACCGCGGACGAGCCCCGCTTTGCCATCTCCGATATCGAGCTGGTGCGCGAGGGACCGTCGTACACGCTCGACACGTTGCTCGCGCTTCGCGGTGCCAATCCACATGCAGAGCTCTTTCTGGTCCTGGGCTGGGACGCTGCCTCGCAGTTTCGGACGTGGCACGAACCAACCGACGTGCTGGCGCTGGCCGTGGTCATCGTGGTCTCGCGACCCGGCCGCCCCGTTCCAACCGAGGTTGAGCTCTCCGCTGCCGGCATCGATCAGCGACGGGCGATCCTTTGTGCTCGGCCGACTCCCGCCGTATCAGCCAGCGAGATCAGGCGCGCGGTTGCGGGCGGTCAATCGATCGCCGAATGGGTGCCGCCGGCGGTCGAGCGATACATCGCTCGCCACAGGCTTTACGGGGATAATCAGGCCGTTGGCTAGAGCCCGTCCTAAGGGTCCGACCCCTCTGCAGCTGGCGCGGCTGCTCCGTGCAGCGGCGGTCGACAAAAAGGCCTGGGACTGCGTCGTCCTCGACGTCCGGGACAAGACCTCGCTCGCCGACTACTTCGTCATCTGCGAAGGCGAGACCGACCGCCAGGTGCGCGCCATCGCGGATGGGATGGTAGACGCCGCGAAAGAGAAGGAGCTCAGGCCGCTAGGTGTCGACGGCTACGACGACGCCGGGTGGGTTCTGCTTGATTTCGACTCGGTGCTGGCGCACGTCTTCCTGCCAGGCGAGCGGAGCTACTACGACCTCGAGAGCCTATGGGCTCCCGCCGCAAAGCGGCGAAGAAAAGCTAGCTAGGTCTACTCGCGGCTCAGGTTTTGCGCGCAAAGAGAGCCTATTACTCGGTTTTTGTGCGCGATTGTGCGCCTTCGAACGTTTGGCTCAGATGATCTGGGCGTAGCGGTCGAAGACCTCTCGCAGCTCGGCAGGCGGCTCTACCCTGTGTCGCTTCATCACCTCGAACAGACTGAGGATGTGCCTGACCCCCGCGAGCGTCACGCCCTTCTCGCGCGTCAGGTTCTGGATGACCTGGACCTTCACGATGTCCCTGGGCGAGTAGCGGCGGCGGTTGGTTGCAGTGCGGTGCGGCTCGAGCAGCTGCGCGTCCTCGTAGAGCATCAGCGTGCGTGGGTGCGTCTCGAGGATCTCGGCGGCGACGCTGATCGTGTAGAGGGGCTTGTCGATGTCGCCGAATGAGGTCTGCGGGCTGCGCGCGTTAGTCCGCGTACTCAAATTAGTGGATCGACTTGAGGATCTGGATGATGGCCGGGCCCAGCAGGACGATCCACAGCACTGGGAAGATGCAGCCGACCATCGGGAAGACCATGCGCGACGAAGCCTGCGCAGCCCGCTCCTGGGCCGTCTGCCGCTGCCGGCGCCGCATCTCGGTCGCCTGAACCCTGAGCAGGCGCGCGATCGGAACGCCCATCTGGTCCGACTGCACGATGGACTCGACCAGGTGGTGCAGGTCTGGCACGCCTGAGACCTCGGCCATGTTCTCGAGAGCGGCCATTCGCGGTCGTCCGAGCCTGATCTCGCGCAGCACCTTGCCGATCTCGTCGCCAAGCGCGTTGTGGAAGCGCTCCGTGATGCTGAGCAGGCCCTCGTCGAGGCTCATGCCGGACTCGACCACCAGCGTCAGCAGGTCAGTAGCCTCGGCCAGCGAGCGCTGGATCTGGTGGCGCCGCGAGGAGATCCGAAACTCGAGCCAAACGCTCGGGGTCATGTAGCCGATGACAGCTGCGATGGCCCCCGCGATGGGGGCGACCACGAGGGTCGGCATCGGCAACGGGATCAGCAGGCCCAGCGTCAGCCCGATGATCGCCAGCAGCGCGCCAAGTCCGTAGCGGAGGGCCTGGAAGCCGGAAGGGCTCAGGTTGCCCGGATCGCCGGCGCGGCTCAGCTTCTCGCGCAGCCGGCCCGCGGCCAGTGCTGGGAGCCGGCTGGTGATGGGCCGCAGCATGCCCTCCAGCTGCTTGAGCGCAGTCGTGGACTCGGTGGGCTGCGCCCAGACGCCGGCCGCTGCCTGCTTGAGCGTAGCGCGGTTCTGGTCGATGGCGATGAAGAAGGCGACCACGATGATGCCGCTGATGGCTCCCGCGATGATCGCCTCGAGCATGATCGCTGACATCGAGTCTTAAGACTCCAAAGCCGTCATGCGCGTGATGAGCAGGTTGCCGATGAGGATCAGGAAGCCCGCGATCCCAAGCAGGACGTAGCCGACAAAGGTGCTGGTCATCGGCGCGAAGTAGCCCGGCACGAAGACGTAGAGGCCGAGAGCAAGCAGGATCGGAAGGCCGGTGATGATGGTGGCCGATGCGCGTGACTGCGCCGTCAGCACGGCCATGTCGCGCTTGGTCTGAAGCCGGTCGCGGAGCGTATCCGAGATGTTGTCCAGGACCTCCGCCAGGTTGCCGCCGACCCTGACGTGCAGCAGGATCGCGGTGACGATGAACTCGAGGTCTGGGCTGTCGATGCGCAGCAAGAGCGAGCTCAGCGCGTCCTCGACCGAGGTGCCGAGGGCGATCTCGGTGGTGACGCGCTCGAACTCCGTCGAGACCGGTGGCGGCGATTTCGCGGCGACTGTATCGAGCGCGCGATCGATCGCGTAGCCGGTCTTCAGCGAGTTCGACAGGAGCTGCAGCATTCCGGCGAGCTGCTCATTGAACCTGTCGCGACGCCGGCGCTGGAGATACCTCACGACCAGCGGCGGTAGCACGAACCCCACCGCACCGAGAATGAGCGGGCCGACCGAGATCCCGAACCGAAACAGGCCTATCAACGCCCCGAGGGCGGTGGCGCCGATGCGCACCAGGAGGTACTCGGCTGGGGTGATGTTCAGCCCCGCTCGCCCCAGGTCCTCGGCCAGAGTGGGCCTGCCTCCAGCGGTGCGCCGCTGGCTGAGGCTCTCGGCCGCGGGGCGGAGCAGCCGCTCGACGAGCTCGCGAGGGGTGGCGCGGGGCTGCGAAGGGGTGGCCGGGGTCTGTTTTCGCTCCTTCACGACTCGGTCCAGGCTCCAGAAGAAGATCGCGATCGCCAGCCCGGCGGGAACGGCGATGACGACGGCGACGAGCTGGCTTGACACTGCCTCTCTTAAAAGAGCGTGGGGTAAGCCGCCTGGACGTCTTTGAGGGTGACACCCCTGGCGGAGATCACAGATGGGCAGTTGGGGTCCTTCGCCTGGTCACCAGGAGCGTAGTCGTGGTAGGACTCCAGCGCATATTTCAGGGTGCCGTAGGTCAGGAACCAGGTGATGAACTCCGCCTGACACTCGGTCACCACCACTGTCAGGCTGCTTGCAGGCGTCGTTCCTGCCGGCACGCTCTCAGCTTCGAGCGGCCCGACCCGGATGACGTGGAGGTCGTGGAAGATCGTCTTGGTCGCGACCTTGCCGTTGATCTGCACTGTCGCGATGACCGAGATGTAGTCGTCCGGCTGGATGTAGCCGCCCACGCCTTGCTGCTCACTTGTGGGGAGCGTGACCGCCACATAGCCCGAGGGAATGGGCAGGAAAGCGGATTGGGATCCGAGCGTGGTCCCGGGCTTGGCGATGAGGTTCCCCGTGATCGGCTGACCTGCTGAAATCGTGACCAGAGGCACCATGCCTTTGACCTGGTCGACCTTGCTGAAGAAGCTCCCGGTCGGATACCCCGACACGGCGATGCTCCTGAGCTCGAGCGCGCCCCCATCGATGGGGATTCGAGGCGACAGGTCCTTGCTGGCAACCACGACCGCCTGAGTGGTGCTGCCCTGGCCAGTGCTGGCGTTGATCGCCACGAGCACAAAGGCCGCGATCACGAGCAAGGCGAGAAGGATGCCCAGGAGAGTGAAAGGCCGGCGTGAGGTCAAACCCGAGAGGTTAGAGCGGGCCAAAGCCGGAACATCATAGGCAAGATATCCGCGTGTCGCGTCGCTTAGAGCAGAGTCCCGGAAAGGTCCAAATCGGCCGGCGCGGGCAGTCCATGGTCGAGTTTGCGCTGTCATCGGTGGTGCTGCTCCTGCTGGTCGGTGGGCTGGTCGACATCGGCCGTGCGATCTACATCTCGGAGGCTCTGGCGCACGCTGCCAGGGAGGGCGCCAGGCACGGGACCTGGTTCGACGCCGGCACTGTGACCTGGCCCGATCTGTCCGACGCCGAGATCAAGAGCGCCGTCGATCAGGAGCTGGCCGGCTCCTCACTTGCGCCCTCCACCCTCAAGAACCCAGGCACCACCTGTCCCGCCGTTGCGGACGGAAACGCCTACCACAATCCCCCGTACGCCACCTCTGCGTACCCGTCCACGGCCGACCAGACGTGGCTGTACATCTGCTATGACAACTCCCCCGGGACCGATTATGGGAGCCCGCCCTCTGGCCTAGGGCAGCACGACCTGAACGTGATCGTCGTCTACACCTACTCGCCCCTCACACCCCTGCTGGTCGGGCAGTTCGGAACGTTTCACCTCGCCAACAACATCCACCTGACGATCCAGGGGCCATGAAACTCTCAGGTCGCGTAGGGCAGAGCTCACAGGCGTTGATCGAGTTCGCGCTGGTTTCTCCAGTGCTGTTGCTCCTGATCTTCGGCATCATCGACATCGGCCGGGCTGTCTTCTACTACGACACCATCAGCCACGCCGCGGGGGAGGGGGCAAGAACCGCCGTGCGTGCCTCGAGCGCTCTGCCGACCAACGGCGACGTGCTGAGCACAGTGTCGACCCAGCTCGTGGGTGCTCCCGCATCGGCGCCTTGTCCACAGGGGCCTGTCACGGGCGCCATCCCACCCGCCAACACGGGCTGGGTCTATATCACCGAGCCCAATCCTCCGGCCTCGGTCGAGACCAATCCGCCTATGAATGCACCTGGAGGTGAATACCCTGCCGCCGCCAGCGGCTCGTGCAGCGCCGTCAACCCGGCCACCGGCAATGTGAGCATTCAGGTCACCATCCGATTCAACCTCGTCCTGATCACGCCGATCGTCTCGCAGGTCACAGCCAATCGGATCCTTCTGACGGCGGCGGCAATCTTCCGCACCGAGTACTGATGGCGACGAGCCGGCGTGCACAGAGCGGTCAGGCCATCGTCCTCATCGCACTGATGCTGGCGGTGGTGGTCGGAATGGCGGCGCTGGCGATCGACGGCTCTCGTGCCTATGCGCTGCGGCGCGATCTGCAAGCCGCAGTCGATGCAGCCGCGCTCACGGCGGCGGACACCCTGCAGCAGACCAGCAACTATGCAACTGCAGAATCGGCGGCGTCTCGAATCTTCGGCACGAACATGCGCCTCTACAGCTCACCCGCGTGTGCGCCCGGTTACGGCTCACCCGGCGCGGGACCTTACACAGTCACCTGCACCTTCGCCGATGGCACGACGCTCACGCAGGTGGTCTCGTCGTTGGGCCCTGGCGGGAGCACGTTCAGCCTGAGCGCCTCGAAAACTCTGGCGCTGCAGTTCGCCCGCATCCTCAGCACAGGTGGCAACCCGCGCGTCGTCGCCAGCGCCTCCAGCGCCGTCAACGGCCTTGTCTACACGCCGACCATCGCCGCCCTGAACCGCGCCGGCTGTGGAGGTCTCCCCGGCAGCGCGATCACGGTCGCCAACGGAGGCACCCTGGCGATCGTCGGTGATGTGGTCTCCAACGGAGCGATCTCGAATGCCGGAACGATCCAGGTGGCGGGTGACACCTACGCCCGTTGCCAGGCATCTGTGTCGGGACTGGTGGAGGATTGCTATCCGAGCGGCAACTCGGCTCCCTGCACCTATCCGGACAAGCTCGGGGTGGTCAGGACCGGCTATACGTACGCCGACCCGAACTATGCCCCGCCGGTGGTGGTGGGCGGAGCTCAGGCAAAGCCTGGCAGCGCTGTGATCATCGCACCGGGCACCTTCGCCGCCGACCCTGCTTTCGCTGCGGGCACCTGCTACTTCCTGGCGGGCGGCGTCTATCGCTGGAACGCCGGATACACGAACAACAACGCATTTGTCTCCAACGAGCTCAAGCCGCCGGCTGAGCCGCGGGTCGGCGATAACACGAAGCTCGCACAGCATCCTTTCTGGGACGCGGACAACGTGAACTGCGACGGCTCGGCACAGGTGACAGCGGTGTCCGGTCCGAGTCCCATTCCCAACGGGCAATGGGCCTTCGTGCTCACTTCAACACGTGTCGCAATCTACAACGGCCTCCTGTACACGCGCGAGAGCGCGCCCTCGATCTGCTATGGCGTCAACGTCAACGGCTCCAACCGAAACGTGCAAATCCGCGTGAGCAATGTGCCCGGCGCCACGGCCTACAACATCTACGCAGCACCGAGCGGCTCCTGCAACGGGCCCTTCGGCCTGGCCGAGATCCTCCCGGTGGTGGGCACGCCGCTCAACAACAACACGGGCGGTTGCCCTGTCTACTCAGGTGGAGGCTGCAGCCTCGGCAACGAGGGGATCGTCCTCAACTCGACAGACGTCGGGCCTCCATTCGCGCCCAATGCTGCGGCGCCACCAGGCGTGATCGGTTCATACCCGCCTTCTCCCCAGACGTCGCCCCTGAAGAACAACCTGCCCAATGAGAACGCGGAGCGCGCCACACCGCCTGCCGGCGACCGCGCCAACGAGAACCAGTGCAACATCATCGGCGGAGGTCTCACGACCTGCCCAGGCTCGGTCACGCCCGGGGCTGTTGTGTTCTACATCCCGAATGGTGGCTGCCTCAACGCGGGCAATGGGGGCGACAACTACTTTTTCAGCGGCTACCAGTACAACTGGTTGGTTGTCTACGAGCCGGGCGCAAACAATCCGCCTGCCAACAGCTGCGCCAACATGATGGGCGCCGCCAGCGACTCGGCCTTCATCGGCCTCGTCTATGCGCCGGCAGCCTCGATCTCGATCCAGAAAGCGTCCACGTTTAGGACCGACGAGTCAGGCGGAGTGATCGCCGACACGCTTTCCTTCTCCGGCCAGCTACCGACGATCATCGGGGACCCCGACGATTACGGTCCGGTCCCGCCCGCCTCTCGATTGGTGTCCTGAGCCGCGCCGTCCGCCGGGGCGGCATGCGCCTCGATCGCGAGCGTGGTCTCGACAGTCGGTACTGATTCGGCCGGCGGCTCTGACGCCGTCTCCGGCGCGACAGGAACGAGCGGCGCCGAGATGATCACCGGCGCCGAGCCGAGCCCATTTGCAGCCTCAATTCCATCGACGGCTGCGGGCCGTGCTTGCAGTCGCCCACGCGCCGCAGCCGATGACCTCTTGTCGCCGACCTCGTCGAACCGCTGGGCGGCGACATTCCAGGCCGACTTGGCCTCGTCCTTGCGGCCCAGACCTGAGAACGCGTCGCCGCGCATGATCAGGGCCTCCGCCCGCTCGCGGATCTTGTTCGCCGGCAGGAGCAGCAGCTCGCTCTCGATGAGCCGCAGCACCTCCTCGAAGGCGCCGACCGCCAGCGCATTGCGGGCCGCCAGGCCCAGGAAGGTCGACGTCCGCACCGTCGCCGCCGAGGTCCCAGCCTGGTAGAGGTGATATGCGATCTCGCCGGCGCGCTCCTTTGCGTTCTTGCCGTAGACGCGTTCGAGGGTGTCCGCCACGGCGAGGTGGTAGGCCTGAAGTCGGGGTAGGGCCATGCCGGCCAGCACCCGCTGGCGCACCAGGTCGTGTGAGAACCGGTACCGATCCCCGCCCGCGGAGGCCAGCAGGCGGCCGCGCGTCGCCTCATCGAGCGCTTCGCGCAGCTCTCGCCCTGACAGCTCGCCGAACGCCTCCAGGAGCGCGATGTCGAAGTCGCGCCCGATCACAGCCGCCGCGGTCAGCATCCGGTGCGCCGGCTCACTCAAGCGCTCGAGCCTCCTGCCGATGAGACCACGCACGCTCTGGGCGAGCTCGAGGTCCTCTTCCGTGAAGCTGGAGTGGGGGCGGGCGCGAACTCCACCGAGCATCCCCTCGGACTCGGCCATGTAGAGGTATGACTGCTCCACGAAGAGCGGATTGCCCTCGGTCGCGGCCTGGATGCCCACGACCTGGATCGGAGTGAGCGGTGCACCGGCAAGACGCGTGAGCATCCTTTCCACCTCGGCCTCGCTCAGCCGGCCGATCGAGATGCGCTGTGCGCGGCGACGGCGGAGCAGCCTGGAGACGACGCTCGTGAATGGTCGCGACGGATCGAGGTCGGTGTCCCAGTAAGTCCCAAGCACGACGATCTTGCTCGAGCCGAGCCGCTCGGCGAGGTCGCGCAACAACAGCACCGAGGCCTCGTCCGCCCACTGCAGGTCGTCGATGACAACCAGCAGTGGCTTGGCGCCCTGTGAGGCGCCGAGCAGATCGAAGACACCTTTGAAGAGCTGTTCGCGCCGCTTGTCGAACGGGGTGTCGGCGGCCATCTGCATGCCGCGCAGCTTGGTTCGCAGGCTGGGAGCGAGCTCGGTCAGCGCGGTGCCGCCGGCGGCGGCGACCTCCTGCATCGACTTTTGGCCACCGGCCGCGACCGCGCCTGCCAGGACCTCTCGGAAGGGGGCATAGGTAACGCTTTCCTGCTCTGTACAGCGGCCGCTCAGCACGGTCCAGCCTCGCCGCCCGGCGTCGGCGGCCACCTCAGAGGCAAGCCGTGAGCCGCCGATGCCGGCCGGGCCGGCGATCAGGACCATGCCGCCGGTGCCGGTGGTCGCGCGATCGAGGACCATGCGGATGTCGAGCTTCTCCTGGTCGCGGCCGACGAATCCGTCGCCAACTGTCAGCGTGGGAGCGACCGGTGCCTGGACGGCTCCTGGGGACGCCTCGTGCAGGCGCCAGCGGTCTGGGAAGCCCTTCAGCTTGTAGTGACCCCGATAGGTGAAGTTGATCTCGGCCACCGGGCCCACGAGCTGCCGGACCACCTCCGACACCAGGACCTGGCCGCCCTTGGCCTTGCCCGCCACGCGCGCTGCCATGTTGACCGCGGCGCCAAAGATGTCGCCGGCTTCCTCGACCACCTCGCCGGTGTTGATGCCGATGCGGATCCTCAGCTTGCGCTGCGGGTTCGTCTTGCTGTAGTCGTCGGTCGCCTTCTGGATGTCCAGCGCGCACTCCACCGCGTGGCGGGTGGACCCGAAGCTGACCATGACGCCGTCGCCCAGGCCCTTGATCCGGCGCCCGGCGTGCTCCGCGATCCTCTCGCCCACGATCGTCTCGTAGGCCTTCATGATCTCGTGCGACTCGGTGAAGCCACGAGTCGATAGCAGGTTCGTCGAGCCCTCCACGTCGGTGAACATCACCGAGACAGTGCCCTCCGTCTGACCTGTGGAGAGGCTGCCGATGATGGTGTCGGCGCTGACTGCCTCTCCAGCAGCGATCGGGTGGCCAAGACCTGCTGCCACCTCGCGGAGAAGGGAGGGTCCTGCTCGGAAGCCGGCTTCGCCCTGCGGATACTTCACGATCTCGAGCAGCCCGGCCTCCGCCGCCTGTCGCAGCTCGCGCCCGGCCGAGTCCTTGGAGAGGTTGTTCGGCTTGGCGTAGTCACTGGCCTTCAGCTCTGCCCCTTCGAACACCTGCGTGATCGGGGATGCAAGCCGGAGGTTGAGGTTCTTCTGCGAGACGATGGTCTCGATCACGGCCTTCAGGCGGCGGCTGACCCCGGCTCCGCCATGACTCTCGATCTGGACGGTCGGGAGCATGCCGGCGTTGGCGATGAATCCGCTGGAGGCCGCTGCGGCGATTCGCCCCAGCTCGGTGGTCGCTCGTGCCATGGCAGTCGCAGCCTGCAGAGCCTGAGCGGCTTGAGCAGCAGACTCGGCAGACCCAGGGCCCGGCGCGGGATAGTAGGGTGCGGCCGGCATCGGCGCAGCTGGGATTGGGGGCCCAGCGATCGGCGGCTGGCCTTCCACAGGAGACGCCGGGAACGCCGCGGGCGGAGGCACCGCAGCGTAGGCCGCCGCCGGTGGGGCCTCGTAGACGGGAGAGGTTTCTGGAGCGGGGGGTGGCGCCGCTGCCTGCAGGTCTGCCACCGCGGAGCGGGCGGCATCGATGAGCTTGCGCATCTCCTCTTGCATCTCTGGCGTGGAAGCCATCGTCGACGACGGTGCCTGCGCGGACGCTGACTGTGATGCAGCCGCCGGCGCGGCCGCGGCCGGCCGCTCCGAGCTGAAGGGCACCACGACCACCTGCCGCACCACCTCTTTCTCGCTCCCGCGCTGGCCGGTGATGAGCGGGTCCTTGACGACGGGCATCATGCTGTCTGAGCCCGCGGGCACGAAGCGCGACTTCACCGGGTCGAACAGGTCCCGGTCAACCTGAACGCCGTAGAAGGCGGCCTTGTCGAGGGATGTCGGTACGTAGCCCGTCGCGTTGTACTCGAGGCGGAGGTCGGTACCCATTCCGAGCAGGAAGATGTCGCGCAGGATCGCGCCGTTCTGGTCGTATCCGACCACCTCGGCGATCTGCGCGATCTTGCGACGGCCGTCAGGCATGCGGGCCTGGTGCACGATGAGGTTGAGGGCGGACGCGATCTGCGCGCGAACAGCCTCGAACGGAATGTCGATCGAGGCCATCATCACCATCGTCTCGAGACGCGACAGGGCGTCGCGCGCGGAGTTGGAGTGGATCGTCGACATGCTGCCGTCGTGACCGGTGTTCATCGCCTGCAGCATGTCGAGCGCCTCGGAGCCGCGGACCTCACCCACCAGGATGCGGTCGGGTCGCATTCGCAGGCTGTTGCGCAGCAGCTGCCGGATGGTCAGCTCGCCCTTGCCCTCGACGTTGGGGGGACGGTGCTCGAGCGCGATCACGTGCGGGTGATCGATCTGCAGCTCGGCCGCGTCCTCGATGGTGATCACGCGCTGGTTGTGCGGGATGAAGCGCGCGATGACGTTGAGGCTCGTGGTCTTGCCGGACCCGGTGCCGCCGGAGACCAGGATGTTCATTCGACCCAGGACGGCAGCCTGCAAGAACTCCGACATCGCGGGGCTGAGGCTGCCCTCGCGCGTGAGGTCGTCCATTCCAAGCACCGCGTCCTTGAACTTCCGGATCGTCAGCGCCGGACCGTGAATGGAGGCGGGCCGGATGATCGCGTTGACGCGGCTCCCATCAGGAAGCCGCGCGTCGACCATCGGGTTGAGGCCATCGATGTGCCTGCCGGTGGTCGCGACCATGCGCCGGATCGTCTCGAGCAACTGGTTCTCGTCGTCGAAGCGAACCTCTGATTTCGTGAGCACGCCACGGCGCTCGATGAAGACCTGGTCGGGGCCGTTGACCATGATCTCGCTCACCGACCGGTCGTGGAGCAGCGGGTCGAGCGGGCCGTAGCCCACAGCCGCGCGCAGGATGATGTCGGCCAGCGCGGACTTCTCGGCCGGTGTGAGAGTGATCCCGTCCTCGGCGAGGAAGCGGTCGAGGTACGTGCGCACTGCGCGTGAGAAGGCAAGCGTGTCGCCGGTCGTCAGGCCGGCGTCTCGTACCAGCGCGAGGCGGTCGCGGAAGTCGTTGGCGAGCTTGTGCAGATCCTTGCCCTGGCGGGCGGCCGCCTGCTCGATGTCGCTGCGGCGGCGCTGGGGCGTGGCGGAGTCGGTGGGCGTTGTCCACGTGTCGACAAATTGCAGCTCCAGCAGAGCGCGGGACGACGCGACCGCCGGAATCACGCGCTGTCTCTCAGCGAGCCGGATCTTGACAGCGACTCCGACGCCATCGTTGACCTGGCTTGGATCCATGTAGGCGGGTATCCACTCGCCGTCGCGGAAGCGGAGGATCGCCCTGCGAGCTACCGCCTTGTCGCCTGGGTCCAATTCGAGGTTGGGGTCCTCGACCGAGCCGATGACCACGTATTTGATGTCGGTGAGCGGGATCAGGCGAGGCCGGTCCGCATCGGGGGGCGTATAGATGGGAAATCCGGCGGCGCTGAGGGCGCGGGCTTCGGACTCGCCAGTCTCCAGGCCGCCGTCCATCCTGTGGACAGTGACTGCGGTCCGGCTTGAGCGAGGGCCGTCCTGAGCCGGGGGGCTCGCGCCGGGAAGGACGTTCACGTCAGTCAACTCGGCAACCCTTCCGACGGGATGCTAGCACCGGGGTCAGCAGCCTCAGCCTGAATTCGCGGGGGGATCAGGATCCCCCCGCGGGCCCCCCTCTCCACGCGGCGACTGGGTGGCGTCTCGAAGGTGGGACGCTGGGGACGGCCGGAGTGAATCCGGCCTGGCCGCCGCGTCTGCCAAGACGAATTGGATCAACGGTGTCTTGCCTCGGGCGGGCGGCGTCTGTCCACCACCCATTTGGAGCCGGGAATTCGCTTCGCCACACCCTTCACCTCGGCAGCGCGCGCGGCCAGGGCTGGTGCGCTGCTGAAGGCGCCGGGCTTGGCGATCACGATGCCGGTCGAGAGCGAGATCAGACCGGTCCGGTGCTTGTTGCCGGTCCTGTCCTCGAATTCCACCCAGCCGCGCTCGCGGTCGGCCTTGTCGTAGAGCGCGGGTACCGCCTCATCAAAGCGGCGCGTGATCTCCGACGCGACCTCCTCCGCCAGCCGCGGCTCAGTGAGGATCACGAAGTCGTCCCCGCCCACGTGACCGGCGAAGTGCTCCCCCGAGTAGTTCTCCTCGAGCACCTCGAGGATGATCGAGCCGAGGTTCTTGATGACGTCGTCGCCGCGGATGAAACCGTAGTGGTCGTTGTAGCTCTTGAAGTTGTCGATGTCGGGATAAAGGCATGCGAACTCCTGCATCGCCTTCAACCGATCCGACATCTCGCGCAGGATGTCGGCGTTCCCGCTCATGCCTGTGAGCGGGCTCAGGTCCCGGGTCGTGGTCGCCCGCATGATCACCGCTCGTAGGCGCGCCACCAGCTCCTCACCGATGAATGGCTTGGTCACATAGTCGTCGGCGCCGCCGAGCAGGTGCTCGACCTTGTCTTTGATCGAGCTCCGCACGGTCAGGAACACGACCGGGATCAGGCGTGTGCGGAAGTCCCTGCGCAGGTCGGTGAGGACCTGGTCGCCCGTGACCGCGCCAAGCATGAGATCGAGCAGGATGATGTCCGGCCGCCACTCCACCGCTGCCTGGTGGGCAGCGCGTCCGTCGCTGATGGCGACTGTCTCGAACCCCGCTCGGTCGAGCACGCGCTTCAGAAGCTGCAGTACCTGCGGCTCGTCGTCGACCACCAGCACAAGCTCGTGATCGCTGCGCTTCGTCCTCCGGCTTCCCGGCCTCGAAGTCCCTTCCTCTTTCTCTCTCACGACTGTCATCAATCTGCCAGGGGGTCGGGTGGCGATGTCGCTTTGGGTGGAACCGGGATCTTCTCGGTCAGCGCGAGCGCCCGCTCCGCGGCCGTGCGAATCTCGTTCAGGTCGGCGGTGATAGCCGTCGGGTCGTTGATCTCCTCGCCGATCAGCTCGCAGTAGTTCACGATGACTGCGATCAGGTTGCGGAGCTCGTGGACGAGCTCGCGACTGGCCTGCCGGCCATCCGCCTCGGCGTTCAAAGCCGCTTCACCAGTCGCCACGTATTGATATCGCCCTCACGTTCGTAACCCAGCTCGTCCAGCACCTGGCGGGCTATGGCAAGGCCGCGGCCGGCCTCGCTGTATGGCTCAGGCATGGCGCGAGTGAGGTGATTATGAAGTGGCGGTCCGCGATCGGTGAACGTGGCCAGCGCCGTGTGGCCCTCGAGCCGGAGGAGGTACTCGATGGGGGCGTCCGCCGGGCCTTCGAGGCGACCGTGAGTGAGCACGTTGGCGCCGATCTCGGCGAGGGCGCTCTCGAAGAGCATCACATTGGTGTCGTCGACAGCGCCCCCGGTCCGCTCACGAAGGCGGCGGATCGAGTCGTGGAGAGTGTCTAGCGCGTCATCAAGGCTCGTCAGAGTGGCGTGAAACTCAAACGGCGTAGAAAACTCAGAAGTCAGTGAGGGCGTCCTCGACCGTGGGGTAGTAGGCGAAGACGCGGTCGAGTGTCGTCAGCTCGAGCACGACCCTCACCTGCTGGTTGGGGGCCGCAAGCCTGAGATCGCCCTTGGAGCTGCGCACCAGCTTCAACGCCGCGATGACGGACCCCAGCCCGGTGCTGTCGACAAAGCTCACGCCTTCCATGTCGATGACCAAACGGGGGAGGCCGTTCTTGACGGCGTCGCCGATCGCCTCTTTGAGCATCGGGGCGCCCGCGACGTCGAGGCGTCCGTTGGGGGCGAGCACTGTCACCCCAGAATCTGTCTGGCGCGTCTGCACATCGAGGGCCATATGTCGGTTCAAGAGCCTACAACGGCGGCGCCGCTGAACGGCCTCCTTAAACTTCAGAGCGCCGTGCCCGCATCCGAAGACAGCTCGAACACCCTGATCGTGGAGGATGAGGAGGCCCTCGCCAGGTCGATGCAGCGCATCCTCAAGAGCCGCGGCATCGCCGTCGACACGGCTTTCTCAGGCGCGGAGGCGCGAGAACGCCTCGCCGCCGGCTCCTATGCCGTCGTGCTGCTTGATGTACGCCTCCCCGACGAGTCCGGCTACGGGCTGCTTGGCGAGCTGAGGGCGCTGCGGCCGGACATCGCCGTGGTGATGGTCTCGGGCGTCGACGACCCCGAGCTCGGCAAGGCCGCGGTGGAGCACGGGGCGCACGCCTACTTCGTCAAACCGATCGGGTCCACCGAGCTCTACCTGGCGGTGGTCAACGCGCTGCGACGGAGAAACCTGGAGCTGGAGTACCAGGCCAACCTGCAGCGCCTGGAGTCAATGGTCGCCGAGCGTGCGGAGCAGATGGCGATCGCCGCCCACGTGCAGGAGGGCATGCTGCCCAAGTCGCCGATGACCGGCAACGGGTTCGAGGTGGCAGCGCACTTTTCTCCGGCGCGTGAGATATCGAGTCACGATCACCCTCGGCGACGTGATGGGCAAGGGCCTCCCCGCGGCGATGATGATGGCCACTGTCCGCGCAGCACTGCGAGCGTCGGCGCAGGTGGAGGACCTCGAGCAGTCTGTGCGGCTTGCGGCGCGAGTGATGGAGGCGCCGCTGGAGGTGAACCAGGCGTTCGTGACGGTCTTTCATGCGGTCTTCGACGTCGGCAGCGGCGACGTGCACTACATCGATGCCGGCCACGGCCACGCGCGCATCCTCCGCGGTAGCACGGCGCAGGAGAACCTGCTGCTGCGCAGCGCCCCCATCGGCATGTTCCCCGACACCGAGTTCACGATCGGGTCCACCAACCTGAAGCCCGGTGACACACTGCTGGTCTTCTCCGACGGCCTGCTCGACCTGAGACCTGACCTTGCGATCAAAGACGTGCTCCTTCCGGCTGACGTCAGGCGCGCGGCGACCGCCGAAGAGTTGATCA
>VBFO01000086.1 GCA_005881025.1 Chloroflexota bacterium | reverse complement strand
CCAGACTGCCTGCCGGCCTTCACCTGATGAGAGCTGCCTGGGCACGCCGACCGGTTTCCATCCAGTGCCGCGGCCGAAGGGCAGCCGCTCCGCCTCGCCCTCGCCGAGCGACATCCACACCGCCTCCCATCCGCTCAGCTCGCGCCGGCCGCCTGAGCGCTGCTCGAGAGGCATCAGGATGCAGTCGCTCATGCTGCTGTCGCGAACGCGCCGTCAGCGGTGGCGCACAGGATCACCGGCCGGCCCATCGCAGAGACGAACGTGTCCTCCTTTCCGCGCTCCAGGAGCGCGATGATGCTGCCGCCGAACCCCGCCCCCATGATCCGCGCTCCCAGGCAGCCCGGCTGAGACCAGGCTTTCTCGACCAGTCCGTCGACAGTCGGCGTGGAGACCTCGAAGTCGTCACGCAGGCTGACGTGGGACTCATTGAGCAGCCCGCCGAGGCGGTCGAAGCGACCGCTCTCGAGCGCGTCAACGAACGCGTGCACTCGTGCGATCTCCGAATCCACGTGTCGCTTTCGCTTTGGCATCCCGGCCTCCGCCTCGCTGCGTCGCTGGTTGTAGGGCGTGTGTGCGAGCGATCGGTGCTCCCCGGAGTCGATGACGGCGATCACGATCTCATGGGGAAAAGGCACGGTGCGGTAGTCAAGCGTCGCGCAATCGAGGAGAAGCGCATGGCCACGGCGCCCGAGCGCCGAAGCGAACTGGTCCATCACGCCGACGTGCACACCGGTTGCCTTCTGCTCGGCGCGCTGGCAGGCAAGCGCAGCGGCCTTCCCATCCATGTTCGATGCCAGCCCCGCAGCGACGGATACCAGCAGCGCGGCGGAAGAGCTGAGCCCAGAACCGGGCGGCACGTCAGAGGTGACGTTGATCGACTGCGGGGACGCGCCCAGCTCGTCGCCTATGCAGCGTACATAGTCCAGGCCGCCGCCGATGTCGCTGCGGACCGACCACTTGTCTGCAGGCTGCCCGGTCACATCTGTAAAGCGGTCGACCGCGGCCGGGAGCACGACTCCCCCGAGGTAGTCGACATGCTCCCCGATCAGGTTGACCCGGCCGGGCGCGCGCCCGTGCCAGATCGCGCCAGTGCTATGCGTCACGCAGCTCGACTGCGGTGTCCTCGGCGCGCGAGTCCATCACCGGTCTCGACCGAGCATCAGCAGGCTTCGACGGCACCCTCTGCTCCAGCAGCCGGCCGATGAGCGAGCGTCGTGGCATTCGAGCGAGAAGTGTAGGAGCCACAAAGAGTTGATAGAATTTCGTCCGAAGTTCAACTGCCCTGTGGGCAAAGGAGGTGAGGCGGAAGTTGGATAAACCGAGTCGTGGTGCCAGCCGCCTCGTTTGCCAGCCGGGAGCTCGGGAGGAAGTAAGCCTCTAGGGCTTTCCATTTCCTGATCCGGCTCTTGGAGTCGGAGGCGGAAGCACTGCGAACGACAAAGGAAGGCCGGGGTCGCCCCGGCCTTCTTTCTTTTTCTCGTCATCGATGACGCACGTTTTGCGCAAAAAGCGCGGAATTCGCTCCCTCGACAGGACCCTTTTGCACAAAACGCGCGGAATGCGCCTCTAGGATTCAACAGTGGCTCAGGACTTCTCGGTACGACTGAATTCCATGCCTGAGGGCTGGCTGCAGGCCATGGGCGTCACCATCACCAAGGCGACGGCCGATGAAGTCAGTGCGGAGCTGACCGTCGGCTCGCAGCACCTGCAGGGATACGGCATCGTCCACGGCGGCGTGCACTGCGGTCTCATCGAGTCCCTCGCCTCGATCGGCGCCGCCCTCTATGCGCTGCCGCGCAACCAGTCGGTGGTTGGCCTCGAGAACAACACGAGCTTCATCCGCGCGGTGCGCGCCGGCGCCACCCTGCGGGCGCATGCCACGCCGGTCACGCGCGGCCGCAAGACCCAGGTCTGGGAAGCAACAGTCGTCGACGGCGACGACAGGGTCGTGGCCACAGGCCGCGTCCGCCTCCTATGCCTGGAGAAAGAGGAGTCACTTGCGGGCGAGCAGGTCGTGGGACAGCTCCATCCGCCTGGCGATGGCTAGCCGCCGCCGGTCACGTAGCCGAAGATGATCTCGTCGATCAGCTGCTCCACCGGGGCAAGGTCGTCGGTGAACACCTGCCCGTGGTACGGCGAGAGGAAGAGCTGCGCCTGCTGAAGGGTGTTCTCAGCGGCCTGCCTGGCAAGCGGCGCTGACACCAGTCCCAGGTTGTGCCGGATGTCGTCGAGCGATACAGGTTCTGTGGTGCCGTAGACGAGCGTGTTGTCGAAGCTCGAGTCGTCGACCAGGTACACGTTGTCGTAGACGGCCGCCATCGTGCTTGCGATCGCCGCGACGAGCCGGTAATCGGTGGCCGTGCGCCCGACGTTGACCGCAGCCACGCCGCCCGGGTTCAGGTGATCGCGGACCTGCTGGAAGAACTCCTTGGTGGTGAGGTGGAAGGGGATGTACGGCTGCCGGTAGGCGTCGAGTACGACCACGTCGTACTGAGCGGCCTGCGTGGCGATCCAGTAGCGCGCGTCGGCGACCACCTCATGAGCTCGCGCATCACCGAGGTGAAAGTACTGGTGGCCAAGGCTCAGGATCTCCGGATCGATCTCGACGCCGGTGATGTCGATCGAGTCGCCGTAGGCGAGGCGGTACTGGCGCGCGGTCGTGCCTCCCGCAAGGCCGAGGATCGCCAGCGAGCGCGGAGAGAGCGCACCCGACTGGGCAGGACGAAATGCGTCGGCGACGAGCAGGTAGTCCCAGTAGCCGTGCGTGAGGTTGTCCTCTGAGTTGTACACCGAGTGGATGGCGAGGCCTTCGTTGAGGATGAGCTCCGTGGTGGTGCCGGCCCGGACCACCTGGATGTAGTTGTAAGCGGACTCCTTTTCTGTGAGCAGCTGGCCCACGGCCGGCGGCTTGATCCCCGCAGGAAGCAGGATCCAGGCGAGGATGACCGCCGCCGCAAACGATGCATAAAGACGCCGACGCGGCCACAACCCCAGCGCCGAGATCGACACCAGCACCAGCGCGAACCCCTCGAGCGTGGGCCGCGTGCCGTACGTGGGGATGAACCAGAAGACGGGCAGGAATGTGCCGAGGATGCTGCCTGCTGTCGAGAGCGCATACACGCGGCCCGCGGTGTTGCCACCAGTCTCGACGTCTTTCAGCAGCAGCCGGATCGCAAACGGGCTCACACATCCGAGCAGGATCACCGGCACCGCGAACATGAGCAACACGGCGAGCAGCGTGCCTGCGACGAGCCCGACGCTGAGCTCGCGGAAGCCCTGCTGTGACGCCAGCAGGATCGGGTAGCTGACCAGCGGTGTGATGCCGATCCACAGCCCGGCCCAGGCGGTGATCTGGTAGAGCAGCGCGTCGTCGGGCCGCCGATCGGCCAGCCGTCCTCCGATCACATAACCGACTGATAAATAGATGAGGACGAGACCGATGAGCACTCCCCACACATACAGACTGGTGCCGAAGTACGGAGCCAGCAGTCGGGAGGCGCCGAACTCGATACCCAGTGAGGCCATGCCCGAGACGAAGACAAGTGGAAGCAGCAGTCTTGAGCGCAGCACTGGGACGGCGAAGAGGTTAGTCGGTCAGCGAGGTTGCTCGGACGCCCACTCGCGCGTGCGGTCGTCCATCGGCACGGGCAGCTGGACCTTGACCTCCGCGTAGAGATCCCCCGCCGGGCCGCCTTTCGGATCCGGCAGCCCAAGACCTCGCAGCCGGATCTTGGTTCCGTTCTGAGTTTCGGCCGGCACCTTGAACTGCACCTGACCGCCCTTCAACGTCGGCGCCGCGACCTCGCCGCCCAGCAGTGCGACCTGCAGAGGGACCGGGACCGCGACGCGTACGTCCTTGCCGTCGCGCGTGAACAGGGGATCCGGTGCGAGCTGCACTCTTGCCCGCAGGCCCGGCACGCGCAGGACTGTTCCTTCCTTCACGCCCGGCGGCACGTTGACCTCGACGCGCCTGCCACCCGGCAGCTCAACCGTCCGGCTGGTGCCACGGTAGACCTCGGTCAGGCTGACGGTGATCGGCGTCTCGACCTCTGACGCCTCGACCCGGCTCCGCGCCCGGCCGCCGCCGAAGATCGATCCAAACATGTCGCCGAATCCACCTGCCTCGCCAAACAGGTCCTCCATCTCCTCGGGCGTGACGGTCCGGTACTGCACGCTCGGACCGGCGGCCGTCCTGAACCCGCCCCCGCGCCGGCCGCCGCCCGCTCCCGGCTGCACGCCGGCCGCCTGAGCAGCCGCCCAGTTGCTCCCGAACTGGTCGTAGAGGCTCTTCTTCTTCGGATCGGAGAGCACCTCATGCGCCTCGGAAATCTCCTTGAAGCGTGCCTCAGCCTCCTTGTCGCCCGCGTTGAGGTCCGGATGGTGCTTGCGCGCCAGCTTGCGGAAGGCCGCCCCGATCTCCTTCTGGCCGGCAGTTCGCGGCAGGCCCAGCACGTCGTAGAAGTCCCTGGTCTTGGCCATCGGACTATTTACTTACCCGCTTCTGATAGGTGCTGAACCCGGGCATCGCCTCGTATCCCAGGGTCTCATTGATGTGCAGCATGGCCGCGTTCTCCGAGTCGTTGTCAGTGCGGACAAAGGGCACGCCGAGCTCGATCGCCTGCGCCAGCGTCTGCAGCTTGATCCCGCGCGCCAGACCTCGGCCGCGATAGTCAGGATGGGAACACGTGTAACCCGTCCAAACGTTTCCGCGCACCTGCGGGAAGACCAGAAAGGACATCGCCACCGGCACGTGTCCGTCGAGCGCCAGCCACCAGCGGTCCTGCGGTCGGCCGGGCGGGTCGCTCCGCGCCACCCAGGATTCAAACGACTCGGGCACGACCGGCACGGTCGTCGGGATGTCCTGCCGGGTGCGTTCGTTGAGCGCGTGCACCAGCCGCAGCTTGTCGGGGTGTTGGAATGCAGCCACCGTCGTGAACTCGACGCCCGCCTGCTTCGCGTTTGCCCTGGCGGCGGCCGCGTCGGCGCTCAGCCTCGCCTGGTGCTTGCTCAGGTCCAGGCTCCAGACCTTGTCGGTGCGGTCGAGCGTGTAGCCGAGCTCGCCCAGCACCTCATGGGCCTCGGTCTCCTCCTCCGCGGCGGAGGCGTTGAGGATGAGCGCGCCCTCACGCTGCTCCTCGATCCACTGCCACATCTCTTTGAGCGCGCTGCGGTTCATGCGTGCCTGGTCGAAATACACCTCCAGCCAACCGTGATGCTCGGGATTCTTCGACCACTCGGAGTGCGCTGAGCTCAGGTACGCGATGTCGCTGCCGTCGACCGATCCGATGAACCTGTGGATCGACCAGCCACCACGCGGATGCTCCCAGCGATATCGGGTCAGGATGGGGTCTTCGGGCTCGCGCGGAAATCCTGCCGTCATGAGGTCGGCGGCGAGCGCTGCGTCCTCAAGCCTGGCCGCTCGATAAGAAATCTGAGCCACGACCGCTAACTCTAGAGAGGCACGATCCTCGGCTCGACCCGGCCCTCGCTGATCTCCAGGATGCCCGCCGTCGGTGCCGGGTAGCTGCGGATGTGGCGCGCCACCTGCAGCCAGGACCACTCGAACCAGCCTGGATCCTGCCGCAGCCGGGCCGCGGTGGTTTCAGGGGTCCACTGGTGCACTCCGCCGGGGTTGAAGACGAGCACGCCGCCGGAGTGGTCGACCAGAGCGCGATGCGTGTGGCCGAACACGATCACGTCCGCAGTGGGGTGCTCGCGCCGAAGCACGTGCGCGAGCCTCCGATGCGGATGGAAGTGGCCGAGCGTGACAGTCCACAGAAACGTCTGGGGCTCTTCGAGCCAGCGGCTGCGATTGCCGTGCACGACCACGACGCGCTTGCCCTCGATGGTGAGCTCGCGCACACGGGGGAGCGACCCGTCGCGATCGTGGTCTCCCCTGACCACCTCGACCGGTGCAATGCGCCGCAGAGCATCGAGGGTTGTAGCTCCGTCCACGTCGCCGGCGTGGAGGATCAGGTCGACCCCGCTCAGCACTTCGAAGAGGCGTTCCGGCAGGCGAGCCATGAACTCAGGGCAGTGTGTGTCGGCGACCACGCCGATCCGGGCCACTTCCGAAGCTTAGTTCAAGGGGTGGTTATCAATCTTATTGCCTCAGTTGACAAATTGATAGGTTGTGGTTTCTAATTTGGATCATGAAACACCTTCAACGTGAAATCCTGTCTCATGTTGCCTCCGGTGAGATCACTGCGTCCGAAGGCGCGGCCCGGCTGGAAGCGCTGGAGGTAACCGCCGCCAAGCCCGAGGTTCGCCAACGGCCGAGTGCGCCCGCCTTTCAGCCAGTGCCGTACACGCGGCAGGTCAGGGTCACCTCTCAGTTCGGAAGCGCTGAGATCGTCGGCGACCCCACAGTGGCTTTCGCCGTCGCCGAAGGGCCGCACGTCGCACGCCAGGAAGGCGACACGCTGGTCATTGAGCACTCGATGCTCGGCGGCGGGTTCTCCTTCAGTCCCCGGCGGCGAGCCGTCATCAACGGCGTGGACGTCCAGCGGAACCCCTTGACGGTGCGCATGAACCCCGACCTCGCGCTTTTCACCAAGGTGCGCGCAGGTGACGTCCGCATCGAGGGAGTGCACGGCCCGATCTCGGGCTCGGTGCAGGCCGGCAACTGCGTGGTGCGCGATTTTCGCGCTCCCCTGGACCTCGCGGTGCAGGCCGGTGAGCTGACTGCGATTGGTCGGCTCGACAGCGGGTCGAGCAAGCTGCGCTGCCAGATGGGCGAGATGAACATCACGCTCCAGAAAGGCTCCAGCGTGCGCATCAAGGCACGCGCGCATTTGGGGGACGTCCACATCGACGGCGAGCTGAGAGACAAGTTCGCAGGCTGGTCAGGCAGTGAGGTGGTCATCGGGGCCGGCGCCGCCACCCTCGAAGCTGAGTGCACGATGGGCACGATCACCTTGAGCCCCGAGTGACCGGGCGGAACCTCGACCGGCGCCCCCCGCTGAACTGCCCGGTCTGCAGCGAGAAGCTGGCACTCACGCGCCTGGCATGCCCTGCGTGCTCGACTGAGCTCTCAGGCGCCTTTGCGACCTGCGAGTTCTGCGCCCTGAGCGACGACGATCGCGAGGTGCTGCGTGTCTTTCTCGCCTCGCGCGGAAACATGAAGGAGCTCGAGCGCCACCTGGGCGTCAGCTACCCGACCGCACGGGCTCGTTTCGATGCCCTGCTGGCGAAGATCGGAATCGAGCGCCCAGCTCAGCCGGCGGCGTCGCGCATCGAGCTGATGGACCAGGTCGCCCGTGGGGAGATCGACATCGACACGGCGCTGGCGCGTCTCGAAACGACCTGAGGGCCCCTTCGCCGCCGGTGCTAGCGCGCCGGCTTCAGCCGGTAATTCCCGCCGCCTGCAGGCCGGCCTGGTGCGCGACCATCGAGTCAGCACCGCTGTCCAGAGCCCTGACCGCTCCGGTCGCGAAGGCGTGCGCCTGCGGAGTCGGCAGCTTGAGGTCGATGTTGCCCAACGAGAACCATGCGCAGTACAGCTGCCGGTTCGCACCGACCAGGCCGGGTGGCGACGCCATCGCGAGGGTCGCCCACTGGACGGCTGTGTTCATGTCCTGTCCCGCCGCGAGCGCGCGGAACGCACCCTGCGCCGCCGCGTGGCAAGCCTGCGCCGGGGCGCCAGAGCGCTTCGCCCAGGCAAACCATTCGGCGTAGGAGCGGTCTTCTGCGCTCGGACCGCCGTACGCCGGCTCGGCCGCCTGCTCTTGCTGCACGATCTCCCAGGCAGGCTTGGTCGGGGCGGGCGTCGCCGGCTGCGCAGGTTGCACCGGCAGTGGTGCAGGCACCGGCGCGGGAGCAGCGGCGGGTGCGGGCCTTGGAGGGGCCGGGGCAGGTGCCGACGCCGGTGCAGGCGCAGGGGGTGCATCGCCAGGCTTCGTGCCCCACGCCGGGCTGCTGCTGTGGACTCCGGACGACCACCCATGGCTGGTCGCCTGCGGCGCCCAGCTCGGCACGTTCGAAGGACGCTCGACAGCCTCGACTGCTGGAACGGCACCGCCCACCGGGATCTTCGGAGCCCAGGTCGGGACCGGCGGGTTCTTCGGCCAGTCGAGCCCAGGCTGCGCAGGTGAGGGTTGGGGCGCGACCGGCTGGGCCGCTGCAGGCTCCTCCACTTCGGGCTCGGCAGGCTCTGAGGCCGCTTCAGGCTCAGGAGTGGCAACCGCCGCTGCCGGCATCTCCTCGGCGGGAGGCGCCTCGGCGGCGACTGGTTCGGCCTCCACAGGCAGCTGTTCGGGGAGTGGCTCGGGCTGCGGTTCGGCCACTGGCGCGGGCTCAGCCTGCGCCTCGATCTCTGCGGGCTCCGCTGCCACAGCCTCTGGTTCAGCAGGCTCGGGCTCCGTGGGCTCAGAAACTACAGCCGGTTCGATGGGCTCCTCGGCGCCGGATTCCGAACCCTGTGCCACCTCGAGTACCGGGGGCTCGGTCGGTTCCTCGACCTCCACCTCGGCCGCCGGCTCCGCAGCCTCCAGGTTCGGCAAGGTCTTGGGAGTAGGCGGCTGGGTCTTGGCGGTGTCGGTGCTGCGTGGCTCGGGTGGCTGGGTCTTGCCTACCGAACCGGAAGCGTCCTGCGGCTTCTCGGGCCATGCCGGAACTGCAGGGGTGGTCGCGAACTGCGCGGTGTCAAGGTTGTCGCCGACCTCTGCGTCGGGATGCTTGTGGCTGGGAATCGCCGGTTCGCCGAAGGCTTCGGGCCACGAGGGGATCACCGGCGAGGTGACGTGGGGCTCGGGTTTGGAAGCCCCGCCCTCTGGCTCGGAGGCTGAGCCCTCGCTCACCCACGGATCGTCCGGCCAGACAACCGGCTGCTCCGGCGGGACGGCCGCCATCTCGCTGGTTTCAGCTTCGTCCGGCTTGGAACCGGAGCCGTTGGTGCTCGGGTTGACTGGATCCTTCGGGGGCACTAGATCGGAGAGTCTATTTTGATGGTCGGCGTTTCGGATCAGGCGAAGACATTTTTGAGCGTGTCTTCGGGTGAGGGGTCGGGCTGCTGCTCGGCCCAGTCGGCGGCGTCCGAGGCCTCCTGGTCGTACCGGGCCTGGACGTTTGCCGCCTCTTCGGCAGTGATCCACCTGCGCTCGAGCAGCCATTCCGTGAAGCGCTTGATCGGGTCGTGCCGGGCAGCCTCGTCGATCTCCTCTTGGCCGCGGTACTTGAGGTGGTTGTCCTCAGACGTGTGCGAGTTGAGGCGCCAGATCTTGGCGTCGATCAGGGTCGGCCCCTCGCCCCGCCTCGCCCGGGCGACAGCCTCCTTGCACGCGGCGTAGGAAGCCGGCACGTCGGTCCCGTCGACCGTCACGCCGGCGATGCCGTACCCTGCCGCGCGGTCGGCCACGTTCGGGTTGAGCATCTGCAGCCGGATGGGTACCGAGATGGCGTAGCTGTTGTTCTCGCAGACGAAGACGACCGGCAGCCGGTGGGTGGCTGCGAAGTTCACGCCTTCGTGGAAATCACCCTGGCTGGTGGCGCCGTCGCCAAACGTGCACAGCGTGACCGAGCCCTCTCCGCGCAGCTTCGCGGCGTAGGCGACGCCGGCAGCCTTCGGGACCCAGCTCGCGACCACCTGCGACACAGAGGCGATCTTCAGCCTGCGGTAGCTGTAGGAGCCGCCCGGGATGTTGCGGCCGGCCGACAGCGGGTCGTCCGCCTTCGCGAACACCGCCAGCATCCATTCCTTCATGGTCAGGCCACGCACGAGTGCATTGGCCAGCGCGCGGTAGTGCGGCACCAGCCAGTCCTCGGGCCCGATGGCCGCCGTCGAGGCCACCTGGATGCCCTCGTGACCGCGGCTTGAGCCCACGAATGGCGCGCGACCCTGCTTGACCAGCATGTGCATGCGGTCGTCGAGGGCCTTGGCCATGCACATCCATCCGTGCAGCTGGAGGTATTCCTCTCGCGTCGCCTTGTCAGCGGCCGTGGTGGTCGCCACGGCATCAGTCTAGGCGGCGGTTCAGGACGTGAGCGGATGCATCAACAGAGCGATGACGATCACGGCATAGACGATGGCTGAGACCACGATCATCCCGGCCACCCCTCCTCCAACCGCGGCCAGCACCGCCCACATCAGGGCGAAGCCAGATTCTCTCCAAGCGGCGACAAACCCGGCCAGCATGAGGATCAAGGTCATCCAGCCGAGGGCCGCGGCCGCCACGTAGGCGGAGTGATACACAAACCCGATCGACACCTGCGCGTCGATGACGGCAGTCACCGCGAATCCTCCGATGGCCCCGGCCACGAGCAGGAGGCGGAGCATCTGAAGCCTGACGAGCATCGCTCCCGCGGCCAACAGGGCGAGGACGATGGACGGAACCTCGAGCAATACCTCATCGCCCGGTTGGGGGTGCATGTACTCGCGCACCACCAACACCACCTGGGCGGCTGCAAGTGCAGTCAGCACGGCCGCGGCTACGATTGCCGGCACCGAGCGGGGGAGGCGTGCAGCAGCTCCCGTTGGTAATGAGGGAACCGGGCTCAAAGCGAGCGCTAGTGTGCGATCAGGGCCTTCGCGATGTCCACAACTTCAGCGGCGGTCAGGCCAAGCCGGTTCAGGTGTTCGTAGTAACGGCGGTGGAAGTCCGAGAAATCGGTCTGCTCCGCCCGCTCCTCTCGGATCCGCTTCACCTCTTCCAGCACGCCGGCGACGAGCTTCGGCTCCGGCCGGATGCCTGCATCCCGCAGGGCGTGCTCGATGACGACTGCGCCTGAGTGCTTGCCGTAGACGTATTCGATCTTGGCGCCCATGTCCTCGGGCGGTATGAACTGGTAGATCGCGGGATGGATGAGCATCCCGGCGGTGTGGATGCCCGACTCATGCGAGAAGACATTGAGCCCGATGCCGGGTTCGGTCGGCTGCACCGGGATGCCGCTCACCAGCTCCAGATGACGAGCCAGGTCGCGCAGCTTCTCGTACCTGAAGCCGGGGATCTCGATGCCGAACAGGTAGCGCAGCTGCAGCAGCACCTGGTGCATGGGCGCGTTGCCGGTTCGCTCGCCGATGCCGTTGACGCTGGTCGTGAACACCTCCGCGCCCGAGCCCAACGCCACCACCGTGTTCCAGGCGCCGATGCCGAGGTCGTTGTGGAAGTGGACGACAAGGGGCGCGTCGGGCGCCGCGGCCTTGATCTGCGGGATGTATTCGCGCACCGCGAAAGGCGAGTAGCACCCGACGGTGTCAGGGGTGGACGGCCGGGTGCCGCCGGCACGCAGCCCCTCGCTGTGGAGCTCGGCGATGTAGTTGACGTCGGCGCGGCTGCCGTCCTCGCCGCCGAACTCGATCGAGGTCGCCCCCTGCGCTCGCGCGTAGCGGATGGCCTCGCACATCATCCGCAGGTTGGCGGCGCGATAGAACCAAACCGGCAGCTCCAGCCACTCCGACTCTGGGATGCCCTCGCGACGAAGCAGCATCTTGCCGAGCTTGTACTTGACGTGCAGGTCCGATGCCGACGTGAAGATGAAGTAGGTGACCTCATCGCGCTTGTAGCCGAGCGAATCGACGACCTTCATGGTCGCGTCGATGTCGCCCTGGGTCGATCGCATCATGCAGACCACCTCGAGGTCCGGTCTCAGCTCGCCTCGCTTGCGGCCGTCGAGCACCAGGCGCAGCGTCTCCCGCTCGCTCTCGGAAACTGCCGGAAACCCGACATCCATGATGTGGACGCCGATGTCTGAGAGCATCCGCGCCAGCTCGTACTTGTCCTTCGGAGTGATGGCGACCCCAGGCATCTGCTCGCCGTCGCGAAGCGTGTCGTCGTAGACGCGGATCTTCTCCGGCGGTGGGAACTTCAGGTCGTGCGAGAACCGGGTCGGGTCGCGGGCCAGCTCTTCGAGGGGCTCCTGCAGATCGACAGGTTTGTCCAACCTATGAGGCGGCGCGCCGCTGCTCTTCGAGGCGCTTGCGCACCCAGGGCACCAGCCCGCCCATGTGCAGCAGCTCGTTCATGAACTCGGGGAAGGCCTCGCATCGATATTCGTCGCCCTTGGTGAAGTTGCGGATGATTCCCTCCTCGAGGTCGACCTCCAGCTCATCGCCCTCGGCCACAGCCTCGGCCGCTTGCGGGGACTGGAGGATGGGGTAGCCCATGTTGATCGCGTTGCGGAAGAAGATCCGCGCGTACGAGTCGGCGATCACCAGCGAGATGCCCGCGCCTCGGATCGCCACCGGCGCGATCTCGCGCGACGATCCGCAGCCGAAGTTCGAGTCCGCGACCAGGATGTCGCCCGGCGTCACCTGCGAAGCCCACCCCTCCCGACCGGGCACGCCTTCCATCGCGTGCTTGCCGAGCTCCTTCTCGTCCAGCGAGTAGATGGCGTACTTGGCAGGAATGATCTGGTCGGTGTCGATGTTGACGCCGAACTTCCAAGCCTTCCCGCGCAGAACCTTGGGGAAGCTCAAGGCACCAAACCTGCTTTTGTGCGCAAAAACAGCGAACTCGGCCCGAATAACGCGCATTTGTGCGCACTCCGCGTCGCCCGGCTGCGCCGGGCAACCGCCCGCGATGTGCGTAGCCACAACAATTCGGCTGGTTGGGGGGGTCTCCGCAGGGGGGGCCTGACCCCCCTGCGCTTTTTGACGCCGAACTTCCAAGCCTTCCCGCGCAGAACCTTGGGGAACGTCATGGCGCCAAACCTGCTTTTGCGCACGAAAGCAGGGAATTCGGCACGAATAACGTGTGATTGCGCGCAAAACCGGAACCCGGGCTCATGCGACCTCGGCCGGCAGGTGCTTGAGGACCTCGCTCGGGTGAGTGATCACGCCCGTCACCGCGCTCGCGGCCGCGACCGCCGGATTGGAGAGGTACACCTGCGCCTTCGGGTGCCCCATGCGGCCGGGGAAATTGCGATTGGTGGTGCTCAGGCACACCTCGCCGTCACCGAGCACTCCCATGTGCCCGCCCAGGCACGCGCCGCAGGTGGCGGTCGTCCACGCAGCGCCGGCGGCGAGGAAGGTGCCGATGAGCCCTTCCTTCTCGGCCTGGATCGCGACCTGGTGAGAGGACGGCGTAATGATCAATCGCAGCCCTGGAGCAACGTGGCGGCCCTCTAGCACGGCAGCCGCGCGGCGGAGGTCGGTGATCCGGGAATTGGTGCACGAGCCGATGAACACCTGGTCGAGCCGGGTGCCCGCGACCTCGGAAAGCGGCGCGTAGTTGTCGGGCGACATCGGCTTGGCGACACCAAGCTCGACCTTCTCGACATCGAACTCGAAGACTTTCTCGTAGACGGCGTCGGGGTCTGAGGTCACCGGCGTGTAGGCGCGCTTGGCGCGACCATCGAGATACTTCTTGGTCACCTCGTCGAACTCGAGGATCCCGTTCTTGGCGCCGGCCTCGATCGCCATGTTGGTGATCGTCAGCCGCGCCTCCATGTCGATGTGCTTCAGCGCCTCGCCCACGTGCTCCATCGCTTTGGAACGGGCTCCGTCCACGCCGATCTGGCCGATCACATAAAGGATGAGGTCCTTCGCCTCGACCCACTCCTTCAAGCGGTTGTGATAGACGAACTTCAGCGTCTCCGGAACGCGGAACCACAGCTCGCCCAGCGCCAGCACGCACGCGAGGTCGGTCGAGCCGATTCCGGTCGCGAAGTTGTTGAGGGCCCCATAGGTACAGCTGTGCGAGTCGGCGCCTACGACCAGCTCACCAGGTAGCACCAGCCCGTGCTCTGGCAGCACGGTATGGCAGATGCCGCCCTGCCCCACCTCGAAGTACCACTTGATTCCCATCTCGTGTGAGAACTCGCGCGTCAGCCGCCCGAGGGTGGCGCTGGCCGCGTCCTTCGCCGGCTGGAAGTGGTCCTGCGTAACGGCCACGCGGTCCGGGTCCCAGATCTTCTCGGCGCCCATCTGCTCCCGCATGATCCTTCCGGCCGGCGGGATGGTGAGGTCGTGCCCCATCGCGAAGTCGACCTTGGCCAGCACCAGGTCACCGGGCTTGACGCTCTCGCGCCCGGCCCCTCGGGCCAGGATCTTCTCGGTCATCGTCATGCCCATCTGTCTCTAGTCCTTCAGCCTCTTCACCACGGCGTCGCCTGCTTGCGAGGTGGACAGGCTGCCGCCAAGGTCGCGGGTGCAGTCGCCCGCGCGAATGGCCGATTCGACCGCACCCTCGATCGCGTCTGCCATTTCTCTATGACCCAGGTGTCGGATCATCATACCGGCGCTTAGAATCGCCCCGATCGGGTTGACGACGCCCTTGCCCGCGATGTCGGGTGCGGTGCCGTGCACGGGTTCGAAGAGGCCACGACCGGTCTTGGGGTTGAGGTTGGCCGAGGGTGCGATGCCCATCCCGCCGACCAGCTCGGCCGTGAGGTCGCTGAGGATGTCCCCGAAGAGATTCCCGGTGACGATGACCTCGAACTGGCTCGGGTCCTTCACCAGCTGCATGGCCGCCGCATCCACGAAGAGATGGCGCGTCTTGAGGTTCGGATGAGCCTTCGCGATCGCCTTCCAGCGCTCCTGCCATAAACCGCCCGCGTAGGTCATCGCGTTGGACTTGTCCACCATCACGACCTCGCGTTTCGCCAGCCCGAACGCGTACTCGACGATGCGGGTGACGCCGGCGTAGGTGTTGATGTCCTCCTGCGTCGCGATCTCGTCAGGGGTGCCCTGCTTGAAGCGCCCGCCCATGCCGACATAGGCACCTTCTGTGTTCTCACGCACGACCACGAGGTCGACCTTTCTGCGGTCCTCGCGCCGGAGGGGTGAGAGGCGATCGTCGTAGAGCTTGGCGGGGCGCAGGTTGACGTACAGGTCGAGCTCGAAGCGCAGCCGCAGCAGCACGCCATGGAGATATTTCGGGTCGGGCACCCTTGGGTCGCCGACCGCGCCGAACAGGATCGAGTCGGCGGCCTGGAGGTCCTTCCAGGTGGCATCAGGGATGGCGACTCCGGTGCGCAGGTAGGAGTCAGCGTCGATGTCGAAGTCCTCGAACTCGAGGTCAGCACCCACCCCGCGCAACACCTTTACCGCCTCCGGGACGACCTCCTTGCCGGCGCCATCGCAGGGCACGACGGCGATGTGCTTAGGCAGGGGTCTTCTCCGGCGCAGCCTCGCGCAGCTTGTAGCGCTGGATCTTGCCGGTCACCGTCTTCGGCAGCTCGGGCACGAACTCGATCAGGTGCGGGTACTGGAAGCGCTGCAGGCGTGACTTGCAGTGCTCTTGCAATTCCGACGCCAAGGCATCACCCGTGACCGCATCACTTTTCGCGATCACAAAGGCCTTGATCCGAGTGAATCCCTCGACGCTGACACCAACTACTGCGCTTTCGGCCACCGCTTTGTGCTCAAGCAGAGCGGATTCGATCTCCACCGGTGAGACCCACAGGCCACTCACCTTGATCATGTCGTCGGATCGGCCTTCATACCAGTAATAGCCGTCGGCGTCGACGCGGTAGCGGTCCCCGCTGAAGAACCAGTCACCGAGGATGCTGCGCTTCGACTTCTCGTGCTGGGCCCAGTACAGCGCGAGCGCGCTGTCGCCCTTGACGTAGAGGTCACCGGCCTCGCCTGGCACGACGGCTTTGCCGTCGGGGTCCAGGATCTTCAGCTCGTATCCCGGCACCGGCTTGCCGCTGGACCCGGGTCGAACGTCATTGACCCGGTTCGAGCAGTAGATGTGCAGCATCTCGGTCGATCCGACGCCATCGATGATGGTCAGCCCGTATGCCTCCTTCCATCGCCGCCAGACCTCAGCCGGCAGAGACTCTGCGGCGGCCACGCAGTGGCGGACCGAGGAAAGGTCGCGCTGCTTCGCGCCCTCGAAGTTGAGGATCGCGTTGTAGAGAGTCGGCGCCGAGAAGAACAGCGTCGGCCTGCGCTTCTCGATTGTGTCCAGGACCGTAGCTGGGGTGTTGCGACCAGCGTGAAGGACAGTTGACGCGCCCACCCAGTAGGGGAAGCTCAGGTTGTTGCCAAAGCCGTAGGCGTGAAACAGTCCTGTGGTCGAGAAGGTGGTGTCGCTTTCCCGGATCCCCAGCACCTGCTCGGCGTAGGTGACGCAGGTGTAAGGGATGTCGTGCTGCAGATGCACGACGGCCTTCGGTTTCCCGGTGGAACCAGAGCTGTACAGCCAGAAGGCCATGTCGTCGCGCCGCGTGGGCGCCGGCTCCACATGGTCGCCAGGTCCGAGCTCATCCAAGCGCAGCACCGCCGGCGCCGGTTGGGCGCGTCCGACCGCGGCCTTCAGCTTCTCCTCGGTGTTGGCGTCGACCATCACCACGCGCGCCAGCGAGTCGTGCAGGTAGTGGTCGTAGTCCTCCGAGCGCTGAAGCAGCGGGTTGACCGGCACCGGCACGGCACCGATCAGCGCTGCCCCCAGGAATGACGCGACCCAACCCGGGCCGTCGTAGGCGACGATCAGAATCCGCTCTTCTCGCCGCACGTCCTGTTCAACCAGCGCCCTCGCCGCTCCCCAAGCGAGAGCTTGAAGGTCGCCGTAGGTGAGCTCGCCGCGGGCATGGTGGATGGCGATCTTGCTTGCGCGGGCCTTCAGGTTGCGGCCGAGCAGGTCGGCGGCGACGTTGTAGCGGTCGGGCAGCTCGAGCTCGCTCATCCCCTTGCGTGAGTGTAGTTTCGGTCCGTGACCGGTGTCCGGCTGACTGTCGTGTACGACAGCGCTTGCGAGTTTTGAGCTCGGCGAGGGCGCTGGGTCCAGCGCCACGATCCGACGGGCCGGGTGCACCTCATCGCCCAACCCGATGCACCGGCGCTGCAGGCTGTCGAACCAGACGGGAGGCTGTTCGTGGGGGCGGCGGCGGCCAATCGTGTGCTGAGGGAGCTGGGCGGTGCGTGGCGCCTGCTCGGCTTGCTGTACCTGGTGCCGCCGATCGGGTGGCTGGAGGACCGCTACTACGCGCGGGTCGCCCGGCGCCGCGCGTGGTGGTAGCAACACCGGATACGCACGGTTGGTGCCAAACGGGCCTTTGAAATCGCTTTGATGCACCCGTTTGGCACCACAAATGCGCTTATTGGCGGACGATCGCCGCGGCGCCTTTCCGAAGCACGTACTTCTGGATCTTGCCAGTGGCCGTCTTCGGCAGCTCGTCGACAAAGGTCACCCCGTGCGGTGCCTTGAAGTGGGCGAGCCGGTCACGGGTGAACGCTATGAGCTCCTGTTCGGTCGCGCTCGCTCCTGGCTTCAACACCACATAGGCAAACGGCGCCTCGCCCCACTTCTCATGAGGTAGCCCGACGATCGCCGCCTCCTGCACGGCGGGATGGCGCAGCAACACGCCTTCGACCTCGATCGAGGAGATGTTCTCGCCACCGCTGATGATCACGTCCTTGATCCGGTCCCGGATCTCCACGTAGCCGTCGGGGTGGAGCACCGCAGCGTCGCCGGTGTGGAACCAACCGTCGCCCATCACCTTTTGGGTCGCCTCGGCGTCGTTGTAGTAGCCCTGGAGGATCACGTTGCCCCGGAAGACGATCTCACCCAGCGCCTGTCCGTCCGCCGGCACATCCTTGCCCGCCTCGTCGACCACCCGCAGCTCGCCGGCGCCGATCATCTCCACCCCGGTGAGCGCTTTGATCACCGCTCGCTCCGAGGCGGACTTCGACCGATGCTCCGGGCGCGGCTCGCAGATCGTCAGGAATGGCGAGGTTTCAGTCAGGCCGTAGACCTGCGTCACCTCCCATCCAAACTCGCCCTCGAGTCGCTCGATCGTCGCCGCCGCCGGCGGTGCCCCAGCGGTGACGACACGCACACCTTTTGGCACTTCGCCGCGCACCTCGCGCGTGGCGTTCGCGAGCGAGATCAGCACGGTCGGCGCTGCGCACAGCCAGCCGACATGCTCGTTGCGAATGAGCTCGAAGACCCGAGCAGGCTCGACCTTGGGGAGGCAAATGTGCCGGCCGCCCACCGCGGTGATGATCCACACGAAGGTCCAGCCGTTGGCGTGGAACATCGGCAGCGTCCACAGGTAGGTGTCGTCGACGGTGATGTGGAAGTGGACCAGGGTGTCCATGACGTTCATCCATGCATTTCGGTGCGTGATCATCACGCCCTTTGGCTTCGCTGTCGTTCCGCTGGTGTAGTTCAGAGCAAGCAAGTCACTCTCATCGATCTGGGGACGCTCGAAGGCAGGCTTGGCTTGGGCGACCTCCGCGTCGTGCTCGCGCCATCCCTTGCGGCCGCCGGCGCCGCCCAGCGCGACGAATTGCTCGACTCCGCTGAGCTGGCCGCGGACGCCGTCCACCGCGTCGAGATAGTCGGGGTGGACGCACAGCACCTTGGCGCCCGAGTGAGTGGTGATGTAGACGAAATCATCGGCGGTAAGGCGGTAGTTGATGGGCACCAGGACCGCGCCGATCTGCGGCACGGCATAGAAGGACTCGAGCTGCTCGTGCGTGTTGGGCGCGATGTAGGCGACGCGATCTCCCTTGCGGACGCCCATCGCCTGGAGCGCCGCCGACCAGCGGTCGCACCGCTCGAAGAACTGCTCGTAGGTGAGCCGCAGGTCGCCGTCGACGACACCCTCGCGGGTGCCATACAGCTTGCGCGCGCGCCGGGCGAACTCGAGTGGCGTGAGCGGAGTCTCCATCAGGCGCCTCCTAGGAATTAAGCATTAGCGCGAAATCGGTGTTCTTGATCCCGCCGACGAACGAGCTGTGCGCCGCCGCCTCGAGCTCGACCGAGCGCTCGTACACGAACGCGTAGACATTTTCGAGGCTCCAGTCGCCGTAGCCCTGGATGCGAAGTCCGAAGCGAAGCCCCTCGTCTCTCCGCCCGCGCTGGTACAGATCGGTCGCGCGCGTGTAGATCGCCTTGAGGATGTCGAGCTGCATGCTGAGCTCGGCGATGGTCTTGGCGTCACCCTCCGCCTCGACCAGCTGCTCGACCTGGTGCTCCAGGTCGGCAATCTCCTTCTGGTAGTCGTCCACGTCGACCCTCCAAAGAGAAGTCTAAGCGGGTGGTTCTGGAACCTAGTGGATGAGGAAGTTCGAGGCTACCGACGCCGCGATGAGGATGGCGATGATGTTGATGACCTTGATCATTGGGTTGATCGCAGGCCCGGCGGTGTCCTTGTTAGGGTCGCCGACGGTGTCGCCGGTCACTGACGCCTTGTGAGCCTCTGATCCCTTCCCGCCCAGGTGGCCTTCCTCGATGTACTTCTTGGCGTTGTCCCATGCCGCGCCGCCGCTTGTCATCTGCAGTGCGAGGAACAGGCCGGTCACGATCGCGCCGAGAAGCATCCCACCCAACGCACGCGGGCCCAGGATGAAGCCGACCGCGAGGGGAGCCACCACAGGGATCACGCCCGGGAGGATCATCTCGCGCTGCGCCGCGGCGGTGACGATCCGGACGGCAGTTCCGTTCTCGGGCTTGGCCGTGCCTTCCATGATGCCCTTGATCTCGCGGAACTGCCGGCGCACCTCTTCGACGACCAGGCCGCCCGCGCGGCCGACCGCGAGCATCGCCAGCGAGCCGAACAGGAAAGGCAGGATGCCGCCCAGGAACAGGCCGACGATGACGAGCGGGTCCGCGAGCTCGAACTTGGTCGGGTGGCCGGCCTTCGCGAGCTCCTGGGTGTAAGAGGCGAACAGGACGAGGGCGGCCAGGCCTGCCGACCCGATCGCGTAACCCTTGGTGACGGCCTTGGTCGTGTTGCCGACCGCGTCGAGCGGGTCGGTGATGCCGCGCACCTCCTCAGGCAGGTTCGCCATCTCGGCGATGCCACCGGCGTTGTCGGTGATCGGTCCGTAGGAGTCGATCGCGACGATGATGCCGGTCATCGAGAGCATCGCCACCGCAGCGATCGCGATGCCGTACAGCCCTCCGAGTCCGTAGCTGATCAGGATCCCGACTCCGATCACCGTCACCGGCAGGGCCGTGGCCATCATGCCGATCGCCTGGCCGGCGATGATGTTGGTCGCGTGCCCGGTCACCGAAGCTTTGGCGATCAGGTGCACCGGCCAGTAGCGGGTCTCGGTGAAGAACTCGGTGATGGCGACGATGAGCACCGTCGTGACCACGCCCACCAGCCCGGCCCAGAACAGGTTGTTCGGGTCGCCGACGCCCCCGCCCAGCTTCAGGTAACCGTTCGAGGTCATGTACTGAGTGACGAAGAAGAAGCCGACGATGGCCACCGCCACCGCCACCAGCAGGCCCGCGTACAGCGCGCCCATGATCCAGCGCGGGTTGAAGACGCGTACGAAGAAGGTTCCGATGATCGACCCGACGACGCTGACCGAGCCGAGCAGCAGCGGATAGATGACCCACCCGGTCTGATGTGGGAAGAGGAGTGAGCCCAGCAGCATGGCCGCGATCATCGTCACGGCGTACGTCTCGAAGAGGTCCGCGGCCATGCCCGCGCAGTCACCCACGTTGTCACCCACGTTGTCAGCGATCACTGCCGCATTACGAGGGTCGTCCTCAGGGATGCCCGCCTCGACTTTTCCGACCAGGTCGGCGCCGACGTCGGCCGCCTTCGTGTAGATGCCACCGCCCAATCTGGCGAACACCGAGACCAGGCTTGCGCCGAACGCAAGTCCGACCAGCGACTCAGGGTTCTTGAAGATCAGGTAGGCAGCCGAAACTCCGAGCAGCCCGAGTCCCACCACCATGAAGCCCGTCACCGCGCCGCCGCGGAACGCGACGCCGAGAGCTTTGTTCAGCCCGCCGCGCGCAGCCTCAGCAGTACGCAGGTTGGCGCGGACAGAGATGTTCATACCTACGTAGCCCGCCGCCGCCGAGAGCACGGCGCCGACGACGTAAAGGGCCGCGGTCTCCCAGCCGATGCCGATTCCGATGACGATCGCGATGACCACGCCGATGATGGCGATCACCGTGTACTGCCGGTTCAGGTAGGCCGACGCGCCCTCCTGGATGGCGGCTGCGATCTCCTGCATGCGGGCGTTCCCAGGCGGCTGGCGAAGAACGACAAAGATGAGGACGACTGCGAAAAGCACGGCGGCGAGGCCGCCCGCGACTGCATAAAGGGCTGAGCTGGAGTCCATGCGCGGAGCGTTAGGTTAAAGGAACTCGCAATCTCGACGCCGAGTGGCTCGCCTCGATTCATTGATCAACAGGTCGCAAGAAGGCCGGATTCATTCCGGCCGTCTCCACGCGCGCACCTTCCAATCGTCGCCAACGTCGCGCGGATGGAGGGGGTCCCACGGGGGAGGCCTGCCTCCCCCGTGCCACCCGACGCCGAGCGGCTAGAAGATCCGGCGCCTCCACCACACCATGATCCCGCCGAAGACCGTCAGCCCCGGCATCAGGAACGCGGTGATGAAGATGAGCACGCTCTGGTCCTGCTGCGTGAGCGCGATCGGCAGCGCGCGTTCGGGCTTCGGGGGCAGCGCGATCAGGGAGTCCTGGCCGGCCAGCCATTGAAAAGACCCGAGCGCCAGCTCGAGGTTGGCGTCGTTGTTGTTGGGCGGCAGGGTTCCGGTCTGGGCGAATGCTGCGGTGCCGGCCACCACGATGCGCGTCTTGCCGCTCCCGGCTGCCTGCTCGAGCGTCTCCATGATCGTGAATGGACCCGAGGTGTCCTGCGACTGGCGGGCAAGGCTCGACCGCTCAGCCGCGATCGCATACGAGCCCGAGGTGGTGGTCGCAATGCGCACCACCCTGACGCCGGCAGCCGGTGCGCCGGTGATGGCCGTCGTCTGCGGAAAGAACGAGACGATTCCCTGGACGTCCTTGGTGATCGGCGACTGACCATAGTTGACCACCGCGGGGTTCGTCGGGTCCTGCACCGCGGCCCCGCTCGGGTCGGTCTCGATGATGAGCGCTCCGCTGAACCCCTGCCCATACGGCCTGAGGATCGAGCTGAGCGTGGCGGTCGTCTTCGGATCGTGCGGCCACGGCTCAGCCGCGATCAGCAGCTTGCCCCCGCCTGCGAGGTAGGCGGTCACGATCTTCACCGTCTGGTCCGTAAGGGCGCTCGTCGGGTTGATGATCGCCAGCTCGTCGCAGTCGGCGGGCACCGCCGGGAGCTGGCTCAACAGGACGTCCTTGTGCGAGAAGTTGTTCTTCACCAGCAGGTCGGCCACAGCCGTGTACCCGGTCTTCTGGTTCGTGTCCGTGAGGCTGCGCTCCCCGTCCCCGACGGCCCAGCACACGACAGGCACGCGGTCGGACTCGAGCTTGAGCAGCGCAGACGTGAAGTCCTCTTCGGACTGCGTTCCCTGCAGCAGGAGCTGAGTCTTTCCTTTGTAGTCGAGCACGACGGTGTTCACCTGGGTGATGCCGTAGTGCTTCACATCGACCGTGTCCTGGTCCGCGTTGGCGCCGCGGTACTTCACATGCGAGCTTTGATCCGCGTAGAGCGCGACCAGCGCCTCGGTCTCGCTCTGTCCGCTGTTGATGCCGGGCCGGAACAGGCCGATGACCTGAAGGTCTGAGG
>VBFO01000084.1 GCA_005881025.1 Chloroflexota bacterium | reverse complement strand
GCTCTGAATGAGCTCGCAGGACTCCTCCAGGCGGGCGACGTGGTCATGGACGGCGGCAACTCGCTTTTTCATGACACGAGGCGCCGCGCAGCGGCAGCGACCAGGACCGGTCTCGTCTTCATGGGTATTGGCGTGTCCGGTGGTGAGGAGGGGGCGCTCCACGGGCCCAGCCTCATGCCTGGCGGGACGCGTGAGGCGTACGCGCGCGTCGAAGGCATGCTCACGGCGATCGCTGCCAGGGTGGATGGTGTGCCGTGCTGCACTTACATCGGACCAGACGGCGCAGGCCACTTCGTGAAGATGGTCCACAACGGCATCGAGTACGCGGACATACAGCTGATCGCGGAGAGCTACGACTTCATGCGTCAAGCGCTCGGGATCGACGCAAGTGAGCTGGCCGGGATCTTTCGTGAGTGGAACCAAGGCGAGCTTCAGTCATATCTGATCGAGATCACAGCTGCTGTCCTCGCCAAGCGCGACAGTGGCGATCACGCCGCGCTTGTCGACGTGATCGAGGACGAAGCGGAGCAGAAGGGCACGGGCCGTTGGACGAGTCAATCCGCGCTGGATCTCGGCGTGCCGCTGACCGGAATCACCGAGGCTGTTTTCGCCCGCATGCTGTCGAGCCAGAAGGACGACCGCGTCAAGGCCGCAGGTGTGCTGGTCGGCCCCGCCGGTGCGGGCGGCGGCGCCGAAAGGGAGAGGCTCGTCGACGACGTGCGCGATGCGCTCTACGCGGCGAAAATCGTGGCCTACGCGCAGGGTTTCGAGCACATGGCGGCGGGTTCGCGCGAGTTCAGCTGGGATCTCGACCTCGGCGCAATCGCGACGATCTGGCGCGGCGGCTGCATCATCCGCGCGCGGTTCCTGGACCGAATTCGGGACGCGTATGCGGAGAGCCCTGAGCTGCGAAACCTGATGCTGGCCCCGTTCTTCCAGCAGGCGCTTGCCGCAGCTCAGCCTGCGTGGCGGCGGGTCGTCAAGCGCGCGATCGACGCCGGAGTGCCCGTGCCGGCGTTCTCTTCGTCATTGGCTTATTACGACGGTTACCGGCGGGCTCGCGGGCCGGCGAACCTCATTCAAGGGTTGAGGGATTATTTCGGTGCACACACCTACCACCGGACGGATCGCGAGGGCGCGTTCCACACCCGCTGGGCGCAGGACGGCAGCGAGGTGCCAGTGGACTAGAGTCGATTCTTCTGCGGTGGCACTGGGTCTTGCGCGAGCACGAGAAAAAGGACCGCGAGCGCCAGCGCAAGCAGGGGCGGTCCCCAATCGGTCACGGGTCCATCGGGAAATGCGACGCGAATGATCGCGGTCGTGACGAGATAAACGCCGCCGAGCACCAGCGCTATCCGCAGCCTCCGCGCGGCGAAGTTGAGCTGCCGCCTCAAGCCACCCGGTCGCAACGAAAGGATCGTGGTGGCGAGAAACACCAGGAGCACCAAGCCGATCAGAAACCCCCTCACGGCCGCAGCTCGACGGGTGTCAGGCGGCGCGGCGTGCGGGCGTTCGCGCCCGCCGTGCAAGGGCCGCGTCGGCGTCGTGGGTGGTCACCCGCTGACGGCGGAAGTTCCTCAACGCGAAGCGATCGCATGCAGTCTCTGCCGAAGAACCTTTCTTCAACACCTCGTGCAGGTACCAGTGCATCCATTCGTGCAGATACAGGAACCTGAGCACATCTCGTCGGGAGCGAAAGGCGACGCTCTCGGAGAGCCACGAAAAGCGCATCCCGGAACCGCGCCGCCTGCGTGCGCCGTAGAACACCGGCTCTTTGAATGCGCGAAACGGCCTCGGCACCTGCAGCGTGATAGTGCGGCCGTCGAAGTCGCAGAGTGCCGCGAGGTGGGGGCCTGTCCTGTAGCGCAGAGGCTTGATGACCACCTCGTAATCGCAGCGTGGGAGTCCAGCCAGCGCCCGCCTTGCGCCCGCGGTTGTCAGGTCGTCGAGCTCGCTGTGGATTGTCATGTGGGGTGCTGAGCTCAGGCTCCGGCCTGGTCCTCCGGCTCGAGCAGAATCGAGACCGAGTTGATGCAATAGCGGAGCCCGGTCGGATCCGGGCCGTCGTCGAAGACGTGGCCCAGGTGCCCTCCACACTCACCGCATGTGACCTCGGTCCGGGTCATGAAGAAGGTGCGGTCGACGTGCTCCTCGACGTTGGCGCCCTCGGCCGGCGCGTAGAAGCTCGGCCACCCGCAGTGTGCGTCGAACTTGGTCTCGGATTCGAAGAGGACCGCCCCGCAGCCCGCGCACCGGTAGACGCCTGAGGTCTGGGTGTCCCAGTACTCGCCCGTGAACGGTCGCTCGGTGCCCTTCTCTCGCAGCACGTGGTACTGCTCGGGGCTCAGATCCTGCCGCCACTCCGCTTCGGTTTTCTTGACTTTCTGGCTCATCTCGACCCGACTTATACCCCGAACGGGGACCCTACATTACATGCGTCCGGCGCCCTGGCGCATGGTCAATAGACGAGCCACGTCGATCGGGCTCAGGATGCCCACCAGCTGGCCGTCGTCGAATACCAGAACCCGCTTCTCCAGGCCCAGCCCGACTCGTTCGATCAAGCTCCCCAGGTCCTCGTCTGGGCGGGCGGTGGGGACCTCAGCGATCGGCCGCGCCAGGGCGTTCAGGCGCTTTTCGGCCTGGGCGCCGCCGGCGACCTTGACCAGGTCTCCGAGGCGCACGACCCCGGTGAGCTTGCCGGACGGATCGTGGACCGGGTAGGTGGTGAAGTGGTGGGCAGGTGCGATGGACTCGAGGAACTGCTCCACTGTGACCCAGTCCGGGATGGTGATCACGGGTGACGTCATGGCGGCCGACACCGGCACAGCCCTTAGCGCCGCCTTCATCGTGGTGCCCGCCTCCTCGGACGACCCGGCTGAAAGCAGAAACCAGCCCAGGAACGCGATCCAGATGCCGTCGACCGGGCTGACTGTGAACACCTCGATCACCCCGATTCCGATCATCAGATAGGCCACCACACGCCCGATCCTGACCGCGCTGTGCACCCCGCGCTGGCGCGTGCCCTGGCGCCACCAGAAGATCGCGCTGAGCAGCCGGCCGCCGTCGAGCGGGAAGGCGGGCACCAGGTTGAACACCCCCAGGGCCGCGTTGACGAAGGCGAGCCAGCCGAAGAGGTTGGAGACCAGTGGCGAGCCCGCAGTCACGAGCCAGAGCCCAGTGGCGATGACCGCCACCGCGAAGCTGGTCAGGGGCCCGACCCCCGCGATCAGGGCCTCCGCGCGGGCGCTCTTCGGCTCGCCGTCCAGGCGCGACACGCCCCCGAACAGCCACAGGGTGATGCCGGCCACCTTCACACCGCTGCGCCTTGCCACCAGAGCGTGGGCCAGCTCGTGGGCGAGCAGGCACGCGTAGAACGCGGCGGCGCCGGCCAGCGCCGCGAGCCAGTAAGCGGTTCCTGTCTGGCCGGGGACCTGCTGCGGGAACAAGTCCACCGCGAGGGTCCACGCGATCAGGCCGAAAATGAAGACCAGGCTCCAGTTCAAGCCGACCTCGATGCCGAAGATCTTTCCAAGCCGGATCGTCGGAGCCACTAGAGTGTCCCGCCCCCGATTGCCCTCGCACCTTCGCGATCTAGACGGCCGGGCGCCAGCCCACCCCACGAAATCGTCGATTTGGTGGGGACCCCGCGCGGCGCCGAAGCCGTCGTCAAGGGGCCCGGCGCTTCCTCGTCATGCATCTCCGATGCATTCCTCGTCGCGCCACCCTTTCCTCGGCTCCGGCCGTCGATCTCGCGAATTTGCGTCGGACCACGGAGGCGTGACACTCAGGTGAGTCTAGGTGGCGGGTAGGCGTGGCGCGCCCGGCGTTTATCTCAGTGGGGCGCCGGGCTCGCAAGGGTCGGGCGCTCCACCATTTTTCCTCCCCCCTTCGCAGAAGGTGCGCCTGGCGGCGAGCCGCCAGGGCCGGTGGGGCCGATCGGGCCCTAGACTGGTTTCACCTTGGCGCCTTACGCCACCATCTCCGGCCGCGGCCTGGACTGGGACTCGGTGCCGATGCGGCTCTTCCAGAAGGCGAAGCGACTGGGCACGTGGGACCCGCAAGCCATCGATTTCTCATCCGACGGTGCGGACTGGGCCGCATTCGACTCCGTCGAACGCGACTTTCTGCTCCGTACGGTGGCGCTGTTCCAGGCGGGCGAGGAGGGCGTCACCACCGACCTGCTGCCGCTGATCATGGTCATAGCCCGCGAGGGTCGGATCGAAGAGGAGATCTTCCTCACGTCGTTCTTGTGGGAAGAGGCCAAGCATGTCGAGTTCTTCCGCCGCTGGCTCGACCAGGTGGCGGTCGCGCGCGAGGATCTCGGGCACTACATGACTCCCAGCTACAGCCACCTTTTTCAGGTCGAGCTGCCCAAGGCGCTGAACGCGCTGCGTGATGACCAGTCGGTGGAAGCGCAAATCCGCGCGTCGGTGACCTACAACATGATCATCGAGGGCGTGCTCGCAGAAACCGGATACCACGGCTTCCGCCAGTCTCTCGAGGTCAGCGGTAAGCTGCCCGGCCTCCTCGAGGGCATCCGCATGACGGCGCGAGACGAGAGCCGCCACATCCGCTATGGCGTCTTCCTGCTCAACCGTCTGATCAACCAGTCCGCCTCGGGATGGGAGGTCATGAACCAGCGCATGAATGAGCTGCTCGGACCGGCCCTCGGCGTCGTCAGCGAGTTCTGGGAGCACTACGACGAGGAGCACGCGCCGTTCGGTCAGCGGATGGAGACCTACATCGACTATGCAAGCACGCAGTTCGACAAACGCATGAAGGTGCTCGAGCGCGACCGGGGCAAGTCTTTCGCGGAGATCGAAGAGGCCGCGGTCGCAGACCTCGCTGCGGAAGACCTGGCGGTGGCCGCCCGCTGATGCCTCCCGACTCAACGTCGGGATCTGCGTTCCGCACGATCATCGAGCCGTTCAAGATCAAGTCGGTCGAGCCGCTGCGTATGAGTACGAGACGCCAGCGCGAGGCTCATCTCCAGGCAGCGGGCTACAACCTGTTCAAGCTGGCGTCGGAGGACGTCCTCATCGACCTGCTCACAGACTCTGGCACCGGCGCCATGAGCTCGGAACAGTGGGCGGGGATGATGCGAGGTGACGAGGCTTACGCCGGGTCGAGCAGCTTTGCGCGCTTCGAGTCGGTGATCCGCGAGCTGACCGGATACAAGCACGTCATCCCGACCCACCAGGGACGCGCGGCCGAGCGAATCCTCTTCGCGGTGACGTCAGGTCCCGGCAAGGTCATCCCTGGCAATCACCACTTCGACACCACGCGCGCCAACATCGAGGCCACAGGCGCCGAAGCTCTCGACCTGCCATGCGAGGAGGCCGCGAACGCCTCGGTGCCGGCGCCGTTCAAAGGCAATATCGACCTCGCCCGGCTGGAAGCGCTTCTCAAGCAGAGAGCCGGCGACGTGCCGTTATGCGTGATGACGCTCACCGACAACAGCGGCGGTGGACAGCCTGTCTCGATGCGGAACTTACGCGAGGTGCGCCGGATGTTGAATCGATTCGGTGTGCCGCTGCTGATCGACGCAGCGCGATTCGCCGAGAACGCGATGTTTGTGAAGCTTCGCGAGCCTGGTCACGAATCGCGCTCACCGAAAGAGATCGCGAGGGAGCAGTTCTCATACGCGGACGGCTGCACGATGAGCGCCAAAAAGGACGGTATCGCCAACATCGGCGGTTTCCTCGCGCTGAACAGCGATGCATGGGCCGCGACTGCGCGGCAGCTGCTCATACTCACGGAGGGTTTCACCACCTATGGGGGCCTGGCCGGTCGCGATCTCGAGGCCATCGCTCAGGGTCTCGAGGAGGTGCTGCACGAGGACTATTTGCGTTACAGGCTGCGCAGTGCCGAGTACCTCGGTGATGGGATCCGGAAGGCCGGCGTCTCGATCGTCGAGCCTCCCGGCGGCCACGCCGTGTACATCGACGCACGCGCGACGCTGCCGCATATTCCACCGGAGGAGCTCCCAGGCCAGGCTCTCAGCTGCGCGCTGTACCTGGAGGGGGGAGTTCGGTCTGTGGAGATAGGCACTGTCATGTTCGGCCGCACAGATCCCAACACCGGCGGCCAGGTGCCTGCCGATCACGACCTTGTGCGGCTCGCACTGCCGCGCCGCGTGTACACGCAGAGCCACGTCGATTACGTGATCGAGGTGGCTGAGACGATGGCGCGACAGAAGGCGGCGATCTGCGGCTACCGGATTGTCTCCGAGCCACCCGCACTGCGACATTTCAGCGCGGTGTTCGAGCCACTGTCCAAACGTTGACCTCCGCCGGAAGCACCCACGATCCGGGCTTCGAGCACTCCACGGCGCTCGCCCAACCGATCCTGGTGGCGGCCGCCGAGCCGGTGAAGATCGCGCAGGGCGGTGAGGTCCGCGTCGGCACCGCGTCGTGGACCGACCCGACGATGACCGCCAAGGGCGTGTTCTATCCGGAAGGCGCCTCCACCGCCGAAGAGCGCCTGCGTTACTACGCGACCAGGTTCCCGGTGGTCGAGGTGGACGCCACCTATTACGCGCTGCCTCGGGAGCAGCAGTCGAAGCTCTGGGTCGAGCGCACGCCGGACGGCTTCGTGATGGACGTCAAGGCTCATGCCCTCATGACCGGACAGCCGAGCGAGGTCAAGCGACTGCCGAAAGAGATTCGCGAGGCTCTCCCCGAGCAGTTGAAAGAGAAGACACGCATCTACGGCAAGGATCTTCCTAAAGAGCTCTACGACGATGTCTGGGAGGCATTCAAACGTGGAGTGGAGCCTCTACGCGAGGCGTCGAAGCTCGGCGCAATCTTCCTTCAGTTCCCGCGCTGGGTCTTCCCATCCAACGAGGCGCGCGAGCGGATCCTCGACGCGGCATCGCGCCTGGGCGACATGCAGCTCACTGTTGAGTTCCGCCACGGGTCGTGGTTCAACGAAAAGAACGCCGAGCGCACGCTTCGCTTCCTATCCGACAACAAGATTCCCTACGTGATAGTCGATGAGCCGCAAGGCCTCAAGTCGTCGGTGCCACCGGTGGCAGCCGTGACGTCCCCAGAGCTCGCAGTCTTCCGCTTCCACGGTCGCCGCGCCGACCTGTGGGAGAAGTCGAACATTCCACCCAACGAGCGCTTTCGCTACCTGTACGACGAGGACGAGCTGGCGGACTGGGCCCCGCGCGTGGCCGAGGCGGCACGAAGCGCAAAGAATGTGCACGCGCTGATGAACAACTGCTCAGGCAGCTACGGCACCACCAACGCGCTGCAGCTTGCGGAGCTTCTGAAGCAGTACCAGCTCTAGCGGCGCGCCTTGAGGCGTTGCTCGGTCAGCGCTTTCCTCAGAGGTCCCTGCGCCGCCTTCGACGTCTGCGCCTCGTCGAGACCGATCAGGGCGGCGCCAACCACCGGTGGTGCGTTCAATCGCACGATCTCAGCGCGGTGTGCAAGATCGGTGATCCCGGCGCGGATGCGGCCGAGCATTCGCCGGTCGCCGCTGCGGAAGATGCCACCGCCCAGGATCACCTCGAACGCTCGGGATGCCAGCTTCAGCCGGCGGATGGCGGCGTTGGCCGTTACCACCACCTCATCAGCAATGTTTGCGATGAGCTCGCGGGACACGGCATCGCCGCCTGTCGCGGCCCTGAACACAACCGGCGCCAGCTCCAGGAGCCGTCGTTCCTGCAAGCGCCCAACGTAGAGCGCCTCCATCACCGCCGACGGCCGCGTCATTCGGAAGTGCAGCGGCACCAGCTTCTCCAGCGCGGTGCGGGGGCCGCGCCCGTCGCGCGCACGCAGCGCAGATCCAAGAGCCGCGCGACCGAGCCACCCTCCACCATCCGCACGGTCTCCCGACAGATCGCCCAGCGACGGGAAGCGAACGACTCTCCCGTCTGGCCCGACGCCTGCACAGTTCAGCCCACTGCCACACACAACTGCGACTCCCCAGCCGCGGCTGCTTCCGGCGCGCATCACCGCGAACGTGTCATTGCGGACGATGGTGCCGGCGGTCCAGCCGGTGTCCTTGACCTGCTTCGTGATCCGCTTGTCGTCAAGCGGGAGGTCGGCACCGGCAAGGCAGTACACGCCGACATCCGCGAGTGGTCTCGTGGAAGGATCCACGCCGCCGTCCAGGCACGCCAGCCGGATCGTCTCCTCGAGTGCTTCGAGGGGAGGTAGGTGGCCGAGGCCGAAGTTGGCGTAGGCGGAGTGGCGTGCCGCGCCGATCAGCTCACCATTCCGAGTGAGGAGGGCGACGTCGACCTTCGAGGCCCCGCCGTCCACGGCCAGGATCGTCGGCCTACCATCAGGAAACTTCCCTAACAATTCCCGCCTATTCTGCAGTACCATGCGCCTCCGTGGCGCTGAAAGTCGCGGTTATTGGCGGGGGCAGCACCTACACGCCGGAGCTGGTGGAAGGTTTTCTGGCTCACTCCTCCCGGCTTCCGGTCGACGAGCTCGTGCTCCACGACATCGACGCCGAGCGCCTCCAGGTGGTGGGCGGGCTGGCGCGGCGCATCATGCAAAGGCGCGAGTGGCCTGGCCAGCTTGTGTTGACCCAGGACCGGGATCTTGCCATCGACGGCGCCGGCTTCGTGATCGTCCAGCTGAGGGTCGGCGGCCAGGCGGCCAGGCTATTGGACGAAACCCTGCCCCTTGAGTTCGGGTGCATCGGCCAGGAGACGACGGGGCCCGGGGGCTTCGCCAAGGCTCTGCGCACGGTGCCCGTCGTGCTCGACATCGCGGAGGCGACGGCCAGGCATGGCGCCAAAGACGCGTGGGTGGTCGACTTCACGAACCCCGTCGGCATCGTGACGCAGGCGTTGCTCGACGAAGGACACCGGGCGATCGGCCTCTGCAATGTGGCGATTGGATTCCAGCGTCGCTTCGCAGCGAAGCTCGGGGTCGAGCCTCAGCGGGTGGCGCTGGAGCACGTTGGTCTCAACCATCTGACGTGGGAGCGCGCGGTCCGCGTTGACGGTGTCGATCGCCTGCACGACCTCATCGAGACCTCCGCCGACGAGATCGGCGCCGACATCGAGAGCCCGGCGGCCCTGATCCGGCTGCTGGGGGCCATCCCCTCCTACTACCTGCGCTACTTCTACTTCACCGACGTGGTGCTGAAGGAACAGGTCTCTGGTTCAAAGCGGTCGCGGGCCGAAGAGGTGATGGCGATCGAGAAGACCCTGCTCGAGATGTACAGAGATCCGACGCTGGCTGAGAAGCCGAAGTTGCTCGAGAAGCGCGGAGGGGCGTACTACAGCGAGGCCGCGGCACAGCTGATCGCGTCGCTGCATGCCGGCACGGGCGACGAGCAGGTGGTGGACATCAGGAACGATGGCGCACTCCCTGGTCTCCCTGATGACGCGGTGGTCGAGGTGCCGGCGCGGATCGGTTTAGACGGGGCAACCCCCGGGCGCTTCGAGCCGCTCGCCCCCGAGCTGCTCGGGCTCGTGCAGCAGGTGAAGGCTTACGAGCGACTTTCCGTCCAGGCAGCGATTCACGGCGATCGCGCAGCGGCGCTGAAAGCGCTGCTTGCGAACCCGCTGGTCGGTCGTTACAACGTGGCCACGGCTCTGCTGGATGCGCTGCTCGAGGCCAACCGGCGCCATCTGCCCCGATTCTTCAACCGAGGCTGATGCGGTGATGCTTGACGCGACGAATCAGCCCGGTTACTGTTCGGTAAGGAATTCTTCCTAACTATGGAAGCCATACCCACATCAGGCCGGGCGACAACGGATGGTCGCAGCGAGGCAGGCATCACCGCCGGCACGCCGAGCTTGCTGCGTGCCATCAATGAGCGTTCGATCCTCGAGCTCATCCATCGCCGCGGCCCTTTGTCACGCGCACAGGTGGCTCGGGTGAGCGGCCTGTCCAAGCCGACGGTCTCGCTCGCCCTGACGGGCCTCCTGGACGCGCAGCTCGTGCGCGAGGTCGGAAGGTCGCGCGGCGAGCGAGGACCCAGTGCCCTTTTGTATGAGCTCAACCCCCGGGCTGGATGGGTGGTCGGCATCGATGTCGGACGGCGATGGGCGCGGGCGGCGATCGCAAACATCACCGGCACCGTGGTTGCCCGGCGTGATGAGCGAGCGAAGGTCGCCAGCGCCAAGGCGTTGATCGGCCAGATCGGCTCGCTCGCGCGCCGGCTGGCAGGCGACGCAGGCGTGGCCTGGCCCCAGGTCACACATGCGGTGCTCGGCAGCCCAGGAGTCTTTGACCCGGTCCATGGCTATGTCGCCATGGCGCCCAACCTCCCTGGCTGGGGAAGACACGGGCTGGTGGAGGCTGTGCGCGAAGAGCTGGGCACAAATGTGACCTTCGAGAACGACGTCAACCTCTCGGCGCTCGCCGAGCGCGAGCATGGTCACGGGCGCAACGTGGCCAATTTCGTTTTCCTCGGAGTCGGCACCGGCATCGGCCTCGCACTCGTGATCGACGGGCGTCTGTACCGCGGGGCGCATGGGGCCGCCGGCGAGGTGGCCTATCTTCCCCTTGGTCTGGGGGACCCGCGCGATCCATCCAACCGGCGACGAGGCGCATTCGAAGAGGCCGCCGCCGCTGCCGGGGTGGTGCGCATGGCGAAAGAGCTCGGAATGAAGATGCCCATCACGGCCGAGGGAGTCTTCGCCGCCTCGCGGCGTGGAGACGCCACCGCGGCGCGGGTGGTCGAGGCCGAGGCGCAGCGGCTGGCATTGGCGATCGCCACCATCATTCCGGTGCTCGACCCCGAGCTGGTGATCCTGGGCGGCGGGATCGGGCGCAACGGCGACCTGCTGCTCGCGCCGATCGAGCACGAGCTCCGTCAGCTCTTGCCCTTCCGGCCGCGAGTGGTGGTCTCGGCACTCGGCGAGGACGCCGTCCTGCAGGGCGCCGTCGCCACCGCTCTCGAGGTGGCCCAGGAGAGGGTCTTTCACCGTTCACCCGGACGTCAGGTTCAGGAGGCGGGGTGATGAAGATTGCGACTTGGAGAAAAAGAGGAGAACAAGCGAGGATGAGTACCAACCAAGAATCCTTAGGGGAGGTTCCGAGGATGAGGCGAAATCGATTCCTGGCCGCGATGGCGGCGTTGGTCGTGCTGGCATCGGCCTGCGGCACTTCGAGCGGCGGCAATGCGCAAGCCAAGGTGGGGGGCACTCTCACCATCGACAACGAGAGCGGCGGCCTGTGGAGCTGCGCGTTCAACCCGTTCAACGGGTCGGTCACCGGCCTTTCGGTAGGCATCTTCTATGAGCCGCTCGTTTACGACAACCTGCTCACTGACAAAAAGACGAACTGGCTCGCCAGCGGATACGAATGGAGCCCTGACAACAAGACGCTGACTTTCACTGCCCGCTCCGGCGTGAAGTGGAGCGACGGACAGGACTTCTCAGCCGATGACGTCGTTTACACGTTCAACCTGATCAAGCAGCACCCCGAGCTCGACCTTCAGGCGGTGTGGTCGGTGCTCTCGAGCGTCACCAAGTCAGGCACTGACAAGGTCGTCATGACCTTCGCCAACTCGGCGGTGCCGTACTTCTTTCCGATCGCAGACCAGGTCAGCATCGTGCCGCAGCACATCTGGTCCGCCCTCAAGGACCCGGTCGGTGACAGCATTGCGAACCCGATCGGCACTGGCCCGTTCACGCTCGGGCAATGCACGCCGCAGAACATCACCTACACACGCAATGCCAACTACTGGCAGCACGGCCTGCCCTACCTCCAGACTGTCAACTACCCGGCCTTCACCGACAACGACCCAGCCAACCAGTTCCTGGCCGCGGGTCAGGCTCAATGGGGCGGCCAGTACATCCCGAGCATCGACACCTACTACGTGGGCAAGGATCGGGCCCACAACCACTACTGGTTCCCTCCCATCGACAACATCGACCTCTGGTTCAACACCACGAAGGCGCCCCTCGACAACAAGGCCGTGCGTCAGGCGTTCGCCTTCGGCGTCGACCGCAACCAGGCCTCGCAAAAGGGCGAGTCCGGCTATGAACCGCCCGGCAACCAGACAGGAGTGCTGAGCCCGACCTTCGACAGCTGGATAGACCAGGGGGCCGCCTCGAAGTACGGCTACAAGTTCGACGTCAGCAAGGCGACATCGCTCCTTCAGAGCGCGGGCTTCACGAAGAACAGCTCAGGTGTGATGCAGGACAGCGCCGGTCACAAGCTGTCATTCAACGTGATCACCATCGCGGGCTACACCGACTGGGATGCGACGCTCCAGGTGGTCGCCGACAGCCTCAAGCAGGCCGGGATCCAGGTCAAGGTCCAGGACCTGTCGAGCAATGACTATTTCGACAAGCTCTTCAGCGGCAAGTTCGACCTGGCCTATGGCTCCCTCAACACGCAGCCCGGCCCCTCGCCCTACTACGAGCTGCGCAACACGATGGACAGCGCCACCACGGCAGCCATCGGCCAGACGGCAAGTGGCGACTACGGGCGCTACAAGAACCCGGCCGTCGACGCGCTGTTCGATCAGTTTGGAGCCACCACCGACTCCAACAAACAGCACGACCTCATCAAGCAGATCCAGGCGGTGATGCTCGAGGACGTTCCGGTGGTGCCAGTCACAGAGGGCGTGGCCTGGTACGAGTGGAGCACGAAGGACTTCGCCGGCTGGCCGACCCAGCAGGATCCGTACGCGGCGCCGGCGCCTTGGAACCTGCCTGACATGGAGGTCGTCCTCATTCACCTGTACAAGACGAGCTAGAGGCTCCGATCTAAGTGAGGGGTGGCTGCGAGCCACCCCTCATCCACTTAGGCTGATTGATCCATGAGCTACCTGCTCCGGCGGCTCGAGTTCTTCGCCATCACCCTCTGGGCTGCCCTCACCGTGAACTTCCTGCTCCCGCGCCTCATGCCTGGCAGTCCTGCCGAGGCCATGCTGGTGCGGTTCCACGGCCGCGTCAGCCCGCAGACGGTCAAGGCGATGGAGATTGCGCTCGGCGTTCATTCAGACCAAAACATCGTCCAGCAGTACTTCGAATACCTCGGCAACACGTTCACCGGGAACCTCGGCGTGTCGCTGACGTTCTTCCCGACTTCCGTGGCAAAGGTGGTCATGCTCGCGCTGCCTTGGAGCTTGGGATTGGTGGGCACCGCCACTATCATCGCTTTCATCCTCGGCACGCTGGTCGGGATGCTCGCCGCATGGCGGCGGGGAGGCATCTTCGACGCGATCCTGCCGCCGGTCCTGATCATCATCTCGGCCTTTCCATATTTCTGGATCGCGCTGTTCTGTCTGCTGCTGTTTTCGCTGACGCTCAACTGGTTTCCGCTTGGATTCGCGTATGACCTGACCTCGTCGATCAACCTGTCGTGGGACTTCATCGGCCAGGTGGTGTCGCACGCGTTCCTTCCAGCGCTGACGATCGTGATCACTTCAATCGGCGGCTGGATCCTGACCATGCGCAACACCATGATCACCACGCTCGCCGAGGACTACGTGAAGATGGCCCGGGCGAAAGGGCTTTCACCGCTCCGGATAATGCTGCAGTACGCAGGACGCAACGCCATCCTGCCCAACCTCACCGGATTCGCGATGTCGCTCGGATTTGTGATCAGCGGCGCGATCCTCGTCGAGATCGTCTTCAACTACCCGGGGCTCGGCTTCATGCTGCTGCAAGCCGTCAACGGCGAGGACTTCGCGCTGATGCAAGCGCTGTTCCTGCTCATCACCGTGGCGGTGCTGGTGGCGGTGCTGATCGCCGACGTGCTGACCGCCTGGCTCGATCCACGGACTCGCGAGGCGACGTAAGGCAATGGCCGTTCCCGCACTGGCCAGCCAGGAGATCGCAGAGCCGGTCGAGCCGCGCGCGGGCGTTCTGCGCAACGTCTTCTCGAGCCTCATGTCCAACCGCAAGGCGCTCGCCGGGCTGGCGGTGCTGCTGCTTTTCACAGTGGTGTCGATCTTCGCGCCAGTTCTTGCCCCGTACGATCCGCACTCGCTGCAGTTCGATGCCCTGCTGCCGCCGTCAATCCAGCACCTTCTTGGCACCGCGGCCAACGGGCAGGACATCTTTTCGCAGCTGGTCTGGAGCACCCGCGAGTCACTGCTGCTGGCGGTGGTCGCAGGCGTCTTCGCGACAGCGGTGTCAGTCGTCATCGGCGTGACAGCCGCGTACCTCGGTGGGGCCTGGGACCACGTGCTGAACCTCTTCACGGACGTGTTTCTTGTGATCCCGACGCTGCCCTTGATGATCGTCATCGCGGCCTACGCGGAGAGCCACGGCGTCTGGGTTCTGATCACCGTGATCACCGTGACCGGATGGTCTTACGGTGCCCGGCAGCTGCGATCGCAAGCGCTCTCCTTGCGCAACCGAGAGTTTCTCGACGCCGCTCGGGTCAGGGGTGAGCGCAGCCTCTACATCATCTTTTTCGAGGTCCTGCCCAACATGACATCGCTCATCGTCGCGATCTTTCTAGGCGCAGCGCTCTACGCAGTGCTGGCTGCCGCAGGGCTGCAGTTCATCGGTCTCGGCGATACGAACGATCTGAGCTGGGGCACCATGCTCTACTGGGCGCAGCACAACGGCGCGCTGCTCGCCGGTCAGCCCCTGTGGGTGATCGCGCCCGGCCTCTGCATCGCGGCCCTTGGCGGCGCGTTCGCGCTCGTCAACTACGCCTTCGACGAGATCAGCAATCCGGCCCTGCGGCCGGTGAAGAAGCGCAAGCGATGATCGGGACCAGGCCGATCCTCGAGGTCAAGGACCTCGTGGTCGAGTACGGATCGGCTGACGGTCCCGTGCGCGCGGTTGACCGCGTCTCGCTCGAGGTCGCCCCGGGCGAGTTCCTCGGCATCGTGGGTGAGTCGGGTTGCGGGAAGTCGACGCTTCTGTTTGCGATCGCACGCCTCCTCAGCCCGCCGGCCGAGATCGTCTCGGGAGAGGTGCGCTTCGAAGGCAGCGACATGGTCACGCTCGACGAGGAGGAGCTCCGCGCTATCCGCTGGCGCCGCTACTCGGTGGTCATGCAGAGCGCGATGAACGCCCTCAACCCGGTGCTGACCATCGGCGCGCAGCTGAAGGACGCCATCCTGGCCCACGAGGAAATGTCGTCCCGCAAGCTCCGCGCTCGGTCCCAAGAGGTGCTGCGACTGGTGGGCATCGACCCCATACATCTCGACAGCTTTCCGCACCAGCTGAGTGGAGGCATGCGGCAGCGGTCGATGATCGCGATGGCGCTCGTATTTGAGCCCGAGCTCGTGATCATGGACGAGCCCACCTCGGCTCTCGACGTTGTCGCCCAGCGCTCGCTGATGCTGCAGATCAAGGAGCTGCAGAGGAAGATCGGGTTTGCGGCGATCTTCGTCACTCACGACATGTCGCTGGTCAGCCACTTCTCGGACCGGCTGGCGGTCATGTATGCGGGGCAGGTGATGGAGATCGGATCGACCCGAAAGGTGTTCGCCGACCCGAAGCATCCCTACTCGGTGGGCCTGATGGCCTCGTTTCCCTCGATCCGCGGGCCGCTTCAGCCGCTCACCGGGATACCAGGTAGCCCGCCCGACCTCGCTCATCCGCCGGGCGGATGCCGGTTTCATCCCCGCTGCCCGCGGGTGATGACGCAGTGCAGAACGATCGAACCGCCCTTCTACGAGCGCGACGACGTGCAGATCCGCTGCCTCCTGTATGCCGATGGCGCTTGAGCACCCGGCCCTCCCGCTGGAGGAGCCGAAGGCGACTCCGACCGGAGCCGAGCCGATCGTCAAGACGCTCGGCCTGACCCGTCACTTCCGCGTGGGCGGGCCTTTCTCGGGCCGCCACCTGCATGCGGCCGACGACATCAATCTCTCGATCGGCGCCAACGAGATAGTGGCCCTGGTGGGCGAGAGCGGCAGTGGTAAGAGCACCGTCGCGCGCCTGCTCGCTCGCGTCTACAAGCCTACCGCCGGCAAGATCCTGTACCACGGCCGCTCGCTGGGTAGCATGCGGACGCATCGCGAGCGACTTGCGTACGCGGGGCGTGTGCCGATGGTCTTCCAGGACCCGTACGGATCGCTCAGCCCTGTGTATCGGGTTGCGCATGGCGTGGTGCGTGCTTTGAAGCTGCATCGCCGCGAGCTGTCTGGACAGCAGCGCGCGCAGGAGGCCGAGCGCATCCTCAAGTCGGTGGGGCTCACGCCGCCGCGCGAGTTCCTGAGGAAATATCCCTACGAGCTCAGCGGTGGCCAGCGGCAGCGCATCGGATTTGCGCAGGCCCTCGCGTCGCGGCCCGAGCTGATCCTTGCCGACGAGCCGGTCTCGATGCTGGACGTGTCGGTGCGGATTGGCGTCCTGAACCTGATGGCCGACCTGCGCCGCAAGGAGGGCATCTCCTTCCTCTACATCACGCATGACATCGCGAGCGCACGCTACGTCGCTGATCGCCTCGTGGTGATGTACGCGGGCAAGATCGCCGAGCAGGGACCGGCCGAGGACGTGCTCGCGAACCCGAAGCACCCCTATACCCAGCTGCTGCTATCGGCCGTGCCTGACCCTCGCGCCCCGGTGTCCCTCCCGGCGTCGTCCGAGGTGGCTGAGCCGCCGAGGGTCATCGATCCAGGGGAAGGCTGCCGGTTCCGGTGGCGCTGCCCCTACGCGATCGAGCGCTGCTCGGTGGAGACCCCACAGCTCCGGCCACTCCGTCCGGCTCACGAGGCCGCCTGCCACGTCGCCAAGTAACAGCCAGGGCACGACTCAGATCCTCGACAGGGCGTAGCGCACGAAAGCCACTGCGATCACGCCGGCCTTCAGCAGGGCCAAGGTGCCGGCCAGCACCGCCACCGCCGGAGCCACGGCCGCCGGTGGGTTGGCCGGAACCATCCCGACCATGGCGGCGGCGCCGAATATCAGACCAACCATCGCCAGCCCGATCACCCCACCGGCCTCCATGCGCATCGCCCAGGTCATGCCCACAATGTCGGCTCCGGCGGAGTCGGTTCCCGGGCCTCAGGCACTCGACGGCCGGACGTTTAGCAGACGCTTTGGAGTCGTGAACCGTCATCGCGGCGTCATCCGTTAAGAGCGTGCAAAACCGTCGAAGTACCATTCGAGCGTGCCCGGCAAGCGAGGGACAGTGCTGGTGGTCGACGACAGCGCTGACTCGGCCGCCCTGCTGTCGGCGCTGGTCGAGCAGGAGGGGTTCCTGGCCGTCGCGTGCGGAACCGCGGCGGAGGGCCTGGCCGCCTTTGCTCGGGACAGGCCGGTGGCCGTGCTGCTCGACTGGGTCCTTCCAGACGGTCCGGGCATCGAGGTATGCCGTGCCATCCGCAGCCAGGACGCGACCTTGCCGATCATCTTCGTGAGCGGTCGCAACGACGAGACCAGCGTGGTCCGCGGGCTCGACGCCGGCGGCGACGACTACGTGCCCAAGCCGGTGAGGGGCGGCGAGCTGATGGCGCGCCTCGAGGCTCAACTCCGCAAGGCGGCCGCCTTCCAAGCCCGACCCGGCGGTCAGACGCCCGACGTCACGCCGGCGACGATCAGTTTCGGGAACGTCAGCGTAGACGTGGGCGCACACGAAGTCTCGGTGAGCGGCGAGCCCATTGCCCTGGGCCCGCTTGAGTTCAAGCTCCTCGAGTACCTGGCGCGCAACTCGGGGGTGGCCGTGTCGCGGGACCAGATCATGAGCGAGGTCTACGGCTACGACGCCGACATCGGGACTGAGCGCGTAGACCTGCTCATCCGCCGGTTGCGCGCGAAGCTCGGCGATCGCGACGGCGGCTACATCGCAGCAGTCCCGGGCTTTGGTTACCGCCTGGAGAGGAGGGCCCGGTCCGCCGGCGCGTCGGAGGCGTGAGGGGACTCTTGCTCTGGTGCGCCTCCAATCCGTGGCTTGCCGAGCACGTGCCCAACTGGGGTTTCGCGCGGCGGGCCGTGAAGCGCTTCATGCCTGGAGAGGAGTTCGCCAGCGCCCTGAAAGCCGCCGAGGACTCGAAGCCCAAGCAGATCGGCGCGCTGTTCACTCAGCTGGGCGAGAACGTGACCGACCTGTCCGAGGCGGCCGAGGTGGTCGAGCACGTTGAATCTGTGTTCGCGCAGGCGGCCGCGGCCGGTGTGGACCCCGTCGTCTCGGTCAAGCCGACCCACCTCGGGCTGGACATCGACCCCGCGGTCACGCTCGCGAACCTTCACCGGTTGGCGGAGGCCGCGGAGAAGGTGAAGGGCTATCTGTGGGTCGACATGGAGGGCAGCGCTTACACAGATGCCACCCTCGAGCTGTACTCCGCGTTGCGCCACAAACACGAGCGTGTGGGCCTGGCGATCCAGGCCTATCTCTATCGAACCGCCGCCGACATCGGTCGGCTCCTCCCGCTGAATCCGACGATCAGGCTGGTCAAGGGCGCATACGCCGAGCCCCCCGACCGCGCATTCCCGGCCAAGCGGGATGTCGACGCCAACTACCTGGCCCTGAGCACCTTCATGCTGCCGGAGCTGAAACGAGGCAAGCTGCGGCTGGTGCTCGGCACACATGACGTCGCGATGATCCGCCGCATCACCGGATTCGCCGAGGCGCTGGGGATCGAGCGCAGCCAGGTCGAGGTGAACATGCTCTACGGCATTCGGACCGACCAGCTCGCGAAGCTTGCGGCCGAAGGCCACACGACCCGGCAGCTGATCGCGTATGGGCCCGCCTGGTATGGGTGGTACCTGCGCCGGCTGGCCGAACGCCCGGCGAACGTCCTCTTCGTCGCCCGCCAGATGTTCGGCTGAGGGGTGTTCAGCTCTTGACGAGGAACACGTCGAACTCGATCGTGACCTGAGAATCGACGGCCACGAACGGCACGTGCGGCGGGGACACTCCAAATTCGCTCATGTCCGCGATGACCGAGCCGGCGATTTCGAGCTTGTCACCGGTGAGCTGAGCCTGCGCCGTCGCTGTCACCGGTTTCGTCACGCCGTGCATGCTCAAGTTGCCGGCGATCTGGAGCGACACCTTCGAGCCGGTGCCAGTCGGGGCCACTGAAACCGACGTCGCAGTGAAGCTGGCGGTTGGAAACGACGAAAGGTCCAGCTGGCGGAACACGACCCCATCACGCTGAGTGACATCGCGGCCCGCCACCGAGTCCACGCTGTGAAGTTGGGTCAGGTCTGCGGTGATCGAGATGTCGGTGACCATGAAGCCCGAGGTCGCATCACCTGCGACGGTCATTCCGCCGCTGACGGCGGAGGTGCGTGCCACCGCCTCGTGCTTGGACGTCTCGCCGGCGAAGAGCTCCTTGACGCGGTAGCCCGCGAGCGAACCGGTGGTCACCGTCCAGGTGCCTGCGACCGCGGTCGAGACTGTGGAGCCGGATGGCGCTGGGCTCGAGCTGAGACCCAGCTGTGTGGGTGAGGTCCTCAACCCGGAGAAGAAATAGACGTAAGCGCCGCCGCCGGCCAACGCGGCCAGTAATGCCAGCGCCGCCCCGCCGATCATCAGTCGTCTCTTCATCGGGATGAGCATTCTCCAGCGATAAGTAGAAGGGTGGGCATTTCGCCCACCCTTCAAAGGCTGCCTGGGGGTTGATTACGGAACGGTCGGGACCTGCCCGGCGTTCTCCTGGGCCTCGCGAGCCGCGCTCTCGTTCTTCTCATGAGTCGGGTCCTCGTTCGGCACGAACTTGCCGTTCGCCGCACCCGGCGAGGGTGAGGCCGCCGTCGCCACGGTCGGGTTGTTACTGGCCGCGGCAGCGCTGATCGTGGTCGCTGCGTAGATGACCGCGCCGGCCACCCCTCCTACGAGCATCGACCCCGCGACCGCCGCGGCCGCCAACGGTTTCTTGAGCACGATCATTCGTCTCTCTCCTTTATCTGTGTGGTGGTCTGGGCTGCGTACGCTGAGGAAGAGACTGCCGCCGGATACCTAGGACGGCTTGAGAGAAACCTTGGAGTTTGCCGAGCAGTTTCTCTAAGCGAACTCCCAGTGTCCTCACAGAGCCGGTTCAGCAGCGGTTGGCATCCTGCGCTCATGCAAGACGCAAATCTTCATTTCCGGATCTCATCTCGCGACGCCGCCCAGCGCTTGATGAACCGCCTGACTGCTGCTGTTGCCCTGGCCGCGACGGCGGGCGTCGGCACGCTCGCGTACGTGAGCGCTGCCACGATCCCCGGCAGCAGCTCCAGCTCGAGCAACTCATCGTCGAGCAGTACTTCGTCCTCCTCGACCTCATCGACCTCGAGCAGCAACTCGAGCTCCGCCTCATCGGGGCTGCAGGCATCTTCTGGGTCGGTCAGCTCTTCCTCCACCTCAGGCGTCGCGGTCTCGGGCGGTTCGTCGTAGCCGCATGTCGGACCAGCTGCTCTGGTACACGACGCGCGGTGCCGGCGCTGTCTCGCTGGTCCTGCTCACCCTGGTCGTGGTGCTGGGAGTGCTCTCCAGCCTCCGCTACCAGGCCAGCGGCTGGCCCCGATTCCTCACCCCCGGCCTGCATCGCAACGTGGCTCTGGTGACGGTGGTGTTCACCGGACTCCACGTTGTGGCGGCCGTCGTGGACCCTTTCACCAGCCTCGGTTGGGTGTCAGCGCTGATCCCGTTCTCGTCGTACTACCGGACATTCTGGTTGGGGCTCGGCACAATCTCCGCCGAGCTCGTGGCCGCGATCGTCGTCACCAGTCTCCTCAGAAGGTTTGTCGGTCGTACCGCCTGGCGAGCTGTCCACTGGGTGGCCTACGCGTCGTGGCCGCTGGGCGTGCTCCACGGTGTGGGCACGGGCACAGACGCGTGGTCCGCATGGCTGCTGGGTTTGACCATCGCCTGCGTTGCGGTGGTCGGGCTCGCGACCGTCTATCGGTTCATCGCGGGTGCAAGCGATCCTCTGGCAGTTCCGCGCGCTGATTTCCGCGCCCGTGCTGCGAAGCGGGCGCAGTCATGAGCCGGCTCAGGCTGCTGTCCGGGCCG
>VBFO01000085.1 GCA_005881025.1 Chloroflexota bacterium | reverse complement strand
CCTGTACCTCGGCCACGCTTTGAAGGCACGGAGGAACGCCTCCTGCACGCAATCCTCTGCGGAAGCGGCATCGCCCGTGATGGCGTAAATGGTGCGCAGCAAGCGCGGGTAGCAGGTGCGATAGAGACGATCGAAATCGTCGCGGTCGCCCGGCCTGTACGCGGCATTCTCCTGCGGATCGCCGTTGATCGTCATCACCCGCCTATCCAACGATTACGCCGTCCGGTTACCTGCGTCGAAGCCGAATAGACTAGCCAAAAGAGCCCTCATGAGCGAGCAAGAGATCGGGGTGGTCGGACTTGCGACGATGGGCATGA
>VBFO01000083.1:635-22817 GCA_005881025.1 Chloroflexota bacterium | reverse complement strand
AAAGTCACGTTATTTCGGCCGGATTTCGTGTTTTTGCATGCAATTGCTTATTTGCGTGCCAGGTACTTTGTTGCGCGACACTTAGCCTCGCGGATGGAGTTCGACAGCGATGGTGTGCGGCTGCATTACGAGCTGCACGGCCCTGACGATGGATCGCCGATCGTGCTGGTCCATGGGTTCGCATCGCACTACCGCCTCAACTGGGTCGGCACGCGGTGGCAGGAAACGCTGACGGGAGCGGGCTTTCTGATCATCGGCCTGGACTGTCGCGGGCACGGTGACAGCGACAAGCCGCACGACCCGCAGGCATACACGCCCGACGCGATGGCTTCAGACGTTCGCCGGCTGCTGGATCACCTGGACGTGCGGGCTGCCGACCTGCTCGGCTTTTCGATGGGCGCTCGCGTTGGCTTGCAGGCGGTGCTCGACTTCCCGGATCGATGGAGGCACGCTGTCCTGGCCGGTCTCGGCATGCGCGGAGCGATCGATCAGTCCGCCTCCATCGCTCGCGCGCTGCGCGGCCGCAAGCCCGAAAACCCGGTCGCGCAGTCGTTTTACTCGTTTGCCTCTGCGCGACCTCACAACGACCTCGAGGCTCTGGCCGCGTGCATCGAAGCGCCACAGCCGGCGCTGGACCCAGCGCGTCTGCACGCGATCCATACACCGATCCTGCTCGTGATCGGCGAGCACGACGAGCTTGCGTCAGGGACCGACCGGCTCGTGGAGATGATCCCCACCGCGCGCCTCGTCACCGTCCCGGGACGAGACCACCTCGGCACGGTGCCGGCGCGGGAATTCAAGGAGGCGGCGCTCGCCTTCCTCGAAGAGGCCTAGAAATCCCGCCGGCGGTCTAGATCTAGCGCGGTGCGAGCAGGATCAGCGCCGCCGGGCCCAGGAGGACGATCCAGAGCGTCGGGAAGATGCAGCCGACCATCGGCAGCATCATCTTCAGCGTCGCCTGCGCACCGAGCTCCTGCGCCCGCTGGCGGCGCTTGCGCCGCATCTCATCGGCCTGGATGCGCAGGATCTTGCCGATCCCGGTGCCGAACTGCTCCGACTGGATGATGGCCTGGATGAAGTTGTGCAGGTCCTCGACGCCGCTGCTGCGGCCCATCTCATCCATGGCCTCGAGCCGCGGCCGGCCCAGGCTGATCTCTCGGAGCACCTTGGCGAACTCGTCCGACAGCGCACCCTTCTGCTTGTCGACCACGCGCGCCAGCGCGGCGTCGAAACCGAGCCCGGCGTCGACCGCGATCACGAGCAGGTCCATGGCGTTCGGCAAGCCCTTCTGGATGTCCTTGCGGCGCGCGTCGACCTTCTGCTTCAGCCAGAGAGACGGGAGGAAGAAGCCGACGAGCGCGCCTACCGCCAGTGCGACGACCGTGTAGACCGGGCTCCCGAGCAGGAGCCCAACCAGCAACCCGATCGCGGCCATCACCGCGGCGGCCACGATCCGGACCGCGCCGAAGTCCTCCGGCGTCAGGTTTCCCGGCCGGCCGGCCAGGTCCAGCTGGTTCTGCAGATTCTTGCGCGCAACCTCAGGCGTCGAGCGCGAAAGCAGGGCGCCCAGCCTCTCGATCATCGGCCGCAGGGCCCGCTCGCTGAACGGCCTCTGCAGCTCGATCTCGTCCATGGTCAGCGGCTTCTCGCCGCCGTAAACCTGGAGGCGTTGCGCAACGATGTCCGCGGTACTGGCGGAGTTCGCCGCATTGCGAGCGAAGCCGAGAAACGCGACGAAGATGCCGAGTCCAACGCCGAGCGCAAGGAGCATGACGGTGGTGTTCATCTCGCTATACCTCGATGGCGACCACGCGCCGGATGATCAGATTGCCGAGGAAGATCATGAAACCGCCTATCGCGATCAGGATCCAGCCGATGATGCTGCCGAACATCGGCCGGAAGTAGGTCGGGGTCACGAAGTACATGAATGTCGCGAGCACGATCGGCAGGAAGGTGATCAGGGTGCCCGACGCTCGGGCCTGCGCGGTCAAGGTCGCGATCTCACCCTTGATGCGCACGCGCTCGCGGATCGTGTAGGCGATGTTGTCGAGGATCTCGGCCAGGTTTCCACCGACGGTGCGGTGGATGGAGTACGCGGTCGAGACCAGGTCGAAGTCCTCCGACACAACACGCTTGGTGATGTTGGCGAGTGATTCGTCAGGCGAACCGCCGAGGTTCATCTCGCGCACGGCCCGGCTGAACTCGTCACCGATCGGGGGCACGGCGTTCTTCGCCACAGTGTCGATCGCCTGAGCGAACGAGTAGCCGGCTTTGAGCGCGTTCGAGAGCAGGGTCAGGGTGTCGCCGAGCTGGCCGTTGAACGCCTTGAGCCTCCGCCCGATCCGGTACTTCACGTACACGCCTGGCACCAGGTATCCGAGCACTGCCGCGAGCAGGCCCTGGATCAGTCCCCAGCGCACGAACGCGATCAGGAAGAACAGCGCGGTGCTTCCCATCTGGATCAGGAAGTACTCCGAGGTCCTGAGCTTCAGGTCCGCGCGCTGCAGCTGCTCCGAGATCGATGGCTTGCCCTTCTTGACGTCCCCACGGCCGAGCCGGTCGGCGGCGGGCTGGAAAAGATGGTTCAGCGTGTCGCGGAAGCCGGCGCTCTGCGGCAGCTGCGCCGCACCTGCTGTCGTCACGCCATAAGCGGCGAGGCGGTTCTGGAAGTCTTCGGACCCACCCGCTGCGCGCCGGGCCTGGTTCAACCCGATGAAGAACAGGAATATGCCTGCCGAGGCAATGATCCCGAAAACAAGCGGGGGGCTAAGGGTCAGGGATGGCATCTAGATCCTCCAGAAAGGTCAGTACAGCTTATCCGGGGGTGGCTGGGGGGTAGGTGTGAAGATATGTTCAGGAACGTCTTCACCTTCAGAACGGAGGTGCTCCATTCGCATCGGGATCACCCCGGTGGCCGTGTGGTAGCCGACAGCTTTGCCATCGGCGTTCACGCCGAGCTGCTTGAACTGAAAGATCTCCTGGAACTGGACCTCGCCGTCCTTGATGCCGGTGATCTCGGCCACGCTCACGATCCTGCGCACGCCTCCACGCAGACGGGACTGCTGCACGATCATGTGGATCGCTGAGCCGATCGTCTCCCGGATGGCTCGCGAAGGCAGGTCCTGTCCGGCCTGCAGCACCAGGGTCTCGAGACGGACCAGGCACTCGTGCGGGTTGTTCGCGTGGATGGTCGACATCGAACCATCGTGGCCGGTGTTCATGGCCTGGAGCATGTCCAGCGCCTCGCCGCCACGGCACTCGCCGACGATGATTCGGTCGGGGCGCATACGCAGACAGCTCTTGACGAGCTCGCGAATCGGCACCGCGCCCTTGCCCTCGACGTTTGGCGGGCGCGACTCGAGCTGGATCCAGTGCGGCTGCTGCAGCTGAAGCTCCGCGGCGTCCTCGCAGGTGATGAGGCGCTCGGTCTCGGGGATGAACGACGAGAGGATGTTGAGGAGCGTGGTCTTTCCGGAGCCGGTGCCTCCCGAGACCAGGATGTTCATCCTCGCCCGTACACAGTGCTGGAGGAATGTCATCAGCTCAGGGCTGGATGACCGGAAGCGGTTGACCACATCCGCCGGCCCCCACTTCTCCTTGGCGAACTTGCGGATGGTGAGGCATGGGCCTTTGAGGGCGATCGGCGGGATGACCACGTTGACACGGGAGCCGTCTTTGAGGCGGGCGTCACAGATGGGTGTCGATTCGTCCACGCGCCTGCCCACCAGGCTGACGATGCGGTCGATGACCTGGCGCATCTGGCGTTCGGACTCGAAGGTGACCGCCGATAGGGTTGGCTCACCACTCTTCTCGACGTAGATCTGCTTCGGGTGGTTGGCCATGATCTCGGTGATGCTGGGGTCGGCGAGCAGGGCCTCGAGCGGGCCGAGCCCGAGCACGTCGTCCAGGACCGACTCGACGAGGCGCTCCCGATCGCTCTTGGTCATGGTGAGCGCGGTGGTACGGAAGTACTCGTCGGCGAGCTCGATGATCTTGGCTCGCACGCCGTCCTTGTTCGAAGAGTCGATCTGATCCGCGAAGCGCTCGATCAGCTTGGAATGGATCTGCACCTTCGCCGCCGTGAAGGCTGGCAGCTGCTCCTGGGCTGCCTGACGAGACACCGGAGGGGCGGTTGACGTGGCTGCGGGCGCGGCCTGCCGGGCCACAGGAATTGCGGAAGCGGTGGTAAAGCCGCCAGGGTTGGACCCGGGCGCCCCGTTCCCCCCTGTCGTGGGCGCGGGTGCTCCCGTCTGATTCTGTTTGACGCGGTCGAGCAGACCCATCTTCAGGCTCGGCCTTGGGCGCGGCTGTGCGCGCCCAAGGCTGACAGAGCCCCCTCTTGTTCCCGGAACTTCGGCGACACGTTCTCTCGGGTCACCGGCCCCTGGCTAGGCCGAGGTGAAGTGGAACTTCTGCTCGATGTCCTTGTTGCTGACACCTGAAGCCGACTGGATGCTGGGGCAGCCCGTGTCTGGCGCGGTCGGGGGCAGCTTCAGGTAGTCGCTGACCGACTCGAGCGTGTAACGGAGCTGCGTGTTGTTCAGAAACCAGACCATGTACTCGGCCTCACATTGGGTCATCTCGATGGTGAGGCTGGAGGTGACTCCACCTGTAGTTGGAGCCTGTGTTGTCGACGTGCTTGTGCCGGCTGCCGGCTGCACGTTGATCTGAGCCGGGCCGACGCCAATGACCCGTATGTTCCAGAACACGGTCTTGGTCACAGCCTTCGGCGGCCCTTGCTGCTGGCCGCTCGCCTGGAACAGCGTGACGTTGGCGGAGGCGATCACCGTGATGTAGTCGCCCAGGGTGATGTGGCCCGCCACGCCCTGCTGCTCACTCGTAGGAACAGTCAGCGCGACGTAGCCGCTCGCCAGCGGGAGGTAGGCCGGAGCCGCGCCTGCGGTCACGAGGCCGAGATCCTTGGCCAGCATGTCGGAGGTGATGATCGCGCCCTGCTTGATGCTCACCTCGGCGATCAGGTTGAGGACGTCATTGACGTGGGAGTAGCTGTTGATGGCCAGGAACTGGCCACCGCCAGTAGTCGTCGTCAGGTCGCTGGCGGTGATCTGGTGGCGCAGAGAGATGTTCTGCTTGGCGATCACCACGGTGATGTTGCCGCCACCACCGAGGCCGCCGCCTCCACTGCCGAGCGTGCCACCGAGGACGAAGACGCCGGCGCCGGCGAGCAACGCCACCAGCAGGCCGACGATGATGAAGAGCCGTCCGCCCCCCGGCCGGGGTCGTGCTGCGGGAGCCTGGGATGCCAAGACTAAGTCACCTCCGAAACAAATGGGTCCAAAAGAGCGCCGCCATTGTAGCGACGCGAACTCGCATCGTCGCCTGTTCTTGCGTCAAATTCGAAACCGGCTCGAAAACGTGAGAGCCCCCTCTCGGGGGCTCTCTTTGAAGGTGCTACTACGTTGGGGATCTGTCTTAGCCGAGTGCGGCTACGACGTTCGAGAACACGTTCTTGATCTGGTTGCCCATCGTAAGAAGGATCACGATGACCACGATTGAAACGAGCACGAGGATCAGGGCGTACTCAACCATTCCCTGCCCTTCCTGACGGGTCGTAAGGCTCCGAAGCTTCCAGTAAAGGCTCAACATTTCTGCGATTTCACCTCCTTTCTCTCGAAATCCAGGGGTTTCACCCAGCTAGACGGCCCTGGTGGCCGGTTCTTGCGGGTCGCCGCCTGATCGCGACGAGATCCTATCCGGGGGACCCTGGAAAGGCAATTCGATAACGAAAGTCAGCCGAGTCCTGATCGCCCGGCTGATAGATTGCCCAGCGCAGATGGTCGCCACCGAGATCAAACAAGGGGTCAGAGATGGCGCCTACTGGCGTGACCTGGTCTTCGGACGCCTCCTCCCGGCACTCTTTTTCGCGGTCTTCGTCGCGGACCAGCTGCTGCAGGTCGTGTCCAGCGTCCAGTCCGCACGCAGCGTCAGCGACTACCTCTTCGTGCTCCGCCAGCTGCTGGCGTTGAGCTACTTCACGATGCTCGTCGTCCTGTACAGCACCCGGCAGCCGGCCAAGGGCACCGACCACCGGCTGGCCGTCATCTTCGTCGCCTTCACCGGCACGTTCTCGATTCTTGCCGCCGGCCTCCTCCCTGGCGGGACGCGACGCGAGCTGCTGGTGCTGCCGGGCGACCTGCTCGCCACCGGTGGGCTGGCATACAGCGTCTGGGCGCTCGCTTACCTGCGGCGATCGTTCTCGATCGTGCCGGAGGCTCGGCGCCTCGTCACCGGCGGGCCGTACCGGTTGAGCCGCCACCCCGTGTACCTGGGCGAGATCGCCACCGCCATCGGCGTCAACCTCGCCACCGCGGGCTGGTTCGGAGCGCTCGCCGTCGTGTACTTCATCACCGCCGAGCTGCTCCGCATGCGCTGGGAGGAAGGGGTGCTGTCACGGGCCTTTCCGAACGATTACCCCGCCTACGCGGCGCGGGTGCCGAGATACTTTCCCAACCCTTTCAGGGCCGACACCTGACCCTGACCGCGCGGCTCGGAGCGAGGACGCTGTGCATCGTCGGCGTCATGATCGCCATCCTCGCGATCTGCATCGGTCCGGTCCAGGACCCGGATTTCTGGTGGCACATCCGGATCGGGCAATGGATGGTCGACCAAGGCCGGCTTCCGTCGACCGACATCTTCACGTACACGGTTCCGAGCCACGTCTGGACCGACCACGAGTACCTCACCGAGATGGCGATGTGGCTCGTCTACCACGCCGCGGGGACGGTAGGCATCGGCATAGCCTTCGGCCTGATCACATTCGGGGCCTTCCTCATCCTCTACCGCCAGGTGCGGCGCCAGCCGTTCCTGATCGCGGGCCTCGGTCTGGGCCTGGGCGCGGTCGCCGGCTACCCGATCTGGGGGCCCCGCGCTCAGATGATCACCTTCGCGCTCACCTGCCTCGAGCTGTACTGGCTGCACGCGTACCTCAGCGGGCGAAGCCGCGCCCTAACCTACTTCCCGCTCGTGATGGCCCTGTGGGCCAACCTGCACGGCGGGTGGGTGATCGGGTTCGCGTGGCTGGGCATCGCTCTGGTCGCCGAACTGATCGGATGGGCCTGGCAGCCGTCGAACCCTGCTCACAAAGCCCACGTCCGGTTCCTGGCCATCATCACCGCGGCCTCGGCGGTGGCGGTCCTGGCCACCCCTCACGGGTTCGGCGTCTACCTGTATCCGTTCCAGACCGTCGGCAGCCAGGCCCAGGAGCGGCTGATAGTGGAGTGGTTCTCCCCTGATTTCCATCAGTCCTACCTGCACGCCTTCGAGCTGATGGTGTTCGCGGTGGTCGCCGGCTTCGCGCTCCGGCGGCCCAGCCTCTTCGAGTTCATGTTGGTCGCGGTCGCCCTGGCGCTGGCGCTGCAGTCGGTCCGAAACGTGGCCCTGTTCGTGGCGGCTGCAACCCCGGTGATGATCGGCAGCTACTCCGACTACTGGAAGCAGCTTTCGACCGAACGCGGGTGGAAGCGCGAGCTCCCACCTCGCCGCCTGTTCGCGGTGGTGACGGTGATAGCGCTGTTGGTCATCACCGCCGCATCAGCGGTACGGGTCGTGTCCCTCATCGGCCCCGACCACCAGCGATCGCTGGACGAGTCGAGCTATCCGGTCGGCGCGGCCGACTGGCTCGCCTCGCATCCGGACGTCGGCGCCCGGATGTACAACCAGTACGGCTGGGGCGGGTACCTGGCCGACCGCTTCTACCCCCAGCCCAACCGCCGGGTCTTCATCTTCGGCGAGGCGGCGCTGATGGGTGACGACCTCCTCAACAAGTACCAGGACGTGCAGACGCTGCGCCCTGACTGGGAGCAGGTGCTCGACAGCTACCAGGTCGACTACGTCGTGTACAACCGCGGCGAGGCGCTGGCCAACGTCCTCGCCACCCAGCCGCAGTGGAAGCTTGTCTATGAGGATTCGGTCGCTGTCATCTACGTCCGTCAATAAAGATCGTGGGTGAGATCTGCGGATTCGCGCCGGGCGCGACCAGGTAGGGACTTACTGATCGCTCCCCCACGGACCCCCTCTGGGGTTGGCTCCCCACCACGTCGGTGGCGCTTGGAATGTGCACGCTGGGTGACGGCCGGAGTAAATCCGGCCTTCCGGCCTCGCGTCGTCAGTAGACGCGGAAGATCTTGAAGTTCGGCGTGTCGTAGGCCGCGGCGCCTAGCCCGGTCGGGGGCGGCGCCTTCAGGTCCGACGTCCAGATCACGTAGCGGATCTGGTTGGCACTGTCGAACTGCACGATGTCGGCTTTGCCGGTGAGCAGCTGCAGGGCGGTGTTGGTCTTGTTCGCATAGTCGAAGGTCTCGTCGTAGTGCCCGACATAGACGGTGTCGGCGGAGTACGCAGGCACGTAAAGGCCGATGCCGGGCATCGAAAGCACCCGACCCTGCGGCTGGCCGCCGAGCCACACCAACCCGTCATACGAGGCCTGGCTCATCACGTACTGCGGCTGGGTCGCCACCAGCAGCGGCGCCAGCACCAGAAACGCGCTGCCCATCGCCGCGAAGGCGACATATGAGAACGGCAACAGTCGCTTCGCGCGCGCGCTGTGCAGGCGCGGCAGGATGACCTCGTAAAGGCCGCGGGCACCGAGAAGGACCAGCGGTATGTAGAGCCCGTCGAGGAACCTACGCCGCAGGTCGCCGGCGGGGTTCGGCAGGTACAGGATGGCGACCAGGAGCACCAGCCACGCGAGCAGGAAGACATCCTCACGGCTTCGCCGTCTGATCGCTCCGGGCAGCCCGAAGATGGCGAGCAGCAGCTGGGGGGCGATGGCGAAGAGGAAGCTGAACCCCTCCGGTGGCAGGGCGTTCTTCGAGTGGAACGTCCAGCGTTGGACCTCAGGGTTGCCCACGAACGCGAAGTACGCATAGAGGATGTAGGGAGCTGGGATCGCGAACGCCAGTGCGCCCGCCATCCACCCCTTCCTTGAAGGCGGGCGCATGAGCATGGCCACCAGGGTGGCGCCGCCCATGAGGATCGGCATCTGGGGATGGATTGATGCCTGGCCGAGCCAGGCCAACCCTGCCAGGGCGCCCAGTCGTAGATCGCCGCGCTGGACGCCGATGAACGTCAGCGCGATCCCGAGCGCCGCGAAAACGCCCGACCAGGCGAAGTGAGGCAGCGCCAGCACCGAGTAGAAGGCGGTCAGCTCAGGCATGCGCCAGTCGAGCGTGTCGGTCGTGTTGCCGAAGACGACCGGATGGCCCAGAGCCTGGATGACGTACCCCATCCCCAACCCGATGGCCAGGAACCAGAACGCGAACAGCCTCGCCGCGCGGTCTTCGATGAAGTGCTTGATCACGAGCCAGGCGGCGCCCGTGAGGGCGAATGCCGCCGCGACCCGGGCCAGGTGAAACACGGCGATCAAGGGCAGGTGTGTGAGCGCAGCGATGTGGCCGAGAGCCAGCCAGAACATGAACAGATAGGCGGCCGGACTGGATTCGGTCGTGTAGCGGTTCTGCCACGCCCACGCCCCCTCCCAGCCCTGCTGCATCTTGGCCAGGTAAGTGTTCGCATCGTCGCCCAGATAAAAGAAGCCCATGAAGACCTGTCCGTGCGGCTGGACCAGGTAGCCATACACATAAGGAAGAGCGGTGACGATCGCCAGCGCCGTCCCGGCGCTGAGGGGGATCCACCAATCGCCGATCCTTGAGATCGCCGAGGGCCGCGCTGCCGCAGCCACGCCGCTTACCGCTTCCATCGCTCCAAGCTCAACCGCAACACAGTCGCAAATGCTCGCCTGACCTCATTGCGCGACACCTTGGATGCGCCGGCCACCCGGTCCTCGAAACGGATCGGGACCTCGACCACCGGATATCCCAGCCGGCGCGCCCTGTGAACCATCTCGATCTGGAACGAGTATCCCTGCGAGACGACCTCTTCGAGCCCGATGCGAAGCAGAAGGTCGCGGGTGTAGCACCGGTAGCCCGAGGTGGCGTCACGCGTTGGAAGCCAGAGCAGCACGCGGCAGTAGATGTTCGCCGCCCAGGAGAGCCACCAACGGTAGAAAGGCCAGCCTTCGATCGCCCCACCGGGGACATAACGGGAGCCGACTGCCAACCCGCCGCTGCGCCTGGCCGCGGCCACGATGGCGGCGAGGTCCTCGGGCCGGTGGGAGCCGTCGGCGTCCATCTCGACGAACAGCTGCGCGCCGTCCTGGAGCCCAAGCTGGAACGCATCCTCGTAGGCACTACCGAGCCCCAGCTTGGACGGGCGGTGCAGCACGCGCACCCCCGAGTCACGATCGGCCAGCTGGTCGGCAAGCTCCCCCGTGCCATCGGGAGAGGCATCGTCTACCACCATCACGTCGTGGCCGAGCCGCCTGACCCCGGCCACGACCTCCTCGAGGTTCTGGCGCTCGTTGTACGTCGGGAGCACGACCAGCACCTCCGTGGCGGGTGCCTTGCGGGGCGCGATCAACACTGCGGCGGCCGCGGCTTTCGAAAGCGTGTCCTGACCACATCCTTGAACATGTCCAGCGAGCTCCTGAGCGCAGCCACCTTGGTGGGCGCCGAGTGCCGCCAGACGACCCCGACCTCGTCGATCCGCTCGCCTCGCTTCTTGGCCAGGTAGAGGGCCTCAGGGTCGTAGCCGAAGCCGTCAGTCCTGAGCTCCGCGAAAACCGCTCGCGCAAGGTCACCGCGGAACAGCTTGAAACCGCACTGGGTGTCCCAGAGCCCCGGGAGCAACAAAGTTTGCACGATGAGGTTGAACGTCTTACCCATGAGCACCCGGTAGACGGGCTGCGAGATCACTATCTGCGAGCCCTTGATCGAGCGAGAGCCGATGGCGACACCGGCACCGGCGTCGAGCCTGGCCTCGAGCTTGGGCAGCTCCTCGATCGGAGTCGACAGATCAGCGTCAGTAAGCAGGACGCGATCACCGCGCGACATCGCGACGCCCGCGGCCAGCGCGCGGCCCTTGCCTCGGTTCTGCGGCAGCGTCGCGGCGCGCACTTGCTCCGCTCCGTTCATCGCGTGGGCGATGGCGCTGGCCGTTCCGTCTCGGCTCCCGTCGTCAGACAGGATCAGCTCGTACTCGAGCCCGCGCTCCGACATGTAGCGCTTGATCGCCACGACCGTCGCCGGCAGCCGGTCCTGTTCGTTGTAGCAGGGGACGACGACGCTCAACATTCGGCGCCAAATGTTAGTTGTCGGAGTTCAAGACTCTCGCAATACTCGCCACGCAAAGACCGGAAGCACGGCCATCCGCCGCAGGCGCCAGGGCTGCCGCACCAGGCGGAAGAGCCACTCGAGACCGGCTGAGCGCATCCACCGCGGTGCTCGCGTGACACGACCCGTCAGATAGTCGAACGAGCCACCGACCCCGATCGATACCGGCACGTTGACACGGCGACCCGCGCGATCAATCCACATCTCCTGCCTCGGCGCGCCGAAAGCGACCAGCAGCACATGCGGCTTGTGCCTGGTCACCGCGGCGACAGTCTCGTCGTCTGCCGCGGGGTCCGCCGAGCCGGCATACGCCTCCACCGCAAGGCCGGGATTACCGGTGCGCAGCTGTTGGGCGAGGTCCGCTGCCACGCCGGGCTGGGCGCCCAGCAGGAACATGCGCCATCCCCTCCGAGCACACATGGCCGCCAGCGGTGGGATGAGGTCGACGCCGGTGACAGGTCCACTCATCGAGCAGCCCTGGCGCCGCGCGGCCCAGACCACGCCCGATCCATCGGGCAGGCAGAGGTCCGCGCTCCCCAGCACGCGGGCGAACTCTCGATCGCTGCGCGCGCGCATGACGAACTCCGGATTCACGGTGGCCACGAGATGATGGCCTCCGGCGTTCGCAAGCGCCTCGATGCGCTTCAGTGCGGACTCCATGTCGATGCAGTCGACACGGACTCCGAGGACATGGGCCTCGGCCGCGTGCACGCCGATTAGCTTAAGGTCGATCCCCGGAGCGATGGCAGAGGACGCCACGAAAACTGTCGCAGTCGACATCAATCCGGCCACCCGCGAGGTCGCGACGGGGACCGAGCTGTACACACGCGAGGTCGCCACGCGGCTCGAGCGGGCGGCGCCAGAGCTGAGGTGGATCTTCTACGCGGCGCGGCCACGTCCCGGTCTCGGAGTTGACGTGCTCGTGATGCCCTTGTCGCGGATGTGGTCACAGGTGAGGCTGCCTTACGCGCTGGCAAGCGCGCGTCCCGATCTTCTCTTCGTTCCCGCTCACGCGATCCCTTTCGCGTGGACGGGTAGTGCGCTGACGGTCGTTCATGACCTGGCCTTCGAACGGCATCCGCAGGCATATACCGTCGCCGAGCGTGCATACCTGAGACTGACGACCCAGTGGGCGGTGAGGCGGTGCCGGCTTCTGATCGCTGTGTCAGAGAGCACCAAAAAGGACCTGGTGGAGATCTATCACGCCAACCCCGAGCGCGTTCGCGTGGTGGCGAACGGCGGCGGCGAGGCGCCTTCCATCAAGCCCGCGCCGGCCTCCAGGCTCAAGGCACTCGGCGTGGAGGGCGACTATGTGCTCCAGGTCGGACGGGTCGAGCCACGCAAGAATCAGACGGCTGCGCTGGCTGCGGTCGAACGACTCGAAGGTGTGACGCTGGTGATCGCAGGCCCCGAGCGTGACGCGTCGATGGCCGCCAGGCTGCGCGCGTCGGCTCGATGCCGCGTGCTTGGCCTGGTCGACCAGCCGATGCTCGAGAGGTTGTACGCGAACGCCGCCGCAGTCGTCGTGCCGAGCCTTTACGAGGGATTCGGGCTGCCGGTGCTGGAGGCGATGTCACGGGGACGCGTGGTCGTGACCGCGCGCAACTCTTCGCTGCCTGAGGTCGGAGGCGACTGCGCGATTTACGTGGACGACCCCAATGATCCGGCCGCCCTGGCGACGGCGCTGGTGAAGGCGACACGCGATCCCGACGCAGGAACTGCGCTGGCGCGAAAGGCGCGCGTGCGGGCGCGCACCTTCACCTGGGATCGGTGCGCCGCCGGCGTGGCGGCGGTGGTGCGAGAGCTGATCTCCTGAGCGCGCAACGCGCAGTCGCGTTGCTCCGGTGGTTGCCGCCGGCCGCCTGCGCTGACGACGTCGCCGGGCACATGGGAGTGCCTCCGCGGTTCACGCGGCCGCTCCTCTGAGGACTCTGTCGAAGACCTGCCAGGTCAGCTCCGCGCTCCGCGTCCAGCTGAACTCAGCGGCGCGGAGGATGCCCCGGCGGCGCAGGTCGGCCGCCACGTTCGCATCACCGCTCACCTCCTCGAGCGCCTTCCGCCACGCATCAGGGCTGTCGGCGGCCACCATGATGGCGGCGTCGCCGACCACCTCCGGCAGGCTGGACGTGTCACTGACGATCACAGGCGTGCCGCATGCCATCGCCTCGAGAGGCGGCAGGCCGAAACCTTCGTACCAGGCCGGGTGCGCGAGGACGAGCGCGAGGTTGTAGACAGCCGGAAGCTCCGAAGGGTCGAGTCCCTCGAGGTGATGGAGGCGAGGCCCAAGTCGCTGCATCTGTGCCTTGATGGGCTCATAACGCCAGCCCCAGCCGCCGACCACCACCAGGTCCGGTCGGTCTCGCATCATCGCCCAGCCTTCGAGCAGCGTGCCCAGGTTCTTGCGCGGCTCGATCGTGCTGACGAAGAGGATGAACCGCTGAGGCAGCTTCAGACGCGCCCGAGCCTCGGCCAGGTCCTCGGAGCCGAGCGGATGGAAGGTCGGTGAGACCCCCTCCGGCACGACCGCGATCCGGGATGCCGGGACGTCGAAGATGGCCTCCACGTCGCGCGCCGTGTTACGCGAGACCGCGATCACGGCATCGGCTCGGCGCAGGGATCGTGGAACGATCCATCCGGTGCTCAGGGGCTGCCGGGCCGGAAACCACTCCCGGTTTCGATAGATGGCAAGGTCGTGGACGGTGATCACCGCCGGGCATCCGACATCGCCCAAGGGCATGACTCCGGCCGGTCCGAAAAACGCGTCGGGCCTGAGCGTCCTCATGCGCGAGGGCCAGCGCACGTGCCGGCCGACGAATGGCGCGCTCGGCATTTGACGGTAGGCGAGCGGTGGTGCCGCCTCAGGCGGAGCGACGCCCCGGGGCAGGAAGACAGTCATCCGGCAGTCGGGCCGGGCAACAGCCATCGCGTGAAGGATCTCTTTCGTGTAGACGCCGACGCCGGCGCGGGGCTGCAACAGCCCGTAGCCGTCGACCGCGATGTGCAGGCCGGTCAGCGGAGGTAGGCCTGGTTCCGCTTCAAGACTTCGAAATTCTCCAGGGCAAGGCCGGTGCCTCGCACGACCGATGTCTGCGGCTCGTCAGCGACCACCGTAGGAATGCCCGTGTGCATCGCCAGGTAACGGTCCAGCCCTCTCAGCTGCGCTCCGCCGCCCGACAGCACTATGCCGCGATCGAAGATGTCAGCCGCCAGCTCTGGTGGCGTCTCCTCGAGCACACTGCGCACCGCGCCGACGATCAGCCGAAGCGGCTCCTGTATCGCTTCGACGACCTCATTCGAGGATATCTCCAGGTTGCGTGGAAGTCCTGAAACGAGGTCGCGTCCACGCACCTCGCCCACGAGTGGGTCTTTCATCGTCACCGCCGATCCGGCCGTGATCTTCAGCTCCTCGGCCGACCGCTCGCCGATCAGCAGGTTGTGCTTGCGCTTCATGTAAGCGGCGATCGCGTCGTCGAAGCGGTTGCCACCAACCCGGATCGAATGCGCGACCACCATCCCGGACAGCGAGATGACTGCGATCTCGGTGGTGCCGCCGCCGATGTCGCAGATGGCGTTGCCCCTCGGTTCGGCGATCGGAAGGCCCGCACCGATGGCGGCTGCCAGCGGCTCATCGATGAGCCAGGCCTGGCGCGCCCCCGCAGAGATTGCCGCCTCCGTGACGGCGCGCCGCTCCACCGAGGTCACGCCGGAAGGGACGCAGATCATGATCTCGGGCTTGAACAGGCGCTGGCGGCCCTGCACCTTGCCGATGAAGTGGTGGAGCATGCCCTCCGTGACCACGAAGTCCGCGATCACACCTTCCCGCATCGGGCGCACCACCTGGATCGCATCAGGGGTTCGTCCGACCATCTCCTGCGCCTGACGGCCGATGGCGAGGATGCGTGTGCCGTCGCGATTGACCGCGACCAGAGAAGGCTCGTTGACCACGATCCCCTCGCCCTTGACATAGATCAGCACCGTCGAGGTGCCGAGGTCGATGCCTATCTTCTTCGACAACATCATTCGTACGTTCGCGACCCTGCGCTCGAATCGCTCTCGGCCGTGACGTTTTCGATTCGAGCTCCGACCGACGCGAGCTTGCCCGCCAGGTCCTCGTAGCCCCGCGCCACGTGCCAGGCATGGCGCAGCACGCTCTCACCCTCGGCGCAGAGCGCGGCGATGACCAGCGCAGCGCCCGATCGAATGTCGGGCACAGCAAGCTCGGTGCCTTGCAGCCGGCACGGACCGTGCACGAAGGCGTGCAACCGCCCCTCGACGCTGATGCTGGCTCCCATCCTCGCGAGCTGATTCACATGCTGGAAACGATTCTCGTGAACGTATTCGGAGATCACCGTCTCGCCCTCGGCCTGTGTCATGAATGCCATGTACTGCGCCTGGAGATCCGTGGGAAATCCGGGATATGGCCACGTGGACATGTCGGTGGGTTTGATCGGCGAGTCGCGCCGGCGACCGACGCGAAACCAGCCCTCGCCGGACTCGACGTGCGCGCCTGCCTGCTCGAGCTTCAGGAGCACGATGTTCAGGTCCTCGGGCCGGCTGCACTCCAGTCTCAGCTCACCGCCGGCGGCAGCCACAGCGATGGCGTAGGTGCCCGCCTCGAGATAGTCCGGGACCACAGAGTGCTCGGCTCCACCCAGCTCCCTCACGCCATCGACGACCAACCGCTCGGTGCCGATGCCCTCGATCCTGGCTCCCATCTTGCCGAGCAGCGAGCACAGGTCCTGCACGTGCGGTTCCCGCGCTGCGTTGAAGATCTCGGTGCGGCCCTCCGCCAGCACGGCCGCGAGGAGGATGTTCTCGGTGCCGGTCACCGTCGGAAGATCGAACACTATCCGCGCCCCGCGCAACCGCGGGGCCTCCGCCACCAGCTCTGTCTCCGTCTCCTCGATCCGGGCGCCCATCTGGCGCAGTCCGCGCAGGTGCTGCTCGACCCGTCGGGCTCCGATGTCATCGCCGCCGGGCCGTGGCAGACGCGCCTTGCGGAAGCGGCCGATCAGCGCGCCGAGGAGCAGGATGGTGGCCCGCATGCGGCGCCCGAGCTCATCCGGAACCTCGCTGGAGCGAGCGCCGGAGGCGTCGATCCGGACCTCCCCCTCCCCACTTGCCGCCCCGCCAAGCCGGGTGATGATCTCGCCCATCAGTCGCGTGTCGGTGACTCGCGGCACGTTCGTGAGGACCACTTGGTCTGAGGTCAGCAGCGCCGCGGCCATCTCCGGCAGGGCGGCGTTCTTCGAGCCGCTGACGCAGATATCACCGGCAAGCTGGGCCCCACCGGTGATTTTCAGAATTTGGTCCGAGGCCGAACCTCTAGCCGCGGCGTGCCCGCGCCAGCCGAAGGCGCGCCTCTGCTATCGCGAGGGCCTGGTTGAACTCGACCTCCTCCGCCGTCGTGAGGGTGCCGGCCAGCCGCTCTTGCGCGCGCTTGCGAGCGGCCTCGGCCTGCTCGAGCGAGATCTCGTCCGCGTGCTCGGCCACGTCGGCGAGCACTGTGACCCGGTCGGGCAGGACCTCGAGGAAGCCGCCACCGACGAAGAGCAACTCTTCCTGTCCGCCGTGAGTGATCTTCAGCGAGCCGGGCTTGAGGATCGTCATCAGCGCGGCATGCCGCGGCAGCACCCCGAGCTCGCCGTCGGCGCCGTTGGCGACGATGAAGTCGACATCGCCCTCGAACAGGCTGCGCTCGACGCTCACGACGCGGAGGGGTACTGGCAACTAGCCTTGGCCCCGCTTCTTCATCTCTTCGCCCTGAGCCCGGGCCTCGTCGATGGTGCCGACCATGTAGAAGGCCTGCTCGGGCAGGTCGTCGTGCTTGCCTTCGAGGATCTCCTTGAATCCCCGCACCGTCTCCTTCACCGAAACGGATTTGCCCTCCCGGCCTGTGAACCTTTGCGCAACGTTGAAGGGCTGGGAGAGAAAGCGCTGCACCTTGCGCGCTCGGCCTACCGCCAGCTTGTCGTCCTCCGACAGCTCCTCCATGCCGAGGATGGCGATGATGTCCTGCAGGTCCTTGTAGCGCTGCATGGTCTTCTTCACGCCCTGGGCCGCGTCGTAGTGCTCCTGCCCGACGATCGAAGGCTCGACGTACCGGCTTGACGAGCCGAGTGGGTCGATGGCCGGGTAGATGCCGATCTCGACCAGCGAGCGCTCCAGCCGAACTGTCGCGCCCAGGTGCGCGAACACCGTCTGGATGGCAGGGTCGGTGTAGTCGTCGGCGGGAACGTAAACCGCCTGCACCGACGTGATGGAGCCCTTGCTGGTCGACGTTATGCGCTCTTGCAGCTCCCCCATCTCGGTCGCCAGCGTCGGCTGGTAGCCCACCGCCGAGGGCATTCGCCCCAGCAGCGCCGACACCTCGGAACCGGCGAGCAGGTACCGGAATATGTTGTCGACGAACAGCAGGGTGTCGGCTCCTTCCGCGTCGCGGAAGTATTCGGCCATCGTCAGCCCGGTGAGGCCTACGCGGGCACGTGCCCCGGGCGGCTCGTTCATCTGTCCGAAAACGAGCGCCGTCTGCGGCAGCACGCCGGCGTCCTGCATCTCGTGATACATGTCGTTGCCCTCGCGGGTCCGCTCCCCCACGCCGGCGAACACCGACCGGCCCTTGTGCTGATAGGCGATGTTGCGGATGAGCTCCTGCACGATCACGGTCTTGCCCGTGCCGGCGCCACCGAACAGCCCGATCTTGGAGCCCTTTGCGAACGTGCAGATGAGGTCGATGACCTTGATCCCGGTCTCCAGGATCTCGACCTTCGCCTGCTGCTCCGACACCGGTGGAGCGGCGCGGTGGATGGGCCAGCGCGTGATGCCTTCGGGCGCGGGCTCGTCATCGATCGGCGCGCCGATCACGTTGAACATTCGGCCGAGCGTCTCCACCCCGACCGGCACCGAGATCGGTGCGCCAGTCGCTGCCACCTTGTCGCCGCGGCGGAATCCATCCGTGGCGTCCATCGCGATGCAGCGCACCACGTTGTCGCCGATGGCGCCCTCCACCTCGAGCACGACGACGCGCCCGCTCTGGGTCTTGACCTCGAGCGCCTCGAACAGCTCGGGTTGATCGCCGGGCGGGAACTCGACGTCCACCACCGCGCCGATGACCTGGCTGACCTTGCCCTCGCCCGTCTTCTTCTTGGTCTCGGCCACCTCTCTCCCCTTTGCTATTTCGAGGCGGCGCGCATCGCCTCGGCGCCGCTCACGATCTCCATCAGCTCTGTGGTGATTCCGGCCTGCCGCACCTTGTTGGCGTACAGCGTCAGTGCGTCGATCAGGTCACCGGCTGCGTTCGTCGCATTCTGCATCGCGATCATCTTGGCCGAGTACTCGCTGGCCTTGTTCTCCAGCACAGCCTGGAAGATCTGCGTTTCGACGTAGCGGGGAAGCAGGCCGTCCAGCACCGATTCCGGATCAGGCTCGTAGATGTAGTCGGCCCGTGGACCCTGCTGCTGCTGTGACGATTCCCGGCGCGGGATCTCCGCCGGGATCAGCGTCTGCACCGTCGGCTCCTGCCGCATGGTCGAGATCCACTTCGAGTAACAGAGGATCACGGCATCGGTGTTGCCCTTGGTGTATTCGTCCAGGGCGACGGTGATCGCGGGCAGGATCTGTGCCATGGTCGGCCGGTCTGCGATTCCGCTCACCTCGGCCACGACCGATCGCCGGTAGCGGAGCAGGAAGTCGCGTCCTTTGCGGCCGACGGTGACGTAGCGCTGGCCTTCGGCGTAGTGCTCGTTCATGAAGCGGGTCGCCGCCCTGATGTTGTTGACGTTGATGGCGCCACACAGCCCTTTATCGGTGGTGATCAGCACCATGACCGCGCGCTTGCCCTCTCGGCGAATGAGGAACGGATGCTTGTACTCCGTCGCCCGCTCGCTCGCGGTCTGCAGGACCTCGACCATCTTCTCGGCATAAGGCCGCGCCGCCTGCACCGCCTGCTGCGCGCGGCGCAGCCGGGTCGCGGCCACGACCTGCATCGCCTTGGTGATCTTCTGCGTGTTCTTGATCGAGTCGATGCGGCGGACTATGTCCCTGTATGCAGGCAACTACTTTTCCTTGGGCTTCCGCTGTGACTTGGGTTTCTCCTCGAGCGCGGAGCGGATCTGGTCCAGCTGTGACGGTCGCGGTGCACCCTCGTCGTCATCCGCCGCCTTCTGCGGGGCGGCAGGCTTGGGCGCCGGTCTCGGCGCAGTTTTTGCCTCAGCCTTTGGTTGGGGCTTCGGCGCGGCCTTGGGCTCGGGCCTGGCCTCTGCCTTGGGGGCCGCCTTGCTCGGTCCTGGGTCCGGAACGTCGTTGTAGCCCTCGACCCCGAACTGGTGGTTGAACGTCGAGATCGCTGCCTTCAGCCGCTCGAACAGCGGGTCGTCAAGGGCCTGCTTCTCCTCGATCTCCTCGACCACGCCGGGCCGCTCGCTCTTGAGGAAGCGGACGAAGCCCGCCTCCCACTCCTTGATCCGCGCAGTCGGCACCTTGTCGACGTGCCCCTGCGTGCCGGCATAGATGGCTGCCACCTGCAGACCCAGGGATACAGGCTGGTACTTGTCCTGCTTGAGCAGCTCGGTCAGCCGGGCGCCCCGCTCGAGCTGGTTGCGCGTCGCGCTGTCGAGGTCGGACGCGAACTGGGCGAATGCAGCGAGCTCGCGGTACTGGGCGAGGTCGAGCCGCATCTGGCCCGCGACCTGCCGCATGGCCTTGGTCTGCGCGTCGCCGCCCACGCGCGAGACGCTGATGCCCACGTTGAGCGCTGGCCTCTGGCCGGCGTTGAACAGGTCGGCCTGAAGGTAGATCTGCCCGTCGGTGATGGAGATCACGTTGGTGGGGATGAAGGCGGAGACGTCGTTGGCCTGGGTCTCGATCACAGGGAGCGCCGTCAGCGAGCCGCCGCCATTGGCCTGGCTCATCTTGGCCGCGCGCTCGAGCAGGCGGGAGTGGAGATAGAACACGTCCCCGGGGTAGGCCTCCCGTCCTGGCGGCCGGCGCAGGTTCAACGAGAGCTCGCGATACGCCCAGGCCTGCTTGGTGAGGTCGTCGTAGCAGCAGAGCGCCTCCTTGCCCTGCTCCATGAAGTACTCCCCCATCGCGCACCCGGCGTACGGGGCGATGAAGTTGAGCGACGCAGGCTCGGAGGCCGACGCGGCCACGATGATCGTGTACTCCATCGCACCGGCTTCTTCGAGGGTCGCTGCCACGCGCGCGATCGAGGCAGCGTTCTGGCCGATGGCGACGTAGACGCAGATGAGGTCCTTGCCCTTCTGGTTGATGATCGTGTCGAGCAGGACCGTGGTCTTCCCGGTGAACCGGTCGCCGATGATCAGCTCGCGCTGGCCGCGGCCGATGGGGATCATCGCGTCGATCGCCTTGATACCTGTCTGCACGGGGCTGTCCACGCGCTTGCGGGTGATGACGCCCGGGGCGATCTTCTCGATGGGCAGCGTTTTGCTGGTCTTGATCGGCCCCTTGCCGTCGATGGGCTGGCCGAGTGGGTTGACGACGCGACCGATCAGCGCCTCGCCCACCGGGACCTCCAGCAGGCGACCGGTCGTGCGCACCTCATCGCCCTCGTGCAGGTGACCAAACTCGCCGAGGATGACGGCGCGCACCTGGTCCTCCTCGAGATTGAGGGCCAGTCCGTAGGTGTCGTGCGGGAACTCGAGCAGCTCACCTGCCATGGCGTTCTGGAGGCCGTAGATCTGCGCGATTCCGTCGCTCGTGGCCACAATGCGGCCGACATCAGTCGCGACCAGGCTCGCGTCGAAGTCCTTGAGCCTTTGCTTGATGACCTCCGAGATCTCTTTGGTGCTGATACCCACGGTTCTCTCCTAACTGGCCTCAATCAGCCGGCGGCGCAGCTGCTGCAGGCGGGTGGCGACGCTGGCGTCGATAAGCCGGTCACCGTACTGGACCTTGAGGCCTCCGAGGATGCGCGGATCGACCTCGACCTTCATGGTGACTTCCTTGCCGAGACGCTTCGACAGCTCGGATGCGACGCGGTCGCGGTCGCGGCCATCGAGCGGGACAGCAGTCGTCACGGTCGCTCGAACGCGCCCGGCGGCGTCGTCTGCGAGGCGTCGAAACTCGTCGGCAATGGCGTCGATCTCCTCGACGCGGCCCGCCTCGATCAGGAGCTTGGCCAGGTTGGTGGTCTCGGGGTCCAGAGAGGTTGACGACACGAGGTCCATGCGGCGCTCGGTGGGGATGGTCGGGTTGGTAAGGACCGCGGTCACCTTCTGATCGTCGAGGATCTCGCGCAGCTGGGCCAGCCGCTGCGTCCAGGCTTCGACGCCACGCTCGGCCTGGGCGAGCTCGAACACCGCCCTGCCATATCTCTTAGCGGCTGCCGTCGCCACTCGCGACCTCCTCGATCGCCTTGTCGATCAGGTGGCGGTGCTTGGTCACGTCCAGCGTCTCGCCGATCACCTTCTCAGTCGCGGCCACGACCAGGCTCGCCACCTCGCCGCGCACCGACTGAAGCGCGCGGTCGCGCTCGGCCTCGATCTCCTTGCGGGCAGACTCGGTGATGCGCCTCGCATCCTCCTCAGCCTTCTCCTTCAGTTCAGCTCGAAGCTGTTCACCCGACCTGGTGGCGCCATCTATCACCGCTTGCGCCGTCGACCGGGCTTCCGCCAACTTGATTTCGGCCTCCTTCAGGCGGCCTTCAGCCTCCTCTCTCTCCTTCCGTGCGCTCTCGAGCTGGGCCGTTATCTCCCGCTGCCGCGTCTCAGCAATGTCAATGATCCAGCGAAATACCGGCTTCGGGATGCCTACAAACTTCAGTGGCACGTAATTCAGGAATGCGAGCATCAACAGGAAACCCACGATCTCAACGATGAAGGTGCCGTCCAGCGAGAGCGGCCCTGCATCCAAGAACACCCCGTGACTCACTTACCGATGGCGAATACGAAGAGGGCGCCAAAGGCTAGGTTGATGAAGTACATGCCTTCGACGAGCCCGATGATGATGAACATGATTCCCTGCAGGGTGCTAC